>JAJRTE010000146.1 GCA_024278455.1 Myxococcota bacterium
GATGTCGCCGGGGGCGACGTACCGCTCCCCGCGGTCACGCGGGAGGGGCGTGGCTCGAGGTTTCACGTCACGCTTCCCACCGGCCATGCTCCGGGGACGCTGAGATTGCTCGAGCAGGCCACTCCCGGGTGCGAGGTCTCCATCGACGGCAGTCCCTGGGAGGAGGTGACGGCGGGCGACGACGGCCTGATGGCCATTCCGGCAGGGGAGGGGAGCCGCACCTTGCGCTTCCGTTTTGGATTGACCACCTGGGAACGTGTCCTCGGCCTCCTGGTGAGCCTGGTCGCGCTGACGGTCGCTCTCGGGTGGGTGTTGCCGCGGGCCAGGGCGTGGATAGCGGCAACCTGGCGGCGCGCCAGTATCCATCGTCCAACCGCACCTCCGTCCCATCGAGAGAGGGGAGGGGGGCTCGAGGACCGCCTCGCAGTCGCTTTGCTTGCCGCGTGCGCCGCCGGCTTCCGGCTGTGGTCCGGGAGCCTGGAGAATGGAACCGACGCCATCTACGGCATCGCCATCAGGGACCTGGTGACTCGAGGCGACTGGCTGGCCCCGGCCGTACACGGGACGCCCTACTTGATGAAGCCGCCCCTGTTTTTCTGGCTCGGCGGCTTGTTCGCCCAGTTGCTGGGTGTCGGGGAATTGGCCCTGCGATTGCCCGCGGCCATCGGCGTGGTCATCGCGGTGGTCGCGACGTTCGAACTCGGGCGCATGTTCGGGGGCCGGCGCCTCGGCTGGCTGTCCGCGGCGCTGCTGCTGGCCTGCGCGCCCTTCTACGAGTTCAGCCGCCGGGTGTTCATGGACCCGTTGCTTGCCGGGCTGACCGCGGCGGCCGCAGTGGCCTGGTTCAAGGCGCTCGAGGAGCGACGCTGGTTCTGGTGGGGAGGACTCCTCTCGGGACTCGCCGTCCTGACCAAGTCCTACGCTGGACTCTTCTCGGTTTCGGCCTTCGTGGGGTACCTGGTGATCGCGCGCAGGGCGGTATTCCGGGACCGGCGGTTCTGGGAAGGGCTGATTCTGGTCGCCGCACTGCCCCTTCCCTGGGTCCTCGCCGAACTCTCGCTCCATCCCGCCTCGTTCCTGTCGCAGAACCTGGACGTTTTCCGGCTCAGGAACGAGGCCCAGTTCTCCTGGCACCCGGCCCGGGATTACTTCTACTTCCTCGAGATGTGGGCGCGAGACCCGGTGTTCAGCCTCCTCGCCCTGTTGGGGCTCGGCCTGGCGGTGCCCGCGTGGCGCCGGGGGAAGCGTGCGTGGCTGTTCCCCGCCTTCTGGCTCGTGGGACCATTCGCATTCTACTGCACGCTGAGCCAGCAGAGGCTCTACTACCTCCTCCCCCTGCTCCCCGCCGCGGCGTTGTTCGGCGGGCTGTTTCTCGACCGCGCCCTGCCGCCGGCGATCCCGAAAGGAACGATCGCCGTGCCGCTCGCCGCCCTCTTCCTCGTGAACGCGGCCCCATCCGTGGCCCCGGGTGGCAACGTGCTCGATCCATCCCCGGGACTACGCGCGGTGGCGAAGCGCGCAGGCATCCTGGCGCCGAAAGGGGCGACTCTCTACGTGTGGAACGACTTTTTCGCCGCGCCGGAACTCTACAGTGGCCTGCTCACGACGCAGTTGACACCGTCGAGCAGCCTCGCCGCGGAGATCGAACGTATCCTGGTCGTCGGGCGCCTCGGCATCGTATCCGCAATTCAACCCCCCGACGGCTTGTGGGCGTTGTATGAAGCCAGCCGGCCGAGCCGCTCGTGGTTGCTCCTCATCCAGGAGAGCGAACTGGAGCGGCTGGCGCCCGGACTCCGCGGCGCCTGCACCGCTGCCCGCGCGCAGGACTGGCGGCTCGTCATCCACCCCGCTCCCGATGGGACCGATTGCACGCCGGTGGCAAAGGTGCGGGCCGTCCAGGACGCCTACCTGGCCGCGGCGAAGTTCTTCGCGGCTCGAGGCGCCTGGTTGGATGCGGCCGGGACCATGGAGGACCTGGGCGCGCACTACCCGAACGAACGAAAACGATCCCGTCTCATCGCGGCAGGGTTCTACGAACGGGCGGGGAGGGAGGATCTCGCCGCCGCCGCGAGGAAGAAAGCCGCGGAGAACGGGGGGTCGTAGGGGCGGGGGGCGGAGCGTGCCCCGCACGTGCGCGGCACACCGAACAGTCTGCCGGCTGGAAGCGTGCTCCACGGTCTGCCGGCTGGAAGCGTGCTCCACGGGGAATACCCCGCCCATACACGTACAGGAGGAGAGCATGTGGCGAAAGGGTGAGAGGGTCCACGGGGGTGCATGTCCGTTCTGCCGGCCCGACCCGTCTCGTGTCCGGTTGTCTTCGGAGTTCGCCCTGGCCATCGAAGACGGGTACCCGGTGAATCCGGGCCACCTCCTCGTGGTTCCAAGGCGCCACGTGGCCGACTGGTTCGAGACGACCGGGGACGAGCGGAGCGCGATCCTGAGACTCCTGCACGAGGCGAGAACGAAACTCGACGAGGAACTCCATCCCGATGGCTACAACATCGGGGTAAACGTGGGAGAGGCTGCGGGTCAGACGGTCGGCCACGTCCACGTGCACCTCATCCCCCGGTTCCGCGGCGACGTGGACGACCCGACCGGTGGCGTCCGTTTCGTCATTCCCGCCCGGGGCGACTACCATCGGCCGGGGAGAATCCCACGGATCTGCCCTCCTGACGACGACTCCAGATGCTGAAGCTCACGTTTCGGCCAGGACACGCCTGAGTGTAGCCCGGTCAGCGGGAACGAAGATGTCGCCCAGGCGCCAGAGCTTCACCCCCGGGAGCAGGTTGAGGTAGATGGACCGGGCCACGCCGAACGTCTGTTCCGCATGCGACTCCCAGCGGGTTTCCCGCGCCGCGCTCAGGAGGGCACGCGCACCGGGGCTGCCCGGCGTGTTCCGCGCCGTCCAGCGTGCCAGATGTTCCGTGTCGGCCAGGAAGTCTCGCTTCTTGCGATTGCACCTCGCATGGGCCGCCACCAGGTTCTCGATGCCGTTGTCCGGATATCGAGACCAGGGAATGAAATGGTCCACCTCGAGTCGGCGTCCGAACGTCTTTCCGCAGTAGAAGCATGCGCCGTTCTGGATGTCACGCAGCAGAGGAGCGACGGGGCCGAGCGAGACCCGGCTCTTGCCGAAAAGGAACTCCTCGAGCGTGGCCTCCTCGATGAGATCTCTGTTTACACGAGCCACCAGTGCTGCCCAGTTCCGGAAGATGAGCGGCCTGAGAAGCAAGTTGAGCCGGACCAGGTACTCCGGGACGCCTGGCTTGAGGAGGATACGGTTGTCAAAGGGACTCTCCTCCCCGCGTTGGTAGGCTGTCACGTCCCTCTTCTTGCGCTCGATGTCCGTGTCCCACTGGATGTGATAGAGAATGGGTTCCTCGCCGCCGCGAACCTTTTGCACTCGAGGCAACGGCATGAGGATCAACGTCCACTCTACCCGGTGCACCAACCGCTGGTAGGCCACGGGCGCTTCCAGCCGCGCGCGGTGGAGCGACATGCTCTGATCCGGCAGCGTCGACCGAAACGCCAGGATGTCACTCAGGATCCGGGCTTGCTTCCCGGTATTCTGCCGGAGCACTCTCGGCGCGTTCGACGCCGGGTAGGTGCGGGTCTGCGGCCAGTACAACTCGATCACCTTCTCGGCGACCTGTCGCGTCGTGACATGGCTTCGAGGTATCGCATCCTTGCCCGTCGCCTCCATGCACAGGTCCATCAGGGCGATGACCACCGCGTACTTGTAGGTGGCCACGACGCTCGTGCGCTCCAGCAGAGAGATGAGACGTTCGGCGAACCCCACCAGGCCGTCTTCTGAACCTGCTACTTGCCTCATGCACCCCATTCTAGCAGAGGCGACCTGGAGACGCGACCCCGGCCTTCCAGGCCAGGGCCACACACGGACCGCAAGGGGGCAGTTCCTTCCAGAACGGAGCGGCGATAATCAGGCCCGGGACATGCAGGAATCCGCCAGGAAGGTGCCATGAGCGCGGACTGATCTTTCTCCCAGGGCGGTAGCGTTTTCCACCCTCCGCGCGTTATGTGAGTGGGAGGTCTCCTACGAGGTGTGATGAAGACGGATCATGAGTTGATGGCCGCATATCGCGCAGGTGACAGGTCCGCCTTCGAGCGCCTGGTGAGGCGGCACTGGTCCCACCTGTTCGCGTACCTCAAGGGGGTCGTCAGGGATGAGGCTGGGGCGGAAGAAGCGCTGTCGGCGACGCTCTACAAACTCCACACAGCGGCCGACCGATACGAGCCACGGGGCGCTTTCAAGTCCTTTCTCTTCACCATCGCTAGACGAGAGGCCATCTCGTGGTTGCGCGCCCGGCGCAAGGACCGGGTGACCGATTCCCTGACGGTCGAGCGGGGCGCGGGCAACGCGGCCGAGCGGGAGATTCCCTCGAGATCTCCCGGACCGGCCGACACGATGGCCTTGCGACAGGCACTCAGGGCCATCGACGCCGTTCTGGACGCGCTCCCGGAGGGGCAACGAACCGCTTTTTTGCTCTACTATCGTGAAGGCATGTCCACGGATGACATCGCTGGGGTGATGGAACTCTCTCCCGGTTCGGTCCGGGCGTACCTCACCAAGGCCAGGCGCAAGCTGAGGGAGATCGTGCTCGAGACCCATGAGATCCATGGGCCGGCAACCTGAGGGGCTGAGACTACGATGGACCACGATGAATTCTTCAGGATCCTGGACAAACCACCGGAAGCCCGGACCCCCGCAGAGAGGGACCGGCTGGAGGCGGCCATGGCAGCGTCGCCGGAACTCGCCCGCCTGGCCAGAAAAATCGACGACACGCTCGAACTCTGGCGCCAGGCCCCTCGTGTCGAGCCGGTGAGCCACCTGATGGACGCTGTGTGGCGTCGGATCGACCAGGAGGCGGAAACACCGGAGATCGGACAGCCGGTCCGCGAGAAGCCTCCACGGCCAGGGCGACCGGGGTGGGCCACGGGATGGGGAACACGAATTCACCGCGTCCTCCGTCCAGCCCTCCCGGGGGTGCTCGGGGCGGTCGCGACCGTGGCCCTGGTGTTAGTCTACCTTCCAGACGATCCACGGGATATCCAGACCAAGGGTCAGGCTGACGTGGCTGGTGAGCCCAGTGTCGATCTTCAGGTGGTTATCGCATCGCGCGACGGGAGTACCTACCACCCCGCTGACGACCTCTCGGTGCTCCAACCAAACGAAGGGGTATACTTTAGGTTCGTAGTGGAACGGGCCACCTACCTGGCGCTCGTGGAACGCGATCCCCGCCACCGTCTCTCCTTGATATACGAACGCAGCGACCTGACCATCGACGAAGGCGAAACGGTCGTCGACATCGTGGACGACACCGGCGCCCTCCTTCGTTTCGTGCTGCCGGAGCGTGCAGGAGAGTATACCTACATCGCCGTGGCCGCCGACCGCGCTCCGCCCGAGCAGACCAACACCTGGCTCGATACCGTGTGGAATCTGTACGTGGATCACTACGTGAACGTGCTTTCGGGGAGCGACATGCCCGGCATCGACCTGGACGCCATCCGGCTGGTCAAGGAGGACCCTGGCTGGGGCAGTGGCAAGCCCGGGGAGACCGAGGCCGATGAGACCCCGTCCACCTGGGAAGAGGAGGACGACTGATGCCTGCAGACAGCCACCTACGCTGGTACCGGTGCGTCCTCCCGGGCATGTTGCTCCTGCTCGCGATTCTGTCGGGCTGCGCCCACCCGCGCGTGACGCCCAAGGGGTTCGAGTTGTCGCCCACCACCTCGTCGGTTCTGGAGGACAGCCTGCGCCCAAGACGTCTGGCGATCGTCATCGGGATTGACGAGTACGAAGATCCCACATTCGCCCGGCTCCACTTCGCCCGCCGCGACGCAAGCGAGATGGCGAGGGTTCTCAGGCACCCGGACTACGGCGGTTTCGACCGTGTCGTGGAGCTGACTTCGTGGAACGATGTGTCTCGGAGAGCCATTCTCGAGGAACTGCGACGACTTCGCAATGGGCTGCGCCGCCAGGACACGCTCTTGATCTACTTTTCGGGTCACGGGTCGATCGAAGTGGGCAAGGAAGGCCGTGTTCGGCTGTACCTGGTGACAGCGGATTCCCGGGCCTCGGACCTGGCCGGGACCGCGATCGATGTGGCGGCGCTCAGGCACTTCCTCAAGGACCTCAAAGCCCAAAGGAAGGTGTTGATCCTGGACAACTGCTTCTCAGGAAACGGGAAGTCCAGGATCACGGCGACCTCCAGAGAGTACCTCTCACGCTTGCCCGACCCGTGGGGCGCCCTGGAACATGCCGATGGAGAGACCGAAGCCGTGCTCATGGCGAGTACGCTGGGGGGTTCGGCCCAGGAGGAGAACGCGCTCAAGCACGGGACCTATACCTATTTCCTCCTCCAGGGACTGACGGGCGACATGATTCGGGCCGACACCAACGGCGATGGTGCCGTGACCGCCTACGAAGCCCACGACCACGCTCGAGCCCGGACCATGGAGCACACGCACGGACGCCAGATTCCCGAGGGGAATTTCCGGGTCGTCGGGCGTGCGGACGTCTTTCTGAGCGGCAGGCCGGACCCGGAACTGGCTCGCGCCGCGGCGCTGGTCTATGCCTACGGCGCCACGGCGACACCCCTGTCCATCGAGGTCGACGGACGCCTCAAGGGAGCGTTTCCGCGGACAGTACCCATCCCCCCGGGGACCCATCAGGTGCGGATCCAGGATGCCTCTGGTCGGGCTGTCGCCGAGGGACGCCTCCCTTTCGCCCAGGGACAAGTCTACTCGCTCGGCCTCCTGATCGAAGAACTCAGGGGCTATCGTCGCTACTTTTCGGTCAACAGCGGGTACGTCCGCCAGCTTCGTGGCGACGGCGGCATGATCTGGGGCGATAGCGCTCCTCGAGTCACGATTGTCAGCGGATACCGGGTACGAGGGGGCGCCCTGCGCGGGCTGACTTTGAGCTTCCATGCCGCCTGGTCCTCCACGGCGGGCGGGGACTGGACCACCCTGGCCAGCACGGAACGGCGCCATGTTCTCGAGGCGGGGGCACAGATCGTGCTGCGTCGCTCTCGAGGCCGGTTGCACGCCGGAGCCGGGTGGTTCGGCTCGGCCGTCTACGTGCCTGCCCTCGATCTGCCGGACCAAGTCGCCTCGGAGCAGGCTCGAGCGGTCTCCGCCTCACAGGGATGGCTGTCGTTCCCGGGAGGACCGGTCGCCTGGGCCGGATTGGAGTTGACAAGAAGCCTGCTGCTGACCTTCGAAGGGACGTTGCCCATCGTCGTGGAAGATTTCGCAGAAGACAACAGCCCCGAAGCCAACGTGCAGGCAGCATTCGGTATCGGCCTGGAACTCGGTTTCTGACGCGCGCTTTTCACGGGCCCTCGGGATCATGTCCCGTGCCCCTCCTCCCCGGGTTCTGGCGTGTGCGTGTCCTCGGTCTCCGGTTCCCCCTCTGGCTCGCACGGCGAAAGGAGCGTCACAGCGAGCCGGGCACCGTGGCCGTTCGGCCATGCAGCTCGAAACTCGTATTCGCCCGGCTCCGATGCCGAGACGTCCTCCGGCCACTCCCACACCAGGGATAGCGACTCGCCAGACCCCAGCGCCCACTCCGCGTCCGGTGCGTCGCATGACTCGGGATAGACCCCCACCATCATCTCCTCGTCATCGGATTCCAGCCGAACGATATCCACCCTGACGAAACACGAACTGCTGCTGGCAAGCTCGACAATGTTGTTGCAGCCGTTGAGGATCGTTGCCTTGAACGACACGGGTGCACTGCATGCGACAGTCACCTGCTCCAAGTCGTCCTGGGCGGCCAACGGCTGGAGGCTGGTGATCAGGTCCTGCGGGCCGCAGTCGCACTGCTCGTCGGCGAACCCGTTGCAGTTCTGGTCCACACCGTCTCCGCACCGCTCCTGGGCCAAGGGGTGGATCTCCGGATTGTCATCCTGGCAGTCCTCCGCGGCCGCAAACCCATCGCCGTCCTGGTCGAGCGCCCATCCGGGGGTGGGTGTCGGCACGAGCACAGGCTCTTCGCCGCCGAGGGGCATGGAGAAGCAGGCGGAGAGTGCGCCCACTGCTGAGAGCCCCGTGGCCAGAAGGCGTGACCTCGCCCAACGTCCCGCTGTCCGGCTCGTCTTGCTCGCACCACCTGTTTCCGGCGCTGCCTCCAGGTGTCCTCTCCCGGAAACGCCGCCGCTGCTCTCCTGACATCGCCCGGCGCGTAGGTCGCCCATCGCGGTCTCCATCGAGGAAGGTTTGAAGTGCCACCGGCGGTCCGGCCGCCACACTAGAACAAACGCAGGAACCAGCCGAACCGCTACCGGGCTGACGAAGGTGCCGGTCGCGGACGAATGCAGCCACGAGCGACAGTGGTCTGTCCAGGTAGCAATTCGCCGAACCCGTGCGTTCTGGGTGGCGAAAGTGGCTCGGAACGCGGATCGTGGAGTCGTCGCCCGATCGAAGGCGGCACGGTCCGTGCTGATGGAACTGGAAAACAGGCTCCACACGCGGGGATGGCGCGATCTCGCTCGTATCCGGCCCGACATGACGCACAAACAGGCGCCAAGCGCTGGGATGGTGCCACTCGAGGAAATACACCCACGATGTTCGACCCAGGCAAGATGATACGGGCATGGCGAGCAATCCCACGGCTTTCGGCTGTCACAGGAACGCTCGTCGCCGCCTCGGCAGCCATCGCGTTGCTCAAGATCTCGGTCTGGCAAGTCTCTCCAGGCGATGTGCTGCCGCACACCCAATACTCGGTGCGGTTGACCATGCGACTGGACGGTAACGATGACAGCGTGGTCGTCCGCTCGTTTCTCCCCGCTTCAGATGTCCGGCAGGAAATACGTGATGAGCGCGTGGCCGACGCCTCCCTGTCCCACGCTGTGGTAACCGAAGGGCTGAATCGCAAAATGATCTGGACAGGCCGCCACGTTCAGGACGGCGTGTTGCTGAGCATGAGCGTGGATGTGATGTCCCGGCCTATCGCTTATGACATCGACCCGGGGCTTGAATTGCCCCCTTCGTATCCCCTCTCCATCGCGCGCTACCTGAAGCCGGCGCCGAACATCCAGGTAGACTCCCCGGAGATCGAGGAGGAACTCGAGCGCATCGGCGCAGATCATGGCACGATTCTCGAACGCCTGGGCGCAATCCACACGAGGACGTCCTCTCTCGCCGCTCGCCCGTTCAAGGGAACCACCGACGCCTTGACCGCCCTGCGCCTGGGTGAAGCAAGCTGCAATGGGAAGAGCAGGCTGTTCGTCGCCCTGGCCAGACAGGCGGGGATTCCGGCACGGCTCGTCGGTGGGTTGGTGATGAAGACGGGGACCACGCGAACGACCCACCAGTGGGTGGAATGCTACGTCGGCGGTCACTGGGTCCCTTTCGACCCGACCAATGGGTATTTCGCTCGCCTCCCCGGGCACTACCTCGAGCTGTACACCGGGGACGAAGTGCTGTTCACCCACACCCGCGACATCAACTTCGAATACCAGTTCTGGGTGAGTACGGAACTGGTGCCGTCGTCGGTGACCAAGGGCGTCTTCGGATCTCTCAACGTCTGGGGCGTGTTCGAGCGCTCCGGGCTTCCTTTCTCCCTTCTCCGCACCCTGCTGACGTTGCCTGTGGGGGCGCTGGTGGTCGTACTGTGCCGAAACGTGGTGGGCGTGCCCACCTGGGGGACCTTCCTGCCCGCTCTGCTGGCAGCGGCCATGGCCGAAACAGGCTTGTTCTGGGGACTCCTCAGTTGGGTCGCGGTGATCGCGGTCGCCGGCTTGCTCCGATCCTCTCTCCAGGACCTGAACCTGCTGCACGCGCCCTTGCTCGCCATCCTCCTGGCGTTCGTCGCAGTGACGTTGATGGGCGTGGCCGTGATTGCTGACTTCATCGGAAACGCCCAGCTTTCCAGGGCGACCATCTTCCCCATCGCTGTCACGGCCATAAGTGCCGAGCGCTTCTACATGTCCATCTCCGACGATGGCATGCCCGGCGCCCTGAAACGGCTTGCAGGCACGGCCGCGGTGATCCTGGCCTGCTATCTCGTGATGAATTCTCTCGCGGTCCAGATGCTGCTGGTCGCATTTCCCGAGGTTCTCCTGGTGGTGGTGGCGCTGGAACTCTACCTGGGGCGCTGGGTCGGCATCAGGCTGTCGGAGTATTTCCGGTTTCGTGGCTTGCTGATCAAGGAGGCTGGATGAGACGCCCACAGTGGCTGAGCCAGTGGCGGCGCATGTTGCACAGGCGCAAAGAGGTGGTCGGTATCAACGAGAGGAACGTGGAACTCATCTATCGCCACAACGACCGCCGCCATTTCCCGATCGCGGACGACAAGCTGGTGGCCAAGCAGGTGCTGTCAGAACTGGGGGTGCCGGTACCGCGATTGCTCGGTGTTGCCCACGGCCTGCACGAGGTCAACGGGCTTCTCGAACGGATCGAGGACGAGGAACACTTCGTGATCAAGCCGGCCCAGAGCAGTGGCGGCCAAGGGTTGATGGTGGTCGGAGAACAGGTGGAACGCGGTGTCTGGCTCAAGGCCGGCGGCGGGGATGTCACGCTCGCCGAGATCCGGCAGCACGTTGCCAACATCGTCTTCGGAGCATTCTCCAAGGACAGACCGGACCGGGCCTACGTGGAGGAGCGGATTCGGGCACACCCGGTCCATGCGCGCCTGTGGCACGACGGTCTGAGCGATCTGCGTATCATCACGTTGAACCAGGTGCCGCTCATGGCCATGCTGAGGGTCCCCACTGCTGCGTCCGGGGGCGTGGCCAACCTGCACCAGGGAGGCATCGGGCTCGCGATCGACATCGAATCCGGGAGGACAATCCGGGCTTCGTTTCGGGGGCGGCCCATCGATCGCCATCCGGACAGCGGTGCACCGCTGATCGGGGTCCAGCAGCCCGAGTGGGAACGGGTGATCGACACCGCTCGGCGGGCGTCGCAGGTGCCCCTGGCCTACCTCGGGACAGATATCGTGGTGGACCAGAGTGGCAGGACGCTGGTTCTCGAACTTAACGCACGCCCGGGTCTCGAAATCCAGAATGTGAACGGTCGAGGTCTGGGGACGTATGTCGAGGAGGTGCTTCGATGAGGTCCATGGGTCCCAACCGCCTCTTGCCGGTGCTTGCCTCGCTAGCGGGTCTGCTGGTTGGTGCCGTTGCTCTCGAGTCTCTCGCCCGTGGCTACCGCGTGCCGCCCCACGTCATTTTGGTCGGCCGTTCGGGTCCTGGCGGGAACACTGCTGGACCTCAGCTCGAGGAGGACGAGAAGGAGGCGCCGCCGGCTGCGACGGAGGCGAAGACCGAAGCCCACGCTCGAGCCCGGATCCTGCTTCGGCGGAGCGAGTTCGACGAAGGATTGGCACTTCTCCGGGAGGAGGCGCGGCTTCGCCCCGACGAGCCGGCCTTGCAGGCTGAGTTGGGCTACTGGCTTCTCGTGGCCGGGCGCCCGTCGGACGCCATCAGCTCCCTGGAACAGGCCATGGCACTCGGCCCCACCAGCTACGGGACGGTCCTCAACCTCGGGATCGCCTACCGCCGAGCTGGCGACCTGGCGACCGCCGAGCGTATCCTGCGCGGCCTGGTCGCCGACCGTCCTTCCTACCGTGCGGCGAGCCTGGCGCTGGGGGTTCTGCTTCGTCGGCAAGGGCACCTGCAGGAGGCCATCGAGCTACTCGAGGCGACCGCAGCCCACGGTGGCAACGAAGAACGCGCCCATGCACACCTCCAGTTGGGCCGGGCCTACCTGGCCGCGGGACAGCGGGAGATGGCACTCCGGGAGTTCGACACCGCGATCGACTGGGCGCCCGCGCTGTCGGACATTCGCCTGGGTGCCACCTGGGCCTTCCTGAACACCGGCGAGCCGGAGGATCTGGCTGTGGCTCTGGAGTACCTCGAGGAGACCCGCACGATCGCCCCGGAACTGCCCGAGGTCTACAGCGCCCTTGGCCGTATCCGGGAAATGGAAGGAAGCCTGGCGGGCGCCGAGGATGCTTTCATCCAGGCGCTGCGGCTGGACCCCGAGTACCACTCCGCACGCCGGCGCCTGCTTCGCCTCTACCTCGAGCGAGAGGACCTGGCCCCGGCTCGCGCGCAGGCGGAGATTCTCCTGGAAATGGACGCGGACCGGCCGGAGCACCATTTCCTGGCAGGCCTCGTCGCCATGCGATCCGGTGACATCGTATCGGCAAAGGAAGCCTACCAGCAAGCCATCGCCCTCACCGAGGGGCGCTATCCAGAGGCCTGGTACAACCTTGGTATCACGTTCCGCAGCGCCGGGGACCTGCCAGCGGCCATCGCCGCGTACCGCCAGGCGCTGGAGAACCGTCCGGACTACGTCGAGGCGATGATCAACCTGGGAGCCGCCCACGCCGCCAGCGGCCAGTTGGACGAGGCAGAACGGATCCTCCAGCGTGCGACCGAGGTCGATCCGAACCACGCCACCGCGTGGTTCCACCTGGGAAAACTGCAGATTCGGCGTGGTGAATTCCTGGCTGCGGTGGCGTCCTTCCAGCGCGCTCGCGACGTGCGCCCCCGCTACCGCGAGGCAGCGCTCAACCAAGGCGTGGCCTTGAGCCGCAGCGGCGATATCGACGGGGCCATCACGGTCTATGAGCAACTCACTCGAGATCACCCCCGGTACGCCAAGGCCTACTACAACCTCAGCGTGGCGTTGGGCAAGGCCGGCCGCCGCGCGCAGGAGTACGACGCCGCCCGAAAAGCCGTTGCACTCGACCCGGGACACGTTCCGTCCCTTACCCGCCTGGCCCGACTCGAGGTGGCTCGAGGACGGTACGAACGGGCTGCCAGCCTGTATCGGGACCTGTTGGACAGGGACCCGGGCAACGATCGGGGCCGTGTGAAGCTCGCTGATGTGCTGAGACAAACCGGAGATTTCCAGGGGTGCCTGGACATGGGGCGCGCGGTGGCGTCGAGGAACCCCAGAAACAGACGTGCGGAACGGCTGACTCGAGCTTGCCTCGTGGCGCTGGCCGCCAGCGGCACGCTTGGTGATTGAACAACAAAACAAGGAGGCCGGAATGGGACGGTCGAAACGAACACCTGCAGGGAGAACGATGGTGTGGCGTCTTCTCTCGCCGGTCCTGCTGGCAACCGCACCAGGTGTCACGCCGGCAGCAGGCGCGGAGGAACTGGAAGAACCACAAGCAGACATGGCAACTGGCGCCAACCTGGCGAGCACGGAGGACCAGGCGCTGAGACCGCGCACCAGGCGCAAGGCCCGACTGCGCTCCGACATGACCTTCGACGCCGCGCTCCTGGCCGGCTACTTCTCTGGGCTGGGCGTGCGTCCCGACAGCGCTCCCATGAGCCTGGTCGCAGTCGGCACCAAGGGCTCACTCGATGGCGGCTGGTTCCGCCTGAAGGTCCCGTTCGATTTCCAGTACCGGGAAACCCCTGGCGCCGACCTGCGCGAGATCAAGACCCGGGTCGCGCCCGTGGTACGTCTCCAACCGAACCGATGGCTCTGGGTCGAAGCCGGCGGGGGCGCTGATGTGGTTCGTCGGCCCGGGTGGCCGGACCTGTACCAGCCCATTCCCGAAGAACCTGCCGACCCCCCGGCACCACCCGAAGGCTACGTCCCCAGCGACCGATTCAGCTTTCAAGCATGGCAGGCGAAGGCGCGGATAGGCATCCGGCCGGCAAAACGCCAGAGGATCAAGGCGACCTATCGATACCGGCTCTCCACGTGGGAAAAGGACCCGAACTTCCATCCCATCGACGACCCCGACGCGGATCCGAACCACCTCGTGCCTGGAGACAACGAGGAGCACCGGGTGGGGCTGAGATGGCGATGGACCAGCGCCCACATCAAGATGGCGGCGAGCATCACCGCGTTCCGCAGAGACTATTTCTATGCATACGCCAGAGATGCGGGCACGGGCAAGACCCATGCGTCTTCTGGATCGGTGCCCCCCAACCCCCTCCAGCAGTTTCGAGGCATCCGTCCGGCCGTCACGACAGAATTGCGGTTTCTCGACGCCCGGCTGCGCTGTGCCACCACGTTCGGGTACGATGTCGTGCAGGACACGTTCCAGGGATATTACTCCTACACCGCGCCACGACCCGGGCTCCGCCTTCGCTACCGGACGAAGGGCGGAGTGGCGTTGTCCGTCGCGACGAACCTCCGATTCAGGCGCTACGGACCGAACAGTTTTGCGGCGACACCCGACTGGCAGCCGGGCATGTCCGGTCATCCCCCGCTCACGTTCGGTGACCGCAGAGTCGACGCCCGGACCACCGCGAACACAGAACTACGATTCCCCATCGGCCGGCAGCAGGCGGTGACCATTCGGGGCGACCTGTGGGTGCGCCGGACCAATTTTCCGGACTATCAGCCCGGCATATTCCCCAGCTTGAGCAACTACGACATCCAATGGAACTATCGCAACTGGCGTGTGTTGACCGGCCTGGCAATCGCCTGGTGATATCCTGATGTGGTCATGGGCGAGCGGACGCCGGCCGATCCCGGGAGGGTAGGGGGGTGCACCGGGGACACCGCCATCCACCGTCCTCCCCCGGCTCCGCCAGCACATCCTTGCTGGGAAACTCCGCCGCCAAGATGTCACCGGAGACTTCCACCGGTGCAGCCTTGCTCGAGAGGACCGGGAACCGGTGGCCGCAGTCTCCACAAGTCCGCAGCTCCCACTGCCATTTGCAGTTCTCGCACACGCAGACGAACGTCTCCCCGTCGCGCGCCTTGAAGACGCCTCGACCCTGGCACACGGGACAGACGCGGATCCGCTCCAGCCGTTCCAGCGCGTCGCGCACCCCCCCATTCCACTCCTCGAGCAGCGTCTCCGGGACCTTGGCCCGTTCTCTTGCAGGCAGGCGCTTGTGGCGTTTGCGGAGTTCTACCATCGCTGCGCCCATACCCGCGTCCTTCCCGTTCCGTGGGATCGCCCGGACGACGAGGTCGCGTGAAGGGGGAGGGGGTGACCCGTCCACTTTTCGCGCTCCCCCCTTCAGCCTGGAACCTCTCCGCACAGCGCGCCTTCCATTCCCGTTCTTCTTGCCGTTCCCGTTCTCCCTGCTGTGCCCGTTTTCGGTCCCGGTCCCCGCCGGTTCGCCCGGCTCGACCCGAATCCAGTCCCTGTTCGCAAGGACTTCGACGAGAGTCTCCGGCACGGAGGGGGGCACGGACAGGCGCGAGGGGTAGGCAAGGTATCGCTGTTCGAGAAACCACTGCTGGATGTGGCGCATCACCCGCTCCACCGAACCCAGGTCCACCGGAGAGACCGGGACCCCGGTCGCAAGCGAAGCGTCCCCGGCGACACGCCCGTCTCCAGCCTGCGCCTCCCCGCGGACAGGCGGCCGAAGCCGCAAGACACGGCCTCGAGACCGGTCCGGGACGGCATGGCCCTCCAGGGGAGGTCCGAGCGCGATCCACAGCGCCTCGGGCAGATCGGGTGCCTCGAGCTTGAGCCGCGCGTCGTCTCGAATCGTCAGTTCGAACGTGCCGAGCGTCCCGGTCAGTCGTAGTCTGGCGCCGGACTGGATGGCCAGGGTCCGCGCATCTTCGTCCGGCTCGAGGTGAAATAGCTCGAGCGCCCGGAGGACCACCAGGGTGGCGAATCTCCGAAAGTGGCCCCAGAGTTCCACGTCGCTCCGTTCGGAAGCCTTCCGGCGGCCATGGCGGACCCAGCTTCGCCACAGGAAGGCGACCTGGCGGTAATACTGATCGTTGCTCAGGATGTTCGTCATCGTCAACGTGGCCGGGAGCGGTGCGCGGGACACCGCCCGGTAGAGTCGGGAGTCTTGCAACGCCCGCAGCGTCCGGTCGAGATGGTTGAGCGTGTCCAGGGTCTGCCGGAGCTGCTCGGCCATGGCGCTCCGCTCGAACAGGTCCCCCATCAAAAGGCTGGCACGATGGCGGGCCGTCCACGCGCCGGTCTCCAGGCCTTGCTGCAAGGCCGCTGCCGTGCCGGCGAGTCGCGCCAGGTCGGTCAGCACCTGGATCCGCCGCCGCAGGTAGCGACGAAGATGGTCCACCAGGCGGGTCGCCACCCGGTTCTCGTAGATGTCCGGATCGTCCTCGGGCAACAGCGTCAAGACCTCGCGGGGCACGACCCGGGTCAAGGTCCGATACTGCCACTCCTCCGGGTGCGACGCCAGCCGTTGATAGGCCTTGGGCGGCACGCGCCGCGCCATGGACACCGGTACCCGCTCATCCACCAAACGGAGTTGGACTCGAGGCCGGTGGCACACCTCGGCCAGGTAGCCGATCTTCCGCTGAATCGTCCGCTCGAGGCGGGTCAATTCGACCTGGCCGCTCACGTCGGGCACAAGGGGGGCGATCCGGATCCAGGCGTCCCAGCCCTCGTTCTTCGTCTCGAGACTCTGCACGACCTTCCCGGTGGCTCGCACCGGGACGATCAAACGCTTCGGAAACTTCCCAACTCCGTCCGACGGCCCGTTCTCGCGCTTCGATCGAGGAGACGACTCAGACATCCTCGCCATCCTCCTCCTCCGCCCGGTCGAAGCTCAGCCGCTTGATTTCGCTCTCGATCACCGCCAGGGACCTCGTCGGTCCCGACCCCTCGTCCAGATCGGCCCAATGTGTCTCGATGGCCTCCCGGAGCTGTCGGTACGCCTCCTGCCGGACATCGTGGCGATCCCGGATGCGCCGAAGCAGCCGCGTGGCCACGATGTGGTCCACCGCCTCTCCCTTCGTTCCTCCGCCCGCGACGACCACCGGAACGAAGACGCGCATCTGCCGGTCCAGGCGGTTGCCCCACCCCAGCCGGAAAAGCGCGTACAGCGGATCCTTCAGGTGTTCGTCCAGCCACGACAGCGCCTGTTCGGCGGCCTTGGCGTTCCGCTTCCTCGCCCAACCGAAGGCGTGTTGAAGCTGCCCGAACCCGAGCGGATACTTTTCGCACTCAGATTCCTCCACGTCGAACGGCTCCCTGCGGCGCGGCAGCTCCAGGACGTGGGCACGGTCGTAGGTCTTGTCGGCGATCTCGAGCGTGGTTTCGTCGTGGTTGGCCGTGCCCACGAACCACACGTTGCGAGGCAAGGGCAGGAATCGGCCCTCTCGAAATTGCTTCGGCGCCGGCTGGACCGCGTGGGAAACCAGCTCGATGAGCGGTTCCTTCATCGGTTGCTCCAGCGCGGAGATGAAGTCGGCAAAGTACTGCTCCGGCCTCGACAGGTTCAGCTCGTCGAGCACGATGAATAACGGGTGGTCCTTCCACCGGGGCGTCCGGGCCCGGTAGAGCGCCTGCAAGAACAGGGATTCGTGAAACCGCCCCTCGAAGGCGTTGTAGGACCCCAGGAGCTGCTGGCGGTCTCGCCAGTCCGCCTGGACCGGGATGACCTCGACGCCCGCGCCCACCGCCTCGGCGAACGCCAGGGGCAGGCTCGTCTTGCCCGTCCCGCTGATTCCTTCCAACAGGTGCAGACGACTCATGGCCAGCCCCGCCACGAACAATCGCACATCCTCGAGGCGATAGTAGAGCTTGTTCGTGGACAGCTTGCCCTACGCCATCCTGTCGCGCACCCACCGCACGAAATCCCCGATGTGGGCCCAGCCGGCAGCCGGGTCTGTCTTCACACGCTTCGCGCTGAACCCGGCGAAGGTCGTCTCTTCGCCCTCCAGTTTCGGGTCCTCGTCCATGGCGGCACAGGCCGGGAACACCGGTTGGTCATGGACCTTGTGCGTCAGCTCGTCCACCTTCCTCTCCAGTTCCTCCAGCGCACTTTGCAGGAGGCGATTGGTGCTCTCGAGCGCCTCCTTCTCCTTGCGCACGCCCTCGATTTCCGTGACGCCGGCCGCGGCATGTGCCGCCCGGTATCGCGCCTCGGACAACTCCCGCTTGAGCTTAGTCCGCTCCTCCTGCCAGCGGATCTCCGCGTCCTCGAGTTCCTCCAGGCGGTGGGACAGGGCATCGGGCAGACGGTTTTCCAGCTCTCCTTTGAGCCGCGCGTTCTCCTGCCGGAGGGCATCGAGATCTTCGAGCACCTCCTCGGGCGTGCGATTGCCGAAGCGCAGGTCCGCCTCCTTGCGCGCGTCGAGCTGCTCCTGGAGTTCGTTCCGGGCGGCCCGGGCCGCCTCCACGCGATCGTTCGCGGCGTTCAGCTCCGCCTGGAGACGCTCGATATCGTGCGCCGCACGCAACGCGATCCTGTTCTGGAGATCCTCCCGATCCTCCTCGAGAAGTTCCTGCTCCGCCTCCAGCTCGCGGCGACGGGACTCAAGCTTCAGCTTCTCCTCGTGGAGCGTGCTCCATTCCCGCTTGAGCCGCGCTCTCTCCTCCTCGAGCTGCTTGACGTGTTCTTCTCGTTCGCTCTCCAACTCCTTCTTGAATGCCTCACGCCGCGATTGCAGCTCTGCTTCGAGTTCCTGCTGGCGCGCTTCCAGCTCCTTCTCGAGGTCCTGGTGTTTGGCCACGAGCTTTTCTTGCCATTCCGTATGCAGGCTCGTGATGTGCTGCCGGCTCTCCTCGAGGTAGTCTGCCCATGCACGACGTTCCCCCTCGATCTGACGGCGGACTTCGTCGAGGTGGGTGTGGAACGACTTCTCTTCCTTTTTCAGTGCCTCCATGGCCTTCCGGTTCTGGCGCAAGAACCCGGCCTCGGCATCCAACTCGCCTTCCTTGAGCTTACGCGCCTGCTCCGTGAGCTGCCGCTCCCTCTCCCGGAGCTTCTGGCGCTCCTTTTGGACCTTCTGCTGGGCTTCGTCCAGTTCGCGCTGCTTCGCCTCGCTCTCGTCCTGTTGCTCGGAGAGTTCGTCCGCTTTCCGGTCGAGGTCCGCTTTTCGCCTGGTCAGCGCCCGATCGCGTTCGTCCAGCTCGGGGGCCTTCGTCTGCAGCGCCTTGTTTTCGCTTTCCAACGTCTTGATGCGCTCTGTCAACGTCTCGTTGCGCTCTTCCAGCGTCTTGTTGCTGGCTGTGGCGTCCTTCTTTTCGCGTTCCAGCGTCTCGATGCGGTCCTTGGCGTCCTTTTTTTCGCGTTCCAGCGTCTCGATGCGGTCCTTGGCGTCCTTCGGCCCGGGATCGGTGCGCTGTTGGACCTTCTGTCCGGCGGCGGTCGTCCGTGCAGAGGTGGGACGTTGAGCCTGTTTGTTGGGTTGTTTCTTTTTCTTGTTCTTCCTGGCCATGGTTGTTGCCCTCTCGTCGTAGTGGGGTGGTGCCGTACCCCACGTGGTTCGCTTTCGTTGAGGTGGCCCCAGGGCGTGGCGGCGCCACGCCCCTACGTGCGTGCCGAGGCGGAACGGGGCAGGTCCAGACCCAGGGATACCGCGTCATAGACCAGCTCTCGGTACATCTGCGGATCCTCCTTTTCGTGATGTCCCTTTGCAGCGTGAGCCGCCCGGTCGCGCAACTGGGCGAGGTCGTCCAGGCGTTCGAGAAAACCAGGGACGGCCTTGCCCCATCTCCGGACCGGGTGCTCTGGAGCGTGCTGCGCCTTCAGAAGGACGGCAAGGAGCAAGGGCCGGAGCGAGCCCATGCCGCCCTTGAGCGCGTTGAGGACCTTCCCACCGCGGACGTGCCCCAGGGATTCGGGCAGAGGGGTCGTGAAGCCGCAATCCTCTGCCGCACTCTCGAACCGCGCCCGGTTGTAGTCCCGCGCCCGGCCCCCTTTGGCCAGGACGTCCTCCTCGATCCGAGGTTGGTCGGCCAGCCACGTGTGCAGAAGGTGCTCAATCACCAACTGGGCGGACACGAAAAACTCGGCAACGGATTCCCGGGACGCGGCGTCGCCCGAATGGGCGAGTTCCTGCCACTTCCGTTCCATCCTTACCAAGCGTTTGAACAGGTCCTGGTGGGTCTCGATGTTCGATGTCAGCTCGAGACGGACGGTCTCCCGCGCCCATTCTTCCAGCCGATCGAGCATGGCCCGCCAGGTGCCCTGTGCCGCGTCCACCTCCTCGCCGACGACCTGTGACACCAGCTCGCGCAACCGGTCGTCCTCTCTCATGCGCGCTTCCATTCTTCGCCTGAGAACCATGCTGTCGCCGAGGCCGAAGGGGTCGCACACCCGCCAGCCAGCCGCATCGGCCTCGTTCGCGGGAAAGTAGACGAACGAGAGAAGGAAGTAGGGCGTCGGCTCGTCGTCCACCAGGTCGACCCGATCCAGGTACTGGTCGGCCAGCTTCGCCACGTCGGCGTCCGCCCAGCTCAGTTCCTCGTCCTCGAGGTCGGGGGACGCGCGACGGGAACGGCGCAATGTGTGGAAGTGGCTCTGCAGGGCCTCGACGATCTGCTCCGGGCGTGGGAGCGCGGGTTCCGGGACATTGCCGGGCAGCACGGTGTAGAGCCGCCGGGGCTTCGGCCCCCCCTTGCTTCCCCGCAGGAGCGTTGGAAAGGCGTCCCCGTCCCGGAACTCGACTTCGGCGAAGCTGACACGCTCGGCGAAACGCGGCCAGAGATCGAGGGATTCCGGGTCCTGGAACAGGTGGCCGCTCACCAGTTCCGGCTCCTCGTCCGAATCCTTCTCGAGGATCGCTTTCCCCGCACCGGTGGGTGCTCCGTGCTCGTCGAGCGCGCCTCGACCCTGCAACTCGGTGATCACCAGGGCGACCAGTTCACGATCCAGTTCGAGCAAGCCTGCCAGTTCATCGGCCCGCCGTTTACCCGCCACGGCAAGCTTCATCACGGCCCGCTGGAACACGTTCAACGACCTATGGCGAGGCAAGGGGGCCACGACACGCCAGGCCCAGGCCGGCCAGGCGATCCACTGGTAACCCCTGCCAGGCTTGGCCATGGAACGAGGCCCGAAATCGAGAACGGGGGTCCGCTTCCCGAAGGGAAACCTGTCGTGCCCCGACCGGCCATTGTCGAAACTCATCTGGACCTCCCATCCATGCACATTTCGTAGGAGTCCACCAGGGCGGGCACCGCTTCCTTCGCCCCATGCCTCCGCACCATGTCGGACGCTCCGGCCACGATGAGCAGACGTTTCTGACGGCTCATGGCCACGTTGAGCCGGTTGGGGAGCATGAGGTGCCCGTAGCGCCGGCGTCGGTCCTGTTCGGTGTCGTCCGGGAGGGCGTTCGCCCGGGTCATGGAGAGGAACACCACGTCGAACTCCTTGCCCTGGAAGGCATCCACCGTCCCAACCCGCACCCGCTCCCGGCCGTCCTCGAGGCGTCGGTAGCGTTGGTGCACGCGGTACTGGCCATCCTCCTCGATTGCGACCTCCTCCTTCACGAGTGCGCGCCACAAGGCGTCCACCTGGGCGCGGTAGAAAGCGATGATCCCGAAGGTGAGGTCCCGTTCCGTCGGGTCGGAACTGCTGTCGCAGTGGTGCAGCAGCCGGCGAACCTCTCGCGCAACGGCTCGAGCCTCCACCTCCCGCTTCTTGCTCCTGCCCCGGGTCTCGAACCCCCTCGAGGACGGGACGTCGAGCCAGGCCATGGCGTGGCTCGAGTGGACGTGCCGGACCACCCGGTCCTGGGCCGGGATCTCGGAGTATCCGGGCAGAGCGTGCGCGAAATCCTCGGGCGGACGGCCCGACTTGAGACTTCCGTCGTAGAAATGTTTCGAAAGGAACGTGCCGAGCACCGGGTGCATGCGGAACTGGGTGTCCAGCATGATCGTGCGTCGCACCCCGTCTGCTCCCTCGCGCGCCTGGAGCTGCCCGTACAGTCTCTGAAACAGGCTCTCACGCAAGGAGGCCAGGACCTTGTCCGAGACCGTCTTCTCGAGGTGCTGCTCCAAGTCGGGTTCCAGCAGGTGGGGAAGCTGCTTGTGGTCGCCCACCAGCACGATGCGGCGGGACGCCACCGCCAAGGGGATGAAGAGGTCCAGCGGGTTGGCTCGAGCCGCCTCGTCGATGACCACGGTCCGGAATCGCACGCCCCCGTCCCCGGGCCGGATGTCCTTGGCCAGCCGAATCCCGCGCCCCGCCGACTGCTGGCAGGTGGCGGCGAGCACCGCGGTGTACTCCTTGAGCGTTTCAGTGGTGGCGATGGGATCGTTTTCGAGGTCCTCGAGGTAGTCCCAGCGCGCAGCCGTGACACCTTCCCGGGACCGGGCCTCGTCGTCGCCCAGGGCATCGACCACTCGAGCGAATAGCGCCTCGATCCTCGGGTCCGACGCCGGCGTGACCGGGGGCGTCGTGTCGTCCGTGAGGGCGTCCAGCAACCGGTTCCGGAGGGACTCGATACCGGGCAGGAATGGGAGGGGATCTCCGGGATTCCATGCCGCGGCCTTCTCGAGCAGCACCTCGTCCTCGCGGGAGAGGATCGAGGCGTTTCGAGCCCGAAGCAGGAGCTTCGACGCATTCTTCGGGCCGTCGTCGCCGAACGAAACCTCGGTGGTCCGTAGCGCGAGGACCGCCTTGCGAAGCCGGACCCGTTGCGGGTCGTCATCCGCGCCGGGCGAAGAGCCCCGCTCGAGTCGCTGCGCCGTTTCGACCAGCTCGTTCAGGAGATCCGGAGGAACACGCCCGGTGGCAAGGTCGTGGAGCCGCCGCAGGTCTCGAGCGACATGGCTCGGGTCGCCGGGGGTCTTCGAGTAGCGGATCGCCATACGGGCGATCTCCTTGTAGAGGTTCGCCGCGGGCCGGGAGCCGGTGTCCAGTTTTTCCCGGAGTTTCCGGACCGTATCCTGGCGCCAGGTCCTGGCCGGATCGATGTCCTCCCGCTGTCCTCGTCGCGTCCCCACCTTGACCGCGGGAAGCCCGAGCACGACGGTGCGGGAGACCGCGTTCTCCACCGCGTCGTGCTGGAACGAGGTGAGGAGCATGGAGCCCGAGAGTTCTTGATTCTCCTCATTTCGGGCGATGAGTTCGTGGATCGCGGCGATTACCTGCGTCTTCCCGGTGCCGAACGGCCCCTGGATGACCGCGATGTCCGGCGTGTTCAGGGCGATCCGGATGGCCTCCATCTGAGTCTCGGTCGGCGCGGCGCCGATGAGCGCCTCGACGACCGACCGCTTCACCTGGATGGCGTGGTGTCGGCCCACCGGGGCAGGCTGATTCTCCAGGATCATGCCGAGCTGCGGCATGGGATTGACCCCCATCCGAATCGCGCTCTCCGCCTCCTTTCGTCTGCTCAACCGTACCGCATCCCCGGTCACCGAGACGATGAGCACCCCTCTTTCCGGAGGCTCCGGCTGCTCCTCGAACGCGATGGGGTTCAGCTCGAGACGCGCGCTTCCCGTCCGCTCGTCCAGCCCTTGGATGGTTCCCGCAAAAGTCTTCTCGCCCGCCCGGAGTTCGTCCAAGAGGTTCGCGTCCTCGTCGTCCACGGGTTCGTCCGGCGACGCCGACGCGCCTGCATCCGGTCCTGCCACCCCACGCCTCAAGGCTGACGGCACCTTAGGGCGCGCCTCCAGCGTCAGGTTCTTCTCCAGGACCCGTTCCAGGCGGCGCGCACCGTCCTCGCCATTCTCCCCTTGGTCGCCGGCGCCGGGAATCTCGAACACCCACGTGCCACGATGGGTGGGCTCGACCCGCGTGTAGCGCAGCCAGAGGAACGCCCGGGCCTCCCCGGCGATCGTGCGCTCCTCGAGGTCGTTGTACGCTTTCCAGAACGCCAGGTAGCTTTCGCCACGTTCCGCGAGCTGCTCGAGGACCGATCGGGCCATGCCCCGAAACTCGGCGGCGACCGATGCATCCTTGAAATGGAGATCGAGTTCGGCGAGCACCAGCGGTCGGGCGTCGTCGCGCCGCACCCGCGTCCCGGTGCGCACCCGCTTGACCAGGAGCTTGCCACCCCGGTCTCGAGCCAGGTCCACGGTGAGGCCGTTGCCCAGGACACGGAAGCCCCGCTGCTCCGCCAACGCCTTGTCGGGGCTGGCACAGACCACCGCTCGAGGAGGACCGTCCGGGCGGGCCGGCGGAAGCAGCAGCCGCTCGCGCAGGAACGTGTCCATCTTTTCCGGGTCCAGGCTCATGTGGGGAAGCACCCGCCGCAGTTGACGCAGCGCTTCTTCGTACAGCCCGGCCTCCACCCGGTCCGGCAGGTAGGCCTGTCCGTGGAACTCGTGGACCCTCACGACAAGGCCCCCCGGGGCTTTCCCGGCCGCACGAGCTGGCGGTTTCAGGACGTAGGCGATCCGGAGGAGGTCGCGCCCGATCACCTCCTCGAGGCGTTCCCGGTCGCGCCGGCCATGTCCGATGACCCGTTGCGCCCGGGGCCGGGAGGGGTTCTCGTCCGCGCCAGGCAGCGAGAGAAAGATCTCCTCCCCGTCCTTGGCCCGGACCAGGGCGCATTCAGCACCCGGGGAGGGCGAGGGATCGAACCGATCGGCGTCCGCCGGCTTCAGGGCGATGGTGACGATGGCGCCATGCTGTAGCTGGTCGATCTGCACGATTGGGCTCCGAGTCAGGGTGTTTCGGGGACATGGGTGAAGGTGACCACACGGTGGTTCTCCTGGGTCAAGCCGCAATGGAGGTCCCACCACGGAGGGCCCTGCACGTCCAGGACCCATTCCCCCGTGTCCAGCCGGTGGAGCCCACCGTCGGGGGAGACCAGGTACCAGCTTCGAGCCGCTTCCGACCGGGCGCGCACGGTGAGCCGGCGGCCGACGAGCGCCAGGTCCACCTGGGCCTCCCGGGACATCCTCCCTCCCACGTGGGTATGGTGCCGCGTGAGCGGCCGGGGACCGGCCTCGTCCACGACCAGCAGCGGGGAGGGCCGTTTGAGGCCACGAGTCGTCCGGGTCCCGGGGATGGGGACGAATTCCCGCCGGTCGGCGTTCCAGTGCCGGATACGGGCCAGGACCATCGAGGGGCGGGGTCGGTCACACCAGGGGCAGGCAGACCTGGAAGCATAGAAGGTGCCGCCGCATTCCGGGCAGTGCACCGTGGCGTCGGCCGCGGTCTGGAGGCGTTCGGGCCACGCTTCCACCCCCGGACGAGCGGTCGGCCGGGTGCGCCCCGGGCCGAACGTGGCCTGGAACAGGTCCATGAGCAGGGGAGACACCACGATATCCCGGGGGATTCCCTGGCTCGCGGCGTTCCGGTCGTCGCCTGGGTCGTCCACCCATGGGAGTTCTCCCCGAACGGCCGCCTCCTCGAGTTCCGGTTCTCCCTCGGAAACCCAGTCTCCGATGAAGGGGTGCACGAGTGAGAGGGTCTCGAACGCCATGACGGCGAAAGCGTGCACGTCGGTCAGCGTGTTGACGCCCGAACGCCCGGCCACCACCTCGGGCGCTCCATAGAAAGGGGTGTAGACGGCGTTTCGAGAAGGCTGGCTCTCGAAACAGAGGTTGTCCGCATCGATGAAGCAGACCTCCTCGCCGGTGTGGTCCTCCGAGAGGAAGACGTTGTTCGGGGAGAGATCACCGAACACGAGCCCCCGGCTGTGCAGGCCTTGGAGCGCGACGGCCATCCGGGCCAGCAAGGACAGGCGCCGCCGCACTCCCCCGGTCTCGAGGTACCAGGCGGTCACGCCGTCGGGCGGATGGTCGGTCATCCTGGCAAAAGGCACCATGCCGGTGAGCCGCTCCATGACGTATCCCACGGCAGGCTCGGCCAGCATGGCCAGGGGCCGGGCGATGGGCAGGTCGTCGATGGGTAAATGGCGCACCTGGCGTAGCTTCGCACTAAGCCGTTCGCGTGCGACCGCTCCAGCAGAGGGCGGGACCCGGTAAAGCTTCACCGCCACGCGCCCACCGGCCACCCGGAACACCGCACCTTGTCCACCTTCGCCGAGCTTCCGCTCCAACGTGTAGACCGTGCCCCGCTCGTCCACGACCCGCAAAACCCGCTTGGATGCCATGTCGATCCCCATCTCTCCTCCTGTTCAGAACTCGAGGCCGTCCAACAGGTCGCCGGTCGACCCGGTGACCGAGGGCTTGAGTTCGGGAACGTTCGAGGGCGTTGCGTTGGGCGAGGCGCTCCTGGAGCGCGACACCACGCTCATGCTGACCCAGCGGAAAAACTCGATGATCTGGCGCGCGTCCTCGGCCTGGAACACCCGGCCCTCGGGGTCGGCGAGGAAGCGCCGCAACATGTCCAGGTCCGCGTCCGGTCCGATGCCCATGGCGAACCGGAAGGCCTTGGACGCGCGAGGGGACTCGAGCAACCGTTCGAGAGGGGCCTCCCATTCGTCGTTGGGCTGGCCGTCCGAGACCAGGACGAGCGTGGGACGATAGGCCCTCGAGGTCACGATCGTCTTGTCCTCGAGCATGCCGGTGGTAAGGTCCAGGGCCGCGCCGAGCGGAGTCGTGCCCGAAGCGGTCATGGATTCCCAGGTCACTTCTCGAGCCGGCGCCAGCGGTTGGTGGACAGCGGCGGTGCCGCCGAAGGTGACGACAGCGACCTGGATCTCGGCCCGGTTGGTTCCTTCGGAAACGAACACGTGCAGCATCTCGGAGACGGCGCGGTTGAGCGCGTCGATCTTGCCGTGTACGCTCATGCTGCCGCTCACGTCTGCGAGAAGGATGACCGGGAGAGGACGGGCTGCGGAAACCGAGAATTCCTTGAGTGCCATGATGAGGGATACCTCCTTGTCTGTTGGTTGTCGAGCCCATTTCCGTCCGCCTGTGAAGCAAGCACGAGGGCTGGCTGCGACCGATTGCACCGAATTCCACGAAAATTGCAAAAAGTGGTCTCGAGGTCGAAACGTTGCAGCATCGGCCTCCTGTTCGTCCGCTGGGTGCAAGAACCATTCCCGGCCCCGATGGCGCGGCGGAACGTGCAAAGGCGTGGTGAGACGGTCGTTGTGGGGACGGGGAAGCTGCCCCGAACCGGCGACATCCGCCGGGCATTGTCGCCAAACGCCGACGCCATGAGGGGACCCCGCCTTCCCCGTGGGGGTTGTGGCCCCCGCCGGATATCTGATAATGTCTCGAGCAACGGTTTTGGGAGGCGCCCATGTGGGACGACAAGTTGGATGACAATCTGGTGCTCGTTTCCTGGATCGCGACCAACAACGACCCGTTCGGGAGTCGTGACGGGGAGTGGGGGCCGACCCTGACTCTCTTGTTCGATCCGGATTCTCCTTGCCGAGGAAAGGTCAAGGATGCGGTTTTCTTCCGGAGGCAACCGGGAGCCGGCCAGGAGGACAGCCTCGAGGCACACGCGCTCAAGGCGACGGAGAGGGAAATCCGCCGGAAAGACCATACCATCCAGGTCCACGACCGGGTGTGGCACGGAGACGACCCCACGGAACACAAGGCCATCTTCGACTTCATGCGCCGGGAGTTGCCGCACGTCAGGGAGGCGTTTGCGGGCCGGACACTGGTGATCCATACCAGCCCGGGCACCCCGTCCATGCAGACCATCTGGGTGCTCATGGGCGAGACAGGATACATCGAACCGCCGTTCGTCCTCGTGAAGTCCTTCAGGAAGGAACACCGGCGCGGGGGGCGGCCGCCGGTCCTTCCGGTGGAGGTCGGGGTCGAGACGTTCTACAAGCACTACATCGTCTCCCGGCCGGAACGGACCACGTCCGAGGACCAGCAGGTCCTCTGGGACCCCAAGGAGTTCAGGGCGGCGCGCATGAAGTCCCTGTTCCAGGAAGCACGCCGATTCGCGCACCTCGCCGTCCCTGTCCTCCTGCTCGGCGAGCGGGGAACGGGCAAGACCACCCTGGCCGGCTGGATCCGGACCCACAGCCCGGCCTGCAAGCCTGAGTTGGACCGCCACTGGCCGGCGGTCCCTTGCGGCCAGTATGTTCCAGAAACCATGCGTGCAGAACTGTTCGGCTACGTCAAGGGCGCCTTCACCGGCGCCACCCACGACCACGACGGCCTCCTCGCACTGGCGGACGGAGATACCCTGTTCCTGGACTAGGTGGGCGACGTGAGCCGCGACCTGCAGCGGCTCCTGATCAAGGTGCTCGAGGAGAAAACCTACCACCGCATCGGCGACGACAGGCCGCGAAAGAGCGACTTCAGGCTCCTCACAGCAACCAACCTCCCTCCCAAGGTGCTGCGGGACCGGCTCGACCTCGACTTCCTGGACCGTATCAGCCCGCTTCGCCTCCACCTCCCCGCACTCCGGGACATCCCGGAGGAGATCCCTTGGCTCTGGAGAAGGGTCCATCGCACCGCGTGCGCTCGATCCGGTCTGCGCCGTGCGCGCACACTCGACGACGCTGCCCACGCACAGATCACGAAGGCCTTGCAACGCCATCCCTTGCCGGGCAACCTCCGCGACCTGTTCCGGGTGGCCTACCGGGTCATCGCCGGCCAAACCGACCCCTCCCACCCTCTCGCCGGGAACGACCTCGCCGGCTACGGCCTCCTAGGACTCGAGGAGGAACCTTCCGCATCGTCACCCGTGGTCGGGCTGGCCCACGCTTTTGACGGAAACAGACGCCTCGCCTCCCACCTGGATCGCTTCGGCCGTATCGAAATCAGGCCCTTCGAGAAGGCGTTCCGGGCCTACTGCGCCCGGGAAATCATGGCGCTCCGGTCTGAGCGAGGGGCGGCAGTGAAGGACTTGTGCGACGTGGCCGAGCGCACGCTCCGGACTTGGCGGCACCCGAACGAGTCGGCTGATTGATGCCGACCATCGGCCAAAATCAGCCCAAAACTACGTATCCATCCCGATACCCAGATCTGCAAGCAATCCCGGAGAAAGTCATATTGTCTTGCTAATTTACCTAGTTAGCAAGAACTCCGCGAATCCGCCACACACTTCTCGCATCTTGGCACAAAAGATGCTAAAGATCACACGCAACGCCAGGAAACGCGGGCTCACCGGCCTGGAAAGGCGTGCGGCCAAACGCTGCACACCGGACAGAAACCGGTAACCACCTTCGCTCCTGGCCTGCGACTCGAGCGGGCCCGTCTCGACCGACGCCAGAAATATCAACCCGAAATGCCGCCCCGCGCGGCAACAGGAGACGTGCGCCATGCTATCGAACCATCTCGTTCTTCAGATCTCGCTCCTTGTTTCTGCACTGCCGATCTCCGGGGCCCTCGCCCAGTCTGCCAGGACGTTCGAAGAGGCACCCCTGGACCCCTGGGATGACGTGACGCCGGCACCGAGCGACTTCGGTTTCGATGACGACATCCCCGGGGAACCCGACGCCCCTTGCCCGGAAGGCGTATCCTGCTCGGTGTTCGGGTGGGAAGACATGCCACGGGACCTCCGCCCGGGACGGTCCCCCGAAGCACCCGGCAACCTGGGCTTCGACGAGGAAATCGACCCGGGCGATTCGCAGGAGATCGACGAGGACTTCTTGTCCAGGTCCTCGTTCGACGAGCCATACACGGGGACCGGCGACCCATGGGTCCCCGACACGACACCCACGGGCCAGGGAACGGACGACGTGGCGCCCCCGTGCCAGGAGACAGGAGGAGCCTCCTGTCACGATTGGTGATCATCTGTTGCCATACCATGGTACGTTGTAGGCTCGCAAGCCTTCTGCCGCGGAATGGCGCGGCGTCGGGGATGGTACCGGGACTCCAAAGGCCGGCCGGACCCTGGATTCGACGTGGATCCATACGTTGCTACCGGCCGGGCAACGGCGTGGATGGGCACGGCAGGCGAGTGTGCGGAGGAGGAAACGATGGAAACGGGGGCCGCGTTGCGGGTCGTGGACGCCCGATACCACGTAGAGGAGACGTTGGTAGAGGACGACCGGCGCCGGGTCTTCCGGGCGCGGGACCGGGTGTTTCGGCGAACTGTCGTGATCAAGGGCATGTTCGGGGACCCGGAGCCCGTGGTGGACGAGTTCCGCCGGCTACGGCGTGCTGCGCACCCCCGGATTTCGGCCCCGCTGGACATCGGAAGGACCATTTTCGAAGAGCGCGGGAGGCCATTCTGGTACTTCACGCAGGAGTGGCTGTCCGGCTCGCCCCTGGCCCGGGAGGTGGGCCGAATCGAACCCGTGGACCTGCTGGACTGCGCGCGGGACCTCCTCGAGCTGGTGGCCTTTCTCCACGACTCCGGGCTCAACCGTCTGGACCTGAAGCCGGCGCACATCCTGCGTTCTCCGCGTGGGTGGTGCCTGATCGACCTGGACCAGGCGAGAGAGGCGGGCCCGTTGCAAGCCCTCGAGCTGCACGGGACCCTGGCCTATGCTGCCCCGGAAGTCCTGGGGGGCGAATCCATCGGGCCCTTGTCCGACCTGTACAGCGTCGGCGCGGTGCTGTACGAAGCCATGACCGGGCACCCGCGTCGTTTGCACGGTGAGACGCTAGAGGAGATCCGCCGTTTTCTGGAGGATGCGCCGCCTCCCTCGCTCCCGGAAAGATGGGGGTCGGAAGCGCCGGCCTTGTGCAGCCTTGTGCGGACGCTCTTGGCTTCCAGGCCGTCGGACCGTCCTGCCAACGCTGCAGCCGCACGAGACTTGCTGGACGACAGCGCTCGCGGACGCTTTCCGTGGCGCAGCCGCTGTCCACCTCCCACCCCGCGCCTGGCGGGCCGGGAAGGCGTCTTGCAGGCGCTCGAGGACGCCGTCGAGGCCGCGCTCGAAAGGGAAGGGGGCGCGGTGGTGGTGGCCGGGCCCTCCGGGTCCGGCCGGACCCGTCTACTGGTCGAACTGAAGGACAAGTGGCAGGCGGCCGGACACCCGGTGTTCCTGCTGGGCGCGCGAGACCCTGGTGCGGCGGGCGGCTGTCTCCCCCCCGTCGCCGACTATCTCCGCGCCCGCGCCGGCGTCGAGACCGGGACGGCCAGCCGCTCGGAGGCTGGTCCGAACGGCACGCAGGTGACCGAACTCCTCGAGCTTGGGCTTCGCGCCGCGGAGCGGCTCGATGCCTCTCCCCGGATCCTCCTCGACGACGCCAGCGAACTCGGGACGCATGAACGGTCGGCACTGGAAAGGGTCCTGTCGTACCTCCCAGGCAGCCGGCTGGTGGTCGTGCTGGCGGTGGAGACTTCGCCGGCGTCCTTTCCCGGAGAACAAGGTGCGTCCTCCCCGGTCTCGTCCGGGTCCACCTGGAGCAGGACGCTCTCGGCCATGCGCCGGGTCACCCTCGGCCCTCTCGAGGAGGATAGCGTTCGGGCCCTGTCCGAGGAGGTCCTGGGAGCCGGGATTCTCCAGGGGAGCCGCCCGCTAGAGGAACTGGTTCGACTCACGGGCGGGTGGCCTGTCCGCATCCTGCACTGTCTCTCGTTCCTCTGGCGCAACCCCGGGGCAAGACTGGACGCCTGGCGATGGGAAGATGCTTCCGCGCTGGCTGCCTCCGCGCTGGCCAGGCTCTCGCCCCGGTGCACGGCCCTGTTGCGCCACCTCGCTTGCCTGGAGATCCCGTTCGATCTCCCCGTTGCGCGCGTGATACAGGAGACGCTCCCGGACGCGCCGACCGGTGGCAACCCCGGGCAGCCGGTGGAAACGGCCCTCGAGGAACTCGTGGCGGCCGGGTTCCTTTCCCGCTCGGTGCGAAACGACAAGGCCTATTTCCAGTTGCAGGATCGCATCCTCCAGGTGGCGATGCAGGAATCTCTCGGCGACCGTGCTCCCTCGTTCCACCTGCGGGTGGCCGAAGCGTTGGACCTGGCGACCACGGTCCACGACCTCCCCATTCCGCCGGCCGAGATCGCCCGTCGATACATGGACGGGCAGATGCCGGCACGGGCGCTTCCCCACCTCAAGCAGGCCGTCGAGCACGCGGAAGAGCGGGAAGACTGGCACGAATCCGCCGGCCTCCACGCCCTGCTGATCACCGGACTCGAGCAACTCGGGAAACCCGTCGCGGTCCAGCGGCAGCGGCGCGCCGACGCGCTGGAGAAAGTCCACTTGTACCAGGAGGCACGCGAAGAGTTGGAAGCGGCTCGCGAGGACGCGGCTTCGCTCACCTCCCACCAACATGCGCGGGTACTCGCGGCACTCGGCCGCATTCTGACCGTGCTGGGGAGCCACGAAGCGGCCCGCCAGCGTCTCGAGCAGGCGCTGGAACTCCTGCGCGACGGCACCGATGCCACGGGGCACACCGTCGTTGCCCACCGTCTCGCCTGGCTCCACTTCGAGATGGGCCATCTGGACTCGGCGCAAGACATCCTCGTCCGGCTGCCCCATCCTCCGCCGAACGAGCAGACCCTGCACCTCGACCGGCTCCACCTGGATGCCACCCTGGCCATCCGGACCGGAAACCTTCCTCCCGCGATGGCGGATCGCCTGGAGAAAGGGGCCTCTCTCGCCGAACAGGTTGGGCGCCCGGACCTGGCGCTGACCCTGACCAACTGCCTGGTGGACATTCACCGCCGGCAAGGTGACCGGGCGGCCACAGGAGCAGCGTTCGAGGAGCTGGTCGAACGCGCGTACCGTCACCATGACCTGGCTCGAGAAGCCGCAGCCAGGCACAACCATGCGCTCTGGCTCGGGGAAACGGGCGACCCGGAACGGGCTGCCCATGAACTGGAGCGTGCAGCGGCCCTCTATGATCGGCTTGGCCACGCCGCTCGTGCCACGCGCAACCGGCTCACCCTGGTGGAACTGCTCCTGGAAGCCGGCCGACTGGACCACGCCCGTACCCTGCTGCAGCAGACTCGAGACGCGGTGACTGCTGGCAACGACACCGTGACCACTCTCGGCCACGCACTCCTCGAGACCCGGTTGCAGCGCCTCGACGGGCAGAACGAAGGTCTCGACGCCGTTCTCGCATCGCTGCGAGAGCGGATGCAGCAGGCCGGCCTCACCGAAATGGGACTCGAGGCCTTGGCGGAACGCATGACCCTGGCCCTCGCCGCCGGGAGAAACGATGTTGCCGTCCGGCTGTCCGTGGAGGCGGCCGGAGACCTGGAAAAGGTTGCCGACAGGCGACTCACGGAGCGGATCCATCGCCTGGCGGCCGAGGCGCACCAGAACCTCGCCGCGGCCCTGGCTCCTCCAGGTGTGCCCCGGGCCGGGACGCCACCGGCGCCCACGCTCCCCGCCCCTCCGGACCACGCCGACCTCTGGATCGAACGCATCACCGAGCTTCTGCATGTCGCCGACAGCGAGGCCGAACTGGCCGCCCGGCTGGCCAGGCTCGCGGGTGACATCGTGCATGGACGCGGGCTCGTGCTCCTGTTCGATGGCTCGCGTCCCCAGGTGGTGAGAGGACACGGAGACTTCGACGAGGACCTGGGGGATATCTCGGAAACCGTGCTGGAACGGGTCCGCAGTACCCGCCGCCCCTACACCTGCCCCGATATCCTGGCCAGCTCGGAAATGAGCCGGATTCGAAGTCTCCGCGCACGCAACGTCCGGAGCCTGGTTTGTCACCCGGTCCTGCGCGACAACGCCTGCATCGGTGTCATCTACGTGGACCACGGGGAGCCCCGGGAGGTGGCCCGCCCCCATGTCACCGGTACCATCGGACGGATCGCCGTGCTCGCCGCCGACTTCCTCGAGCGAATCGCCCGGTCCCGCAGGACGGAGATCGAGCCGAGTCCGGTGTTCGGGCTGCTCGGAGAAAGTCCCCCCATGCTCGAGTTGCGCCGGCGACTGGAAGCCTATGCCCGCTCCACTCGAGACGACCTGACCATATTGTTCCTCGGGGAGACAGGTACGGGGAAGTCCGTGGTTGCCAGGGCACTGCACGAACAGGGCAGGCGCAACGAAGGACCGTTCGTGCCCGCGAACTGCGCCGCCATGCCCACCAGCCTCTTCCCATCCCAGATGTTCGGCCACGTCAAGGGCGCCTTTACCGGCGCGGTCACATCTCAACCTGGTCTGTTCGAACTGGCCAGGGGCGGCACCCTGTTTCTGGATGAAATCGGAGAACTACCGCTGCAAAATCAGGCGGCCCTCCTCGAGCCACTCGGAGGAACGCGGCGATTCCGCCCCCTGGGCGCCGCCCAGAGCCAGGAACGGCAGATCGATTTCCACCTGTTCTGCGCCACCACGCGCGACCTGGAGGAAGCGGTGAAGCGGCGAGATTTCCGGAGTGAACTGCTGCGTCGCATCAACGTGAACGTGTGCCGCATCCCGCCGCTACGGGAACGAGGCGCGGGTGACATCGACCTCATCACCGGTACCTTGCTGGCAGGAATCCTCGGCGAACACGCTCCGGTGCCCAAGGAGTGGGTGGACCCCTCGAACCACCTGACCCGCCGGGCGCTCGCTTTCCTCCACGAATACGACTGGCCACACAACGTAGCTCAACTAGAAAACCTCTTCAAAAACGAGATGATACGGCAGGTTCTCACCCAGAAGGGAGGAGGCCGCGTCGAACGGAACCTCCTCGAGGAGGCGTTGGGACAGGAAGCCAGGCCGGCCATCGTCCCGCTACCGGGCCGGGCCGATCGAGGCCCGCCCCCAGGCCTCACGAACGAGGCGCTCGATGCCTGGTGGCGGCAGACCAAGAGCACCTACTTCTTCGAGGTGTATGAGCAGCAGGGCCGGAACGTGACGCGCACCGCCCGGGCACTGGAATGCGGGCGGGACCTGGTGTACAAGTTCGTGCCTGCCGCGGGAAAGAAGCGTTCGTGACGACGAACGGCGCTCGCGCGTCCCCGCCGATCCCGAAGGCCGCGGCGCACCCCTTGGCCGGCAGGGGTCCATCCGGACGCGAGCCGGTTGCGAGTCGCGGGTGGCCGTGGTACGCTCGCGCCGTATCGCACCGGTTGGCGCGCAGTGGACCAGCCGGGTTCCGCCCCCGACAGCGCTGGATCGGCGCGAGGTATCGCACGCTCCGAACGAGAACGACATCCGAAATTGGACGCAACCAGGACTACCGACCATGCTGGACAAGCTCATCGTGCGCAATTTCAAGGTGTTCGAGGAGGTGGAAATCGATCTGGCCGAGACAGTGGTTTTCGTGGGCCCCAACAACACCGGAAAGACATCGGCGCTCCAGGCACTCGCCCTCTGGGACCTCGGGGTGAAGCGGTGGCACGAGAGGCGCGGCCCGACGCCGGCTGCGACCCGCCGCTCCGCCGTGACCATCAACCGGCGGGACCTGCCGGCCATTCCCGTGCCTGAAGCCAACTTGCTGTGGCGAAACCTCCACGTGCGCAAGGCCACGAAGCCCCGAAAGACCGAGAACATCCGGATCGAGGTGGAAGTTTGCGGGGTCGGTGCCGGCGTGTTCTGGAGCTGTGGCATGGAGTTCGACTATGCAAACCCGGAGTCGATCTACTGCCGCCCACTCGGCTGGGCCCGGGGAGACATCCGGAACGCGACACCGATTCCCCCCGGGGCCCTCGACGTCAACGTCGTCTACCTCCCCCCCATGTCGGGACTCGCTTCCAGTGAGGCACGCCTGGACCCGGGCGCGGTCCAGGTCCGCCTCGGCGAAGGGCGCACCGCCGAGGTCCTGCGCAACCTCTGTCACACCCTGTACGAGGACGGGAAGGGCCATGCCTGGGAGACACTGCTCCGGCACGTCCGGGATCTTTTCGGTGTACACCTTCACGCCCCCCGCTACATTCCCGAGAGAGGAGAATTGGCGATGTCCTATGCCGACCACACCGGGGCGACCCTGGACATCTCCGTCGCCGGTCGCGGCATGCAGCAAACCACGCTGCTCCTGGCCTTCCTCCTCGGCAACCCCGGTTCGGTACTCCTGCTCGACGAACCGGACGCGCACCTGGAGATTCTGCGGCAGCGCCAGATCTACAACGCGATGACCGCCGTGGCGCGCAAGAGTGACGCGCAAATCGTGGCCGCGACCCATTCGGAAGTCATTCTGAGAGAGGCCGCGGACCGGGATGTGGTCGTGGCCTTCGTGGGAAAGCCGCACCGGATCGATGACCGGGGGTCACAGGTCCGCAAGGCCCTGGAACGCATAGGATACGAGGACTACTTCCTGGCCCAGCTCACGGGCTGGGTCCTCTACCTCGAGGGCTCCACCGACCTCGAGATCTTGCGCGCATTCGCGGCCACCCTGGACCATCCCGCCGCCGGCGTGCTCGAGCGTCCGTTCGTCCACCCCGTGCGCAATCAGCCCAACAAGGCCCGGGAGCACTTCTACGGGTTGCGGGAAGCCAAACATGACCTGGTGGGGTTGCTGTTGACGGACCGGCTGGAGCGGAAGGACGTTGGCGACGAGCACCTCCGCGTGGTGCAGTGGCGGAAACGGGAGATCGAGAACTACCTCATGTTTCCGGCGGTCCTGGAGCGGTACGCCGAGAGCCTGGCTACGGGCAAGGGCCCCGGCCCCCTGTTCGAGCAACGTGAAGCCAAGCGGTACGTGGAACACATGCGCGCCTGCGTGAAGGCGCGCATCCCACCCGCGGCCCTCGAGAACCCGGACGACAGGTGGTGGAACGACGTCAAGGCGAGCGACGACTTCCTCGACCCGGTTTTCGAAGCCTTCTTCGAATCGCTCGGGCTGCCAAACCGGATGCGCAAGACCCACTACCACAGGGTCGCCGCGTTCGTCCAACCCGGCGAAGTCGGGGCAGAGGTGCGCGCCGTGCTGGACGCCATCCAGGAGATAGCCTCCCGCGCCGCACCGGTTGGGGGGCCAGCGACCCCCGCCTGATTGCCCCCCCGTCGCCTCAGATCCGCCCCCGGGCGCATGAAGCGCTTGCGCTGCACCAGCGCGGTTTTTCGGGTATACTTGTTCCAGGCCTGGACACTACACTTGCGGCGGAGGTTGCTGTGAAACGTACATGGATGTGGGCTTTGCCCGTTGGCGGAGCAGTGTTGTTGTTGGGCGAACAGGGATGCCCGATCGACATGGATGAGGATGGCTGGACAGCGTGCGGCAAGGACGAGGACCCGCTCGGTGGCACGTGCGATTGCGACGACGGGCGCAGCGATGTATACCCGGGCGCCGAGGAGACCTGCTACGACGACATCGACCAGGATTGTGACGGGTCGGACTGGACCGACTGTCCCGGGGTCCCGGTAAAGGCCCATACTGGGGACGTCGTGATTACCGAAGTGATGCACAACACCAGGATGGTGCTCGAGACCGAAGGACAGTGGTTCGAGATCACCAACGTCACCCCGGACAAGACGTTCAACCTCGAAGGGTGGACGTTCGGCGACGGCCAGCGTGCCTGGACCGTCCCGTTGGGGGAGCCCTACCTGTTGTCGCCGGGCCAGGTGGCGACGGTCGGACCCAACCCGGATTCGATCAACAACGGCCGCGTCCACATCGAACTGATCTGTAGCAACCTCTATCTCGCCACCGAGCAGGGATTCCGTATCTCCATCGCGGCCAGCGATGGAACGCCCATCGACTGGGTCCAGTTCAGCTTCGAACCCGGCGCGTTCCCCTACCTGGAAGGGCACGCCCTCGCTCTGTCCAGCAACCAGTATTCGGGAGAACTCAACGACGATCCCGCTTCGTGGTGCGTCTCGTTCGACCCGATACACGCCAGCACCGACTTCGGGACCCCCTGGAAGCCGAATCCTGTCTGCCCGCCCGACGTCGACGGCGACGCCTACACGATGGACGTGGATTGCAACGATCTCGATGCATCGGTCAATCCCGGTACTGCCGAAGTCGCCGGGAACGGCATCGACGACGACTGCGACGGGGAGGTCGACGAGGCGCCGAAGTATCAGCCGGGGGCGGTGATCATCACGGAAATCATGTACAATCCCTGGCAAACCTTCGACCGGGACGGGGAATGGTTCGAAGTCTACAACACCACCGACGAGCCGATCGACATGGAGGGATGGAGCGTCGGGGACACCCTCGACACGCCCGACACGCACGTCATCCTGGACAAGGCGATCGTCGAGCCGCACGACTACTTCGTGTTCGGTGTCAACGAAGACACCACGCTCAACGGGGGCGTCGAAGTCGACTACGTGATGCCGAGGCTGGGCTTCTCGAATGCCTACCATGCGGCGGAAGGATTCAAGGACCAAATCCGGATCATCTATGACAACACGCTCATTGACGCCGTGGCCTATGGCGACGGGACGTTCCCCGACGTGCGCGGCTACAGCATCACCCTGGACGCGGACGCCTATGATCATCAGGCCAACGACATCGGGCACAACTGGTGCCTGGCTTCCAGCCCCATCACCGACGATCCCTGGGTGGACAGCGGCACGCCCGGTGCGCCGAACGACATCTGCCCGCCCGACGAAGACAACGACGGCTATCGAGCGGACCTGGATTGCGACGACACGGACGACGCCGTCCATCCCGGGATGGAAGAGACGGTCAACGGCAAGGACGACGATTGTAACGGCGCCGTGGACGAGGACCCACCCGGGCCGGCAACCGTGGTCATTTGCGAGTTCATGGCCAATCCGGAAGCCTCGCTGGACATCTACGGCGAGTACTTCGAACTGCTCAACCCGTCCGCCACCTATTCGGTCGACGTGAATGGCTGGACGATTCGGGACGGGGCGGGGAGTTCCTTCGTGATCGACAACGGTGGTCCGATGGTGCTGGTGCCGTACAGTTTCACGCTGTTCGCCCGGTCGGCGGAGCTGCCCTTGAACGGGGACATCGAGCCCGAGTACGCCTACGGCGGCGCCCTGGGGCTGGGCGAATCGGCGGCCGACGAAGTGACCGTGGAGTACGAGGGCGTGCTGATCGACCGGGTTGCCTACGATCCGGACAACGGGTGGGACATTCCGAGCGGCGCCTCTCTCGAGTTCTCGCCGGACCTGTTCACACGCTACAATCCAGATGTGACGAACGACGACCCGGACAATTGGTGCCCCGGCGATGTGGTCTACAACTCCGGGGGAGACCGGGGCACGCCAGGATGGGGAAACAGTCAGTGCTTCCTGTGAGCACCCCCTTCTGTGTCGTGCGCTCGTGAGGTTGCAGGTCGAGTTCCTTGGCGATCTCGCTTCGCGCCGATCTCGACCCGGACGTGGAGCACCCTCTCTACGCGGCACGAGAGGGGGCTAGACATTCCCACTGACCAGGCTGAGTTGAACACGGGGCGTTGATGCCGTGCGCCTTGGTGGTGGCGAGGTAGACGCCGATGCCGGCGAGCGTCCCCAACATCGTGCCGGCGACAACGGCTTTCCCATCCGCCTCCAAGAGCAAAGGTATCCCCGCCCCGACATACCCCCCAATGGCGGTCTGATAGACAACAAACTCGGCC
>JAJRTE010000147.1 GCA_024278455.1 Myxococcota bacterium
CTATCTCTCAGCCGGCGAAGCACCTCGAGAACCTCCTCACGGCCGGTTCCCAGCAGTGCCTTGAGTTCGCGGACGCTGACCGGGCGTTCGGCGGCGAAGATCAGGGCTTCGACGAGGCCGATTTTCTTTTTCTCGCTGAGCGCATCCCAGGGCGCTGTCTGCCCGCCCGGGTTCGCCGCGGACGAGACGGTCGTGACCGGGGGTACGCCCGCACCACGTCCGGTGCGCTCTCCGGGAAGCCCATCGGCCTTGTCGGGATATCCTTCCATCGACACGTCGCAGTGCGGCCCAGGAAACCAGGAGTCCGGAGTGGCAGTACCGGGCCGGGGTCCTGGACCAAGAGACGGCAATCATGGATCGCTGTCGCGCGCAAAAAAAAGAAGACGGCTCGTCACGCAGGCCAACTGTAGTTCAGGCAGAAGATTTGTCAAGCGACAGGTGGACGAGAAGGGGGAAAAAGAGGAGGACAGGGGTCCATCGCAGGGGATTCGAGCAATTCCTGGTGGAAGGGCGAAGTGAGCCCCTGTCCTCTGTGTCGAAGCGCAACATCAGCCACGTCGTGACTGGGGGCCATGCCTGCCGCACCGACTTTCGGTTCTCCCGGGGGGTCCTGCTGGCTCGCGCGATCTGCCCGGTGTCTGTGCGAGGGACCCATTGTTCTGCATTCCGGGGAACGAAACGTCAGGTAATGCCTTCGACGTTACCTGGTTGTCGAAGGGGCAACTTTCGTGCCCGCCGCCGTCGCCTTGCCGCACGAGCGGTGGTTTTTGCAAAACGTCCGATGTGACGGGGAGATAGACGACGCTGGCCTGGCGCCTTCCCGTGGTGGGGTACGGCGATCCGTCCGGATTGTTCGTACACGTCCGGCAGTTCCGGACAGATTCCGGGACGAGCGGACATCAGTGGAGTGCAAGCTCATGCTCCTTCAGAAGTTCGTAGAGGCGCGATCTCGACAGGCCCGATATCTGACAGGCCAGCTTGATACTTGTTCCGGACAGTGCTAGCAAATCCCGCAGGTAGGCCTTTTCCGCTTCTCGCGCGGCTGTGCGCCTGAATTCCCGGAATGGCGGCAGGGACCCGGGCGGCGTGGCGGATAGAGCGTCTGGGGGATGTTCCTCGGTTGACCCGGACACGGCATTGCGTGCCACGTGGGCTCTCAGGTTGACCGGGAGATGACGGGCGAACAGGGTGTGTTCGTTGGCGGCCGTGGCCAGGGTAGTCTCGAGTGTATTCACGAGTTCCCTGACGTTTCCGGGCCAGTCGTATTCCATCAACGCTTCGAAGAAATCGGGGGAGAAGCCCTTGGTCGCCGACTTGTTGCGGGTACAGATCCTGTGATTGTGGTGCAGCACGATGGCTCGAATGTCCTCGCGCCGCTCCCGTAGCGGGGGCACGCGAATGGCCATGGAGCGAATACGATACAGCAGGTCCTCACGGAACTGCCCGGCAGCCACCAGGGTGTCGAGGTCTCTGTTCGTGGCCGCGATCAAGCGGAAGTCGCTGCAGACTTCCACGTCGCTGCCGACGGGACGAAACCGGTGTTCCTGGAGCACGCGCAGGAAGACCTTCTGGACGCCCAGGGGGAGTTCCCCCACTTCGTCGAGGAACAGCGTGCCGAGGTGGGCCTGCTTGACCAGCCCCGGCGCGGCCCGGTCCGCCCCGGTGTAGGCGCCCTTGGCGCGGCCGAACAGGATGGTCTCCGCAAGTGTGTCGGGCAAGGCGGCGCAGTCGACGACAACGAACGGTCCGGTGGCTCGGCGGCTGTTGTCATGGATGGCGCGGGAGACGAGTTCCTTGCCTGTTCCGGTTTCGCCGGTCACGAGGACGTTGATGTCGTTCACCGCGGCCTGTGCCACGAGATCGAAACAGGCCTTCATCTCGGGGCTCTTGCCCACGATGTCGGGGTGCTCGAGCGCCACGATTGGAGGGCTCTGGGCCCGTTCACGCCGGTACTCGAACACGCGAGTCAGTTGCAGCGCTGTGTCTTTCAATGATACGGGTTTTTCAAGGTACGCCCAGGCGCCGCTCTTGATGGCCAGTTCCGCCCCGTCCGGGTCCCCTTGTCCGGTGATGATGATCACCTCCGGCGCACCGTTGGCAGCCCGGACAGCGGGTATCGCGGTCAACCCGTTGCCGTCAGGGAGTTGGACGTCCAGGAGGACGACATCGAATGCCCCGTTTCGGAGACGCGCCAGTCCCTCCTTCAGTGACAGGGCGCACACCGGCTCGTGGTGCATGATTTGCAGATGCCGGCTCATCATTTGACACAACATCTCGTCGTCGTCGATCACCAGTACACGACCCATCCCCATCACCCTCGCACCTGTGGCTCGCCATGAACGACCGACTCGAGTCGCTCGCGCCCGTTTTTCGCCATTGCTTCAGCGAGGATGATACCGTGCACCTTCCGTGGACGCAAGCCCCCAACTCGAGCCCGGCAGGCGACGCCCGGTTGACACTTCTGATGCTGACGCTGTACCATGCCGCCCGAGAGTTCGGCTCGAACGCGGCGTGACCCGTCCTCCCGGTATGCTCATCTCTGCAGCGGAGTATCGTGCATGCGGCCACTCGACACAGCCTCCCGTATCCCGGCGTTTCTGCTCCTGGCGTTGCTTGCGGGCTGCCTGGCCGAGGAGGAGAAGCCGGTCCTGGACGTATCGTTCGCCCTGCCCGAGGACACCGGCTTTTTGAACGACATCGCTGCCTATACCGCGCGCGTGTCCTACACCGGCGGGGAGAAGAACGGGATGCTTCTCGAGGCCACTTTCGAGGCTCCCGGTGCGGAAGCCGCCTTGTTCGAGGGATTGCCGCCGACGGCGGAGGGTGAGACGGTCCGGTTGCACGTGGAGGGAACGGGCGGCGACGGATCGTCATCGACTGGAACCCTGATCGCTCGAGCCGATTCGGGCCCGCTGACACTGCCGGAGGATGGTGCGACCGATGTCGTGCTGCTTCTTGGCCGGATAGGGGCCATGAACCGGCTTGCGGCACGGCTGCCGTTCCCGTTTGCCGGACATACCGCCACCCTTTTTCCGGGCGGTCCGACGCTGCTGGCAGCCGGTGTGGACGCTTCCGGGGCAGCGTCGGGTGCGACGGTGCTGTTCGACGACGGCTGGGTGGGGCAGGAATTCGGTTTTTCGCAGGCCGGGCCCGATTTGAACACGGCGCGCATGCACCACGCGGCGGCCTGCGTGTCGGTCGAAGATGACTCCGGCAACACCCTGGAGCGCGCGGCGATCCTGGGCGGGGACACGTTCAACCGCACGTTTCTCACGACCTCGAGCGGCCTGGCGGTGCCCGGAGTGGATCTCGAGTCCACACCACCCCTCGAGTCCGTCGAATGGTTCGGGAGCGGTGGGGATCGCTTTGCGGATGGACCGTTTCTCGAGGTGCCTCGATCCTATCCGGCGGCAACACAGACATCCCCGGCGGCCATCCTCCTGTGCGGCGGTGTCGGTGCCAGCAATTCCGCCTCGCCCGGTGTCGCCATCTCGGACACCTGCGAACTCTGGAACGCCGACGGCACCCCCGGCGAAGTGTTCGACCTCCTCTATCCTCGAATCTTCCATCAGGCGACGCTGCTCGAGAACGGAAAGGTCTTGTTGACCGGGGGCATCTCAGGGTCAACAGTGTCTACCGAGAGCCTCGTGGCCGAGGCCGAGGTCGTTGACATGGAGGCAGCATCAGCGTCCCACGCCGGGTTCCTGCTGTTCCCTCGAGCTGGCCACCAGGCAATGGTCATCCCCGGTACCGGAGGCGACGTTCTCGTCACTGGCGGCTACACGAGAGAACCCACGTCTTCCGGTGCGGCGTTCGAACTTGTCATGGCAGAGTACGCCGAGGTCTACCTGGTGGCCAGGGCCACCAGTCGCCCGTTCGTCCGGGGTCCGGCCATGCAGTGCCCCCGCGCCTTCCATCTCGCCGTTCCGCTGGCACATGGTCTCGTGCTCATCGCCGGTGGCGTGGGGGAGGATGCCCGTTCCACTCCCCCGCCGGAGATCTACGACCACTTCGCCAACGATGGCGCCGGAGCCTTTCGCTTCCTGGACGCATCGCAAGCCACCTGCACCCCCGATGATCCGAACGGCTCCGGCCAGGGGGATGTCGCACGGGACCCGACGCTGGGCCCGGCGGTGTCGGCGTTGAACAACGGGGACATCCTTGTCAGTGGAGGATCCTGGAGCCCGGATACGGAAGACTTTCTCGATGGCGATGGGCTCGATGTCTTCCTCCCGTAGGCGGGCCGGAGGAGTGGGTTGTGGAGGTTCGCGGTTGGCCCTGCGGACGCCGGGGCGCGCAGGCTACTCCCCGTATTCGCGCAAGACATCACAGGCGTCGTCAGTGCTGCTCTTCAGCCGGAGATTGGACCAGACCACGTCGTCAGTCTGGGCGGCGCATTGATCGTTTTGAGCATCCGTGGCATCCCGGTAGGCATCGCGGCATTGCGAGAGTTCCGCGTCGTCATAAGGCACGCCGCAGGCTTCGAAAAGGCCTGCCATGCGATCGCAGAGCTGCTGGCATTCGTTTCGACAGGCCGGGCCGGCCACGATGAGGCTAGCCGCCAGCAGCGCAGGTACCCCCCGCACCCACCAGTTCGGCGTGACAGTCGGCGCGGAGCGACAGGCACCATGGCGCATCGCCCTCGGCCACCAGTTCCCGGTACTTCCTGCACAGGTCTCGCTTCTGTTCGTAATCCCTCTCACGGGTATCCACCACCGCATCGAAATCCTCGAGAAGAGCCTCGAAGCAGACCGCCTTGCAGCACGCTTCCTGCTCCTCGCACGATGGATTCAAGAAATCTTGCTCGCACCGCCGAATGTCGTAGTCTGCCTGTTGGCGCAGTTGCTGGGGATCGTTGGCTCCGGCCTCGCACCGGAGGGGATGGTACTGGTCGTGGTTGGCAAACAGCGCGCACCTGAGTTCCATCTGGTAGAAAGCGTCGCACAGGCGCTGGCACCGATTCGAGGTGCATGCCCCCAGGAGCGCCGTGACACCGACGGCGAAGAAAACCCACCGTCCCCTCGAACGCTGGCTTCCCGCGCCGAAACCTGGGGCCGGAACCGGGCTGCCGTGCGTCTCGCTCCGGCATCGACGCAGCCAGGCGGCCGGCACAACCATACTTGCTTCACTCCGAATCGCAGGCAGGTCTTTCTCGCCCATGGAAGATACACGCACGGGCACCAACCTGCGATGCTTTCTCAAATGAGCTTGAACGTTTGGAGCCACCACCGTCGGGCGTCATGGCCCCTGCCAGACGCCAACGACGCCCGGGTATGGGCTTCCCAATCAATATAGCCGCCACGAGACATCCCGTCTCGAGAAAACGCCACCAGTGTTTGTGTGCCGCGACCAGCGCCCCGTGACCAGATCTGGGGGGGGGGGAACCGCTGCAGGCAGGCTGCGCCCCGCCTTCCAAGGGATGTTTCGCCTTGGAATCCAAGGAAGTACCGTCTCGACGGCCTCGGTTCGTCACCACATCACTCAATTTCCGGACAACGCGGATCGCCCCTGCCTTCATACCACTCGACGCATCGGAACCTCCCTGCTATACTTGAATTTTCGGCCGGGGGCCATCGCGTGTCGCCCGCCGTGAGGTTCGGTTCCATGGCGAGAATCTACCGCTGCGGCGTCCTTCAGATCGAACCGACGGATGTTTGCAACCTACACTGCCGCATGTGCACCCCCCAGGTGGAGCGCAAGGAGTCCGTGCACGGATCACACCCGCAGGGATTCATGCCCATCCGCCTGCTACGTAGGATCGCCGACGACATCGCGGGTTCTCCTGTCCGGTTCGATCACGTGATCTTCCAATGGCTCGGTGAGCCGACTCTTCACCCCAATCTGATGGAGATGGTGGCCATCTGTCACGATCGCTTTCGGAAGCAATGTGGCTATTTTCGCATCGATACCAACGGCACAGCGCTGACACCACGCCGCGTCGATGCCCTGATCGACATCTATCTTCGCGACCGTGACTTTCCGATTCTCGTGGTCTTCTCCCTGGACGCCGTGACCGAAGCCACCTACGCGCGTGTGAAGGGTGCGCCGCCAGGCACGTTCCGCCGCGTTCTCGACCATATCGAGTACCTGTTGGAGCGTCGAGCGGATCTTGCCGATGGTCCGATGAACTTGAATCTGGAGTTCCAGTTCGTGCTGCAAGGCGGGAATGCGCACGAGACCAGGGCGTTCATGGAACACTGGGACAGGCGCCTTGCCGGCGGGCGGCGAGGTATCGGATACAACGAGGTCATGATCAAGCGGCTCAGCGTGGCGGCCGGGGGCGAGGGGCAGCGGCTGGCCGACGAACTCTACGACCACACGCTTCGGGCGTTCGACATTCGTCCGTACGACAAGGCCCACATCCACGTAGCCACCTGGAAGGACAGGACATGGGAACGGGACGCCGACCCTGCCCGGGACTCTGGAAAACGCCGGTCATCCGTTGGGACGGCGAGTTGATGGTGTGCTGTGCCGATGTGCACGGCGAAATCGAAGTGGGCAACCTGGCCGAATCGAGCTTTCTCGAGCTGTGGGAGGGGCCCGCGATGACCCGGTATCGCCTCTGGCACATCCTCGGGCAATTCGAGAAGATGCCCGCATGCGCCCGGTGCGGGGGCATCAACTTCTACCGGATGACCGACGAGGAGATCCGGAGCTACCTGGAGCGTATCGGCCGCCCCGAGTTGTTCGCCAGGTACCTCGAGCGGATGGCCGGTGAGGTGGAATAGGCCGGGCCATGGTGACTTCGAACACCGCATCGGATCGTCAACTGCCCATCTGGATCGGGCTCTCCACGCTCTTCCACCTCGCCCTGGGTATCGCTGTCTGGCACGGTGGCCATTGGGTATCATCCCCGCCGGAGCAGCTCGAGGTGGAATGGGTGTTCCTGTCGTCTCCGCCCGAACAAAACACGAGCCGGGCCGGCGACGAAACGACCCCGGGGCCCGAACCTGCGGCACGACGTGTGGCTGCCCTGCCGTCACGTCGCGGCTCGAGGCGGGTTGTGCCCCGAATTCTCCCGGTGGCCACGCCTGCGCCTGCTGCCAACCGTTCGTCGCCGGCCATTCCGGCCACGCCTGCGACCGAACGCAAGGCATCCGTGCCCGACATCTTCCCGGATCGCTGGGAGGTCGCACCGGGAGAGGCGACGGGCGCCACGATCGGCGGCCCTGCTACGGGCGACGGAGCGGGGCCGGGTTCGCCGGGCGAAAGCGAAGGTTGGGGCGACGGCACGGGGCGCGGGACAGGACTCGTCCCGATACCCGTCGTGGAAAGGCGCATCGAGGACGACGGCAAACGCATCGTCGCGCAGGACCGGGTCGCTCGAGGACTGGTCTCCCCCGAAGTGAACAGCGTATCGACACGAATGGAGGCTGCGTGGAAGGTGACGCGCCAGGATGTGCGCCGGTGGCCGGTGAGGCCGGAGACGCGGGTGGAGTACTTCACGCCGGAAGGCACGGATGACCAGGTCACGGGGGCGTCCTGCACCTATCAACGATACTCGCTCGCCCAGGTCCGGGTTGTCGTCGACCAGGACGGGGCGTTGATTTCGGCGACCATCGTTCGTTCCTCGGGGAGCAGGCGATGGAACCGGGAGGCGCTGGACCTGGTCAGGCAGGCGGCGCCCTTCCCGCCGCCGCCAGCCCACGAGCGGGACGCATCCGGCAGAGTCTCGAGCGTGTGGGACATCGGCGTGCGGGACTACAGCCGTTCTTCGTGTTTCTTCTTTCACAAGAATAGACTAGTCAAGGATATCGTCCTTGTGGGTGTCTATTGATCGGGGCGACTCCGGCCGGGGATTCGCGTTCGTGGCGAAGCCGGTCCGGGGGGGCATCCGGCACGGGCTGGCGAGGGCATCATTCACGCCGGAGCGTGACGAGCAACCTGATCTCGGGGCGAGTATCGAACAGCGCGCAAGCTTCCACCGGCATGTCCTTGCGGATCTCGTGTACGAGCTTGAAGGCCTCGTGGACGTGTGCCCGGACCATCTTGGGGTTCCTGGCCATGGAAGCCAGGCGCGCGCTGAGGGCGAGTGCACGGACGAGGAGAAGACGAAGCCCGGCGGCCCTGAGGCGAGGCTTGATGTCGGCGAGCACCTCCCATGCTTCCTCCCGGTCACCGCGGACGACCAGGCCCTCGGCGTAGAACAGCCGCGCCTCGAGGATACCGGGGACATCGCCGAGCTTCTCGGTTGCGGACAGGCTTCTCCGAATGGTAATGATCCCTTCCCGAATCGACCCGAGGTGTATGAGTGCTGCTCCCGCGAACCGGCGTGCTCGAGCCTCCAAGGGACGATATCGTCCGGCTCGGGCCAGGTCGATGGCCTCGCCGGCGGCGACCCGGGCGACTTTCGGTTTGCCTCGAGCCAACGCCAACTGGCCGAGCAACAGGTGTTTCATGCAGCGGAGGTACTGGTTGGGTTCGTGCTTGAGGGCATCGGTCATCGCATCGACCTGGGCCTGCGCTGTTTCCAGGTCGCGACGCTCGATGGCGATGGCGGCCAGCGTGGCATGGACCCCCGCGAGGTCGCCTGCCTGGCCGGTCTGCTCGAGTGCTTCGAGGCTGCGGGCGGCCAGGGATGAGGCGGTCTCGAGGTCTCCGGTAAGGGCGCGAACCTGGGCTTCATCCCGCTGGCACAGCATGAAGAAGGTATCCCGGCCCCATGCCCGGGACAGGTTGGCGGCCTCTGAGAAGTGCTTGATGGCCTGTTTCAGGCGACATTCCTGGACAGCGACCAGGCCGAGTCCGTGGACGGCCCGGCTCGCCAATCCGTTATCATTCAGTTTGTTCGCTGCGATGAGGGCGTCCGCGAAACACTTTCTGGCGACATCGAAGTCTCCCTGATACCACATGCTCGACGCCAGGCCCAACGTGGCCCAGACTAGGCTGTCGCGGGCCCCACCGTCGCGCAGCACCTTGATTGCCTCTGAAAACTGGACGCAGGCGGTCCGATGGTCACCGCGGTCCGCGGCCAGTTCCGCCAATGCGGAGAGGGCTTTCCCCTGGATCTCGGGCTTGCCAGCCTCTTCCGCGCGGGCGGCAGCAGTTCGGAGATGACTCGATGTGCGCTCGTAGGTTGCCTGCCCGCGTTCCAACCTGCCAAGGAGCAGGTGCGCGTCGGGAGCAATACCAGGCTCGACTTCCGGGGCATGACCGGCGGCCTCGATGGCTTTTTCGAGCAGGGGGCGGCATTCGTCATGCAGGCCCAGTTTGAAGCGTGTCGCGGCGGCCTTGACCAGGAGGGGGCCGGCCTTCGCGAAGGCATGTCCGTCGAACAGGTGCAGGGCGACCATCTCCAGGGATTCGGTGTCGCCGTCGCCGTGAACGGTGGTCCATGCTTCTGCCGCCACCCGGTGGAGCTTTCTCGTGATTGCCGGCACCAGGGATTCGCGCAGGATTTTGGCCATCCACGGGTGATAGAACCAGAACAAGCTATTGTGCCCCGCTGGCATTTCCACCAGGATCCGGCGTGCCATCAGATGGTCCAGCAGGTCCAGGAGTTCGTCCTCGGTCACCGGTGTGACCAGACGGAGCCAAGGATAGGTGCACGGCCGTCCGAGGACAGCCATCTGTTCGAGCAACCTGCGGGGCGTGTCCGGCAACAGTGCCACGCGCTCGCGAAAGGCGTTGCCGAAGGCCCGGCCCAGGTCTTCCACGGTCTCCGATTCGTCCGGGACCAAGAGCGTCCAGCCGGAGATGTCGTCGCCGCTTACCGCGTGGGGGGCGAGGTCGCCGCGGTCCACCATCATGCGGATGGCCTCGAGGACGTGAAGGGGAATGCCTCGTGTTTCCTGGTAGAGGATCGTCCCGACCGGACCCAGGTCGATGTGTCCGCCCAGCATGGAGTCGATCATCTTGCCGACCTCGGGCTCGGAGAGAGGCCGAAGCTCGAGCGTTTCGACCAGTGGCGGGCCATCGCCGCACCACCTTTTCAGTGTGGTGCTTTCTGGCTGTGCCGGCGTGGAGATGGTTCCCACGAGGAGCACGGGAGATCTTCCGGCGTCCGGACCGCGGAGTGCCACGGTCTCGAGCAGGTCCAGGGATGAGCTGTCGGCCCACTGCAGTTCGCGCAAGGCCAGCACGGTGGGGCCTGGAAGGATGGCATCGAGGAAAGCCTGGAGTGCCTCGGTCAGGCGTTCTCGTTCCACGTGGGGAGCGGCGTCTCCGACGGCGGGGGAGTGTGCGGGCAGCAGGGCGGCGACAGGAGGAAAAGCCCTGGCCAGCACGGGGAGATGGGCGCCCAACTCGACCTGGACGAGGTTGACCTCGCGCCGCAGGAGGTAGGCAACGAGGGCCTCGAGGAGTTCCACCAGGCCATGGAATGGGCGGCTGGCACCCTGATGACACCGGGCGGTGAACACGGCGATGCCTCGAGCGCGCGCGCCGGACAGGGCGTCGTTCATCAACTGCCCCTTGCCCATGCCGGGCTCCCCGAGAATCACGTCGATTCCCCCCACTCCCGCCTGCAGCAGGGAGACCGAGCCGGCGAGCCGCCTCCTGGCGTTCTCCCGTCCGACGAAGGCGGGTTCGAACAGGCGCACCTCTGGGGCAGTCTCGACCGGGACGACGAGCGGAGCAGCCAGTCCCTCCTTTCTCCAGGCTTCCTCGACGAAGACCTTGAGCACCCGCTCGACTTCCCGGCCGCTTTGGGGTCGTGCCAGCGGCTCCTTCTCGAGCAGCCTCAAGACGACATCACGCAACGGGGGGGGCACGTTTGGGTAGCATGCCTCGAGGGGGACAGGAGGCTCGTTGACGTGCTTGAGGATGTAGGCGATGGCCTCTTCGGCGACGAAGGGCAATTCTCCGGTCAACAAGAGGTACATGACCACGCCGAACGAGTAAAGGTCGGAGCGATGGTCACATGGGGCGCCCGTGACCTGCTCGGGCGAACAGAAGGCGTAGGTGCCGACGGCGTCGGTACGGTGCCGTGACCTGTCGGCGTCGAGTTCTCGAGCAATGCCGAAGTCGATGAGCTTGACCTTTTCGTCCGGTGTCACCAGGATGTTGGCCGGCTTGAGGTCCAGGTGCACCAGGTTGCGACTGTGGATGTGGTCGAGCGCGCTGGCGATCTGGATACCGAGCAACGCGGCCATCTTGTCGCGTTCGGGTCCGGGGCGCAAGTCCCGCTCCTTGAGGAAATCCGTCAGCGGCGCGCCATCCACGAACTCCATGACGAGGTACGGACAGCCCTCGTGCACACCGCTTTCGAAACTCCTGATGACGTTCGGATGGTCGCAACGCGACATCGCCCGGTGTTCCCGGCGATAGGTCAGCAGGACGGCCTCTTTGTCCGTGGGCGAGTAGTGGATTTTCAGGGCGTAGTACTGGCCGGAACGGGTATCCTGGACCTTGAGTACCTGGCCCATGCCTCCCGCGCCGATCGTGGTCACGATGCGGTAAGGACCTATTCTGTCGTCAACGGCTCCAGGATGATGGGTACTCACGAGGCATGTTTCCGTTCGAGTCGAGACCCCCCGACGGGCTCCCCCGCGCGCCTGCTGCGCCGGCCAGGGTTGGCACGAGACATCCCGGGAGCGGTGCCGGGTCTCAACGCCGCCGGCACCTGGGACAACGGAAAGATTCTAAGCGCCAACCGGCTCCTCTTGCAACAAGATTTCTGTCACTGCGCGCGGACATCCCGCCGTCACCGGACCCGGCTCCGGCCGCGATCCACCACTTCTCCGGCCAGACGGACGAGCCGGGCAAGGCCTCGAAAGCGTTTCAAGGCCTCCAACTCGGACCGAACGCCGGCAAGTGCCCGCTCCGTCTGCTCGCACCGTGCCTTCCACGCCGAAGTGGCCTCCCGCTGATCGTCCAGCGCGCCCTCGAGGCCCTCGATGCGCGATCGCGTCCGGGCTTCCGCGGCGGCCAGCGCGGCGTCGGCCGCCGAAAGCCTCGAGGCCAGGCCGGCGATGTCATCGTTCAGCCGGTCCCTGGTCTGCCACAACGCTTGAATCTCTTCCTCCTTCTTGGAGAGTTCCTCCCGGAGCCGGTAGTGCTCGGCACGCAGTTCCGTTGCCTGCCGTCGCGCCGCGTCATGGCGGGTGCGCCAGTGGGCGGCATCCTGGAGTGCCTTCTCCAGCCGTTGGCGAAGCCCTCGAGCCAGCTCCTCGAGGTTGGCGACATCGGCCTCGAGCGCGTCCCGCTGGGTCAGACATTTTTCCAGCTCGAGGGATTTCTTGACGACGTCCCGCCGGGAGGCTGCGAGGTCACGTTGAAGGGCGACCAGGTCGGCCCCGGCAGCGTCCTCCCTTTCCGCCGCCACCAGGATAGCGTTCTCCTGCCCTCGCGCGGCCGCCTCGAGGGACGTACTGAGCTTGCCCACGGCGTCCATCAACCCTCGAACCTGGGCCGTCAGTTCGGCATTCTCCTGGTCCTTCTTTGCGATGTCGGACTCCAGGTCCTGGAGTCTGTGGCGGGTCTCAGCAAGCTGGGTCTCCAACTCTCCGGCCTGTTCGCTGCGCTGGGCGAGGGCCGTGACCAGCGTCACGTGCCCGTGCCTCCGCGCGGGCTCGCGCGCGATCTCCACGAAAGGGGCCAGGGCATGCGCCGGGGCGAATCGCTCTTCGGCGAGTTGTCGCGCGCGCCTCTTTTTCGCCGCCACCAGTTCGGCATCGCCGATCACCTGCTCCAGAACGAGATCGAAGCCAGCGTCGTCGCCGTGCGACACGACCCAACCGGCATCGTAGTCGGCGATCCACGCCGCCAGGGGCTGATGGGCACCGATGACCAGCGGGGTGCCGCACGCCAGGGCGTCCACCTGGCGGAACGACAGCGCCATTTCCCGCTCGAGGTTCCTGGCGGTGACGTCCACGACACACCAGGAGCGGGCGATGAGGGTGCACATCTCCGGATGATCCAGGAGCGGGTGCACCACGACTCGAGGACCGTTCGGGACAGGGGCGGGGGGGATCTCGTCCCCTTCGGCTTTCAGCGGATAGGCTCCCCGCCACAGGTGCAATGTCCCGCGTCCGTCGGCGTCGAGCCGCGCTGCCACGCGCTCCAAGGCCCAGCTCGAGTCCTGCCAGGGCCAGGCCACCCCGCCCGATACGAAGGCCGGGTCTTCCGCCATGGGCACGCCGCCCGCGTCCGCCACGGCAGCAATCGGTACCACGGCGATACGGTCCTCGCGGCAGTCGACGCCGGACAGGGCCATCGCCCCGAGGTAGAAATGCTTTTGCCGATCCGTGGTGACCAGGAAGTAGTCGGCCCGGGACAGGGCCTCCACCAGCGACAGCATCTCTTAGGAGACGTCCACCTCCTCCCACTGCGCCTCGAGCACTCGAGGGGCGAAAAGATCGACCGCGATGGGTAGGTCGAGGTCGGCCAGCATCGCCACGTCGTAGGTGCCTTCAACGAGGACCAGGTCAGGGGCCACTGCCTTGACGAGCGAGACCAGTTCCCGCTTCCCCTCGAAAGGGTGCACCGGGGGCAACCCCGGCACTGGCCGGTTCTCCAGGTCGCGCCGGCGGCTGGCATAGCATACCTCGAAACCGTGGGCGGCGAGGCCGATGCCGTTGCCGTAGGCGCGGACCGCCATGCCGGGCACCGGGTAGGGACCACCTGGAAGCCTTCCGTGAAACACGATCAGGATTCGCATGACACACTCCAATATCGCAATTCGACCACGCCGGCGCGCTAGGTCCCGCCACCCCGGGACCAGGTCTCGAGTTCAGCCCTGGTGATCTCGAGCGCGTTGGGGGAAAACGGGTAACGACAGTGGCGACAGGGCTCCTGGAAGTGCAGGCGGCCATGGTACACGGCGGTACGCAGCTCCTTGACATGGGGACCGCGCCACCAGATGTCCACGAGGTCGTCTCGAGTCACTTCTCCAAGCCTGAGCTTCAGGAAGCGGTCCCGGTCGCACACCGTCACCTTGCCGTCCCAGCTCACTGTGGGCGTCTTGAACGGCCCGGCACACCGTGGGGCACGCCCGGTATCCCGATCGATGAGCGGGTCTTTCACGCCAAGGTCCCGCGCGACTCGGGACAGCCGCTCGTTGGCCTCCCGCTGCTCGAGGAACGTGCTTGCATCCTCCCGCCGGAACAGCAGGATGTCGCCGGCACCGGTCTCCTGGCCCGGCCGCCCGGCGTGCACCAGCGGCCCGGCCGGCATCGAGGGACCAGGAAGAGGGCCGCCCACGACGACCGCCGGGGCAGACAGGCCCTGGTCGGTCAGGCGCCGAGTCCAGAATTCCCGAAACGCCACCGCGTCGGACAGGTTCTCCTTAAGCACGGTTAACACGAGCACCAACCGGACCTGTTCGGCCCGTTTCATGACCTTGCGCGCCACGAGGTAGTCGAGCCGCTCCGACACCACGTTGAACAGGTCTGCCCCGTTGACCCGCCGGTAGCTCTCCGGCGTTGCGGCGTCCAGCACGATGAACCAGGTCTGGGGCACGTTGGTCGCTTCCAGCGCCACATCCACGTACTCCGTGTTCATCAGGGTGGCGAACGTGTCCACCCGGATGCGACGGAAGACGCCGCGCGGGCCCGATCTGTCCAGGAGGAAGCGGTAGATTGGAACGAATTCGGGATGGAGCAACGGGTCGCCCCGCCAGCCCAATCGCACCTCGTCGAGCTGGACACGTGCCTGCTCGAGTTCCGGCACGAACTTCTTGACAAGCTCGAACCCCATGAAACCGCGGTTGAAATTCAAATACCCGCGGTTCCTCATGTCATAGTACTCGAACGGGTCCTCGTAGCAGCGGTCAAAAGGGACCTCGAGCTTGGCGCACAACTGCGCAAACCGTTCGGCGGAGCGGAAGGGATCGTGCCCGGGATTGACATCCGACACGTCGGACAGCTCGAGGCACAATGACGTGCCGGGCATGACGACATGGTCTCGTCGTGGGGGCCGCAGGCGTGCCCTTATGGCTCGAGCTGCGATTCGAGTGAATTCTCGCGTGATTTGCATCAGTGAATCCGATGACTCCCTCAGATAGCAATCCTGTATGCAGGGTCGGGAGCAGGCCTTGACGGCCTTGCGGCGTTCCCGCAGTTCGGGCGACGCCCACAGCTCCTGGAGGGTCCGGGTCCGCACGTTCCCGAACCGGCCGGCCAGGAAGTCCAGGTGGCCGTCGCACATGATGGCTTCCCCGTCGGCGTTGATGTACAGTTCCTTCCATCCGGCATAGCACCTGGCGCGACGAGGCGGCAGGTCTCCGCGCACGTGACGTTTCATGATCTCGAGTTCGTGCGGCGTGTTTGCCACCGTGAATCGCAGCGGATCCGTCTCCCGGCGGAAGGCCAGCACCTGGTCGACCATGCGGTCCAGGTCGGACCAGCGGGACTTCGGGATCCCCAGGGCTCGAGCGGCCTGCGAAGCGGAATCTGTTTCGGGCTGAAACAAGGTGAGAAGCTGGATGCCCTGGAAGCCCCGGGCCTCGCACCAGCGGACGAACGCCGGGATGGCGTCCAGGTTGAGGTCGTTGACGACGGTGTTCACCACGATCTTGCGGGGCGGATTCCCCGCCGCCTCGTCCGCGTCGCGGATCAGGCGGTACCCCTCGAGCGCCCGATCGAACGTGTCCGGGCCCCGCACCCGATCATGGACCTCCCGGGGCCCGTCGATAGAAATGTTGAAGTGGAGCCGATCATAGGCGATCCGCGCGATGCCTCGAGCCGCCTCCGGCGAAATCAGCGTGCCGTTGGTGGTCAACGTGATGTAGAAGTCCTTGAGGCAGGCATACTCGAGGAGTTCCACGAGGTCGTCACGCATGAATGGTTCGCCGCCGAGCGGGTTGAGGATTCTGACGCCCCACAGGGCCACCTGGTCGATGATGTCCTTCACCTCGCGTGTGGTCAGCTCTCGGGGGACGTCGTAGCAGGTGTTGCACATCGGGCAGTGGAGGTTGCAGCGAAGTGTCAGGTTGATGGATACCCAGTCCGGACGCACCAGGGACCGCCTCGTCGCACGGGAGAGGTTGTAGAGAAGGTCCGTCCTGAGTTCGGGCAGGGTTCGGGTCATGATGCGCACACCCACGGCCGATGGTGCGGCCAACGGTGCATGATAGCACGCCGCTCCCCCTTTTGCCTGTCGGATTGCGCCTCGAGTTCGTATAATCGCTCGAGCCAGGCACTCTGGCCGCCTCGAGTCGAATGGCGAAACCGCATGACGCACCGACCGGATCCGTCGCAGAATCTCCTGTCCACCGGGCCGTTCATTCGGCCGGGAAAGCGTGCCGCCAGGGTGTGTTCTCCTCGTTTCGGGCGGGGAGGGGCCTCGAGGAGGTCTCCCGGGTCGTCGTGGGTCCAGGTGGTGCTGAGTCTCGCCGCGCTGCTCGCGGCCGGTGCGTGCGCGGTGCGAGGGACGCAGCAACGCGGGCTCTACACCAGCATGGGGTACACCTACTATTCTTCTCCATTCCAGGAGCAAGCGGCGCTGCGGGGCGACGCCCATGACGTGGTCTTTCCAGAATTGGGGGTGTTCGACCCTGCCGGCAGCACGTTCTCCGACTTCGCCGAAACGCTCGTCGTGCCAATCGGCGCCACCGGCGGCCGGAACGACCCGCACGCCGAAGCCCTTGCCACCCTTCCGGAGCGCTGCAGGAACACTTTCGGCGTCCAGGTATCGGTGGTGGGATGGATCTTTCTCGAGCGTTCGGAAGGAGAGGGGGGGAGCGGGAACGCGCGCGGGGACACCCCTCGAGCCGGTGCCCGCGGGTTCGACCCGGCCAATCCGGCGCATCGCTCCGCGCTCGTTTCTGCCGCCGTCAGACTCCAGTCCCTGGGCTTCGATGGCATCCAGGTGGACATGGAGCCGTTCCCCGTGGCGGACGTGCCCCACGTCGTGCACCTTCTCGAAGAGATCCGATCGGCCGCGGGCAAGGGGTTCGTTCTCTCCTTGTTCTGTCCCAAGTATGCCCGGGGGGTATCTGCCCAGTCGTCACACCCCGGCTACACGTGGCAGACGCACCGCCCCTACCGGACGCTGGCGCGTCACTGCGACCAACTCGTCATCCCCCTCTACGACTACGGACGCCTGGCGGACACCGAGGCCGACTACCGCGCGCGCGTCGAAGAGGTCGTGCGAGACGTGCTGCCTCGAGGACGGCTTGCCGGCAGGTACTGGCTGGCCTTGCCGGCCTATCGCCACACGCCGGATCATCCGCCGGCCGAGACGGCCGCCACGGCGATGGACGTGATGGCACACCTGGATCGGCGTCCTGGCGGCGTGGTTCTGTTCGTGCACACGGGCGACCCGGTAGACTACATCCCCGGCAGTGTCTGGTGACCTTCGCGGGCGGCGAGCAGGTCCTTACTCTTCACTCTTCACTCTTCACTCTTCACTCTTCACTCTCTACTCCCTACTCTCTACTCTCTACTCCCCACTCCCTACTCTTCACTCCCTACTCTTCGCTCTTCACTCTTCACTCTTCACTCTCTACTCTCTACTCTCTACTCCCCACTCCCCACTCCCCTCCCCACGTCGATCGTGGGCCTGCCTCTCACCTTGTCCGTGACGCAAGGATTGTGGATAGGTTGATCACTGAACAGCCTTCATGATAATGTGCAAGGACTGGCAAGGGGACGCCAGATGAGCGACTGAGCAGGGAGACGATATCATGATGAAGTGCGAGGACTGCGGGTACACATTCGAAAGTGCCGATCCCACGCCGTCCTGCCCGTATTGCGGCAGCGGCATGGTGTACCGCGCGGGCGTGGCATCCGATGCGGGCGGGTTCCGGGAAGGGTGCCCGTGGGACCGGCGAGACGAGCACGGTTTCGTGAGTGGGTTGGCACAAACGATTCGAGGCTGCCTGCTCGAGCCCGCCGAGACCTTTTCCCGGATGAAGACGGAAGGCGACCTGACATCACCGCTCTTGTTCGCGGTCATTCTGGGGACGATCGGCGCGCTGATAGGGATTGGATGGCAGCTTGCGGCCCGCTCGTTTCACCTGATGCCCACGTCTCCCGGCACGTCGGCGAGTGCTGACACGCTGGCTCTCGTCGCTGGCGCCGTCCTATCTCCCGCGCTCATCGTTCTCATGATGTTCATGTCTGCCGGCATCATACACCTGTCTCTACTTACGGTGGGCGGCGCGGAGAACGGCTTCGAGTCCACGTTTCGCGCCGTTTGCTATGCCTCGGGTTCGGTCGCCCTGTTCCAGATCGTCCCGATTTGCGGCTCCATGGTGGGTGGGGTGTGGAGCATGGTCATCGCCATCATCGGGCTTCGTGAGTTGCACGTAACATCTACCGGCAAGGCGGTCCTGGGCTATTTTCTCCCGTTCATCGTCTGTTGCGGCCTCGCGGTGGTGGTGATGGCCCTGTTCATGGTGCCGTTCATGACGAAGGTGTTCTCCGGATACCACTAGCGCGCATCGAGGCACCGAAATGAACTTCCCCCCGAAGGACGCGGCAGGGGCGGCACGACAGGGCGCGCGGCGTTGGTCCCGGGCTGCCCCGGTCGCCATTCGCGGCAGATCACGGAGCGCTTCCCGGTGTTTCCGCTGGTGGCACCCTCGCCGTGACGGGGGTGCGGACTACGAACTCATCTGGGGGACCGTGCTGTTCGTGCTGCTGGCCGCCGCGCGGCTCCTGCCCGCGCGATTGTTCACCTGGTACAGATGCCCGTTCCGCCATGTCACCGGGTTGCCTTGTCCTACCTGCGGGGTCACGCGGGCCACCCTGCACGCGGTGCGCTCCGACTGGCTGGGAGCGCTCGAGCTGAACCCGCTCGGAGCAATCGGGCTTGGTCTGTCCATGCTCTATGTCGGATATGCCGCGGTGGTCGTGATGGGGCGGTTGCCCCGGCTCCGGCCGAGCTTCCGTCACCCGTTCTGCGTGTTCTTCTTTCGCGTGGTCGTGCCGGCGGCCCTGGTGGCCAACTGGATCTACCTCATCACGCAGGGTGTGTAGGCCGGTTTGCCTCACATCGACTGCAGCGGGCCATCGATCCCGGGTCGAGGCGTTCCGCGTCTCGGGAACGGTCGCGTCACCATCAGACTCCCCACAGCTTCCGGGGGCATCAGTCGCCAGGGTCTGGCGCCGAACCCGAAGCCGCGTGTGTGCCCCGCTCGCTCGGATCCGGTCGCGACTCGTCCCGGCTCGAGACCGCCGGTCTGCCAGGGTGCTCCAGGGACGGAGCGGCGTCTCGGTGTGCCGGAGACGGGAGCGGGGCGTCCGCCGGGGGTAGACCGGCGAAGGTGAGATGGTGGTTGATTTTCCGCACGAACCCGAGGATGTTCCGGATCTCCTGGCGGTCCAACGCCAGCCGCCCGGCCATGCCGTGCATCATGGCCTTGACCTGCTCCTGGTTGCGGGACTGCTGGTATTCGACGCGCCGGGCGAGCTGCATGAGCGCTGTCACCAGCCGCACTCTGTCCGGCCACGGTGCCAGGGTCCTCGGTTCCTCTGGCGGCTCGGGGTAGCAGGACATCATCAGGTCGTAGGTGACGATGAGGACGGCCTGGGCGAGATTCAGGCTTTTCAAAGCCGCGGTGGGAATCTGCACGAGCACATCGCACCGGCCTGCCACCTCGTTGGGCAGCCCGAAGTCCTCGCGTCCGAACAGAATGGCGACCCGGTTGTTGGCGGCTCGAGGCAGCAGGTAGGCGCCGAGATTGCGCGCGCCGAGCACCGGAATGCGCCAGTGCCTGGTCCGCGCAGTGGTCCCGGCGATATTTGTCACGTCAGCCAGCGCGTCATCGAGCCGATCGAACGTCTCCATGTTCTCGAGGAGATCGCGTGCCCCGGCCGCCATCCACCTGGCTTGCTCCATGTCCTTGCGGGCAGGGTCCACCACGCGCAATCGCTTGAGACCCATGTTCTTCATCGCGCGGCAGGTGGCGCCGATATTGCCCGGGTGCTGTGGCTGTACCAGCACCACGACGATATTGTCCGGATTGAACGGAGGTATCGTGTCGGTCAAAAGTCTCTCCATGTCGCCCCATGGTGCCCTGCGGTGTTTCCGGCCTGGGGAAGGCCGGACGGTTCGGCTGCGGCCTCCCCCCCCTTGCCGGCACACGACGATCGCAACTCCTGCTCGAGGCTCATCACCACGGCCTCGAGGGTGTTGGTTTCACGAAACACGCGCCGCTGTCTGGCGGCGCTGGGTCCTGCCTCGAGCATCCGCTCCACGGTCGCCAGGTAGTGCCTCGAGCCCAACGCGTCGGATACTGGCGCGAGCGTTTCGAGCATTTCTTCCATCACGGTGCGGAACCGTTTCTGTCCGCCGGACTCATCGGTCACCAGCCGGCAGTCCATGCCCCACCGGACGGCGCGCCACTTGTTCTCCTGCACGATCCAGTGGCGTGGCACCGGCTGCGGCGTGCCCCGATCGTAGATGTCACCCAGGTGGACGACGAGTGCCTGGGCGAAGGCCACGACGGCCAGCAGTTCGTCGAGGCTGGGCATGGCGTCGCAGATCCGCAGCTCGATCGTGCCATACCGGGAGTGGGGCCGGACGTCCCCCCAGAGTTCCTGGATCGAATTGATGGTTCCGATCTGTTGCAGGATCCGAATCATGCGCTGGAACTCGGTCCAGTTTCGCATGGGATAGGGGACGCCCCCCCCGGGTAAGGACTCGAACACCTTGGAACGAGCGCTCATCAACCCCGTATCCATGCCTTCCCAGAACGGGGACGACGCGGAAAGCGCCAGCATGAGGGGGATGTAGGTCGGGAACAGGTTGAAGATGGCCATGGCCTTTTCGGCAGTATCGACGCCGACATGGATGTGGAGCCCGAATGTCAGCATGCGGCGCGCGGTCCACTGGGTGCGCTCGAGCTGGGTGTGGTACCTCGCGTCGGGTGTGACCTCCTGGTCGGTCCAGTGGGCGAAGGGGTGGGTTCCGGCGGCAATGAGGCGGTATCCCATCTCATCGGCGGCGGTGATGATGCTCGAGATGCGCGTTCTCAGGTCTTGCTCGACCTCGGCGACGGTGAGGCATACCCGTGTGTTGAGTTCCAGGCAGCACTGGAGCAGCTCTTGCTTGACGTGAGCGTCCTCGTGGAAACGTCGAAGCAAGGCCGGGGCGCCCGAGGTGAGGTCGAGCGTCCCCGGGTCCACGGTCTGCAACTCGATCTCCACGCCGATGGTGGGTTCGCTCGAACCTGGAAACGTGATCCCCATGCCCTGCTCCCGGGTGTCGTCTTCGAGGTGCGCCTAGTAGGATATGCGGTCCTGGCGCAGTTCTTCCATCACCAATCCGGGAACCGATTTGAGGCCGTTCTCGGAGCAGGCCCTTCGCTGCCGGACATACCCTGGCCCCTTGGCCAGCATCTCCTCGAGTACCTCGAATTGGTCCCTGACGTCGAGCTGGTCCACCAGGTCACCCAGCTCATCGACCACCCTGGCGAAGAAGTCTCGCACGGTGGCCAGCCTACCGCCCTGGTTGGTCACCAGTTCGGCGTCGATGCCGAACCGGGTTGCGCGCCACTTGTTCTCGCGGACGATCCATCGATCCTGCTGCGGAATGAGGTTGCCTGCCTCGTAGTTTCGGAGCAACCAGACGACGACGGCCTGGGCGAACCCCATCATGGCGGATGCTTCACGAAGGGTCTGCGGTGCGTCACAGGCCTGCAACTCGAGCGTGCCCAGCCCCAGGTTGGGCCTGGCGTCCCACCAGATGTCTCCGAGGTGCTCGATCGTTTCCGCTGCGCGCAGGGTTCGGACGTAGGCGAGGAATTCGCTGTAGTTGAGAAGCGCAGGGGGCAGACCGGCATTGGGAATGTTCTCGATGACTCGAGTCCGGCACGATGCCAACCCGGTATCGTGTCCTCTCCAGAATGGACTGGACGCGCTCAACGCCACGAACAAGGGCACGAGGGTGGTGATGGCATTCCCGATGGCGATGGCCTTCTCGCCATCCGGAACGCCGACGTGGAGCCGCAAGCCGAATACGGCGGCCCGGCGCCCGACCCATTGCAGGCGGCGCACAAAAGCCTGTGCCCTTGGTGCCTCGTCGATGTGAAGGTCCCGCCATCCTGCGATGGGATGAGTTGCCCCGGATAGGAGGCCGATACCCATGGGTTCGCAGAGGTGCCTGAGCGTGTCGACCCGCTCGTAGAGGTCCCGGGTGGCTTCGGCGACCGTGTCGCGAATCTCGGTTTCCACCTGGACGAGGGACTGATAGAGGCTAGGACGGAATCCCGGCCGGCCCACGAGTGCCTCCAGGACGCCGGGAGCGGCCGGCACCGGCAATTCTGTCTCCAAGTCGACGAGCTGCACCTCGAGGGCCGCCCCCACGACGGGGTGGGATCGACCAGCGAACCTAGGACGCATCGCGCGCTCCCCGGGCCTTTTCGTTCTCCCTGGGCAACGTGTCCGGCTGGCGCGAAGCCGGCCACACGGTTGCCCCGGTGGTGGCGGACTTGTGGACTCCAGTGGGTGTGGGAATCATCGCACCGCTCGATTCCGGCGTGACGGTGGGTCGAGGGGTTCTGGAAGAGGACCGGGGCACCGTCAATGCTCGCCACTCCCGGTGAGCGTGCGCCAGAGGGATCGCAGCCAGGCGCCGAGACGGGCAAGCAGCCTCCAGAAGGCGGTTTGCGATTCTGGCGTGCGCTGGACTGCTTTGCTGTCCATCCCGGCGTCTGCCTCTTTCCCGCGGGCGGACGGCTCGCCGCCGGGCCGGGGAGGTTCCGGCACCGGCTTTTGGGGTTCGCTGGCAGGTTTCGCCTGCCCTCGAGGGGCCGGCCTCGTGTCGGGCTTCTGCTCCGGCTTTGCAGCGGCCTCGAATTGGGGTTTCTTGTCGAGTTCGTCTGAGGGTTCCGGCTCTCTCTGCGTCTCCGGGCCAGCAGGTTTCGCCGGAGGGTGTTCCTGCGCAGTTGGCGGAGCTGCTTTCTGCGCCGGCTGCGCCGGGGTCTTGGCTGCCTTGGCAGCCTCCATCTCGGCCCTGGCCTGGGCGAGTATCTTCGAGACACTCTCCTTGGGGAGTTCTCGCGTCGCCTTGTCGAAGACAGGGTCGTGCCACTTCTCCTTGGCCGGAGCGCTCGGCGTGGGTGGTGGCAGACGGCTGTCGGCCCCGGCGCCGGTTTCCCACGGGGCTTTCTTTCCGGCACTCGCCCTGGTGCGCCCGGGCGAAGCTGTCGAAGCGGGAGTCCCGGACTTCGTGGCGGGCCTGCCCGCCCGTTTCTTCACCGTCTTGACGGTCGCCTTCCCCCCCTTGGTTCGCTTGATGGTCGTCTTCTTCTCGGTCCCCACCTCGGTCGTCGACTTGACCTTGAGGACGGTCTCCATCTTCTGGCCGGTGTCCTTGTCTTTGGCACTCAACGTGAGGATCCCTTCCGAGTCGATGTGAAACAGGACCTCCACCTTGACCGTGCCTTTCCTGGCCTTGCGAATACCGGAGAATATGAAGGTGCCCAGGATCTCGTTCTCGGCCGCCACTTCGTGGTCGCCCTGGTAGATCTTGAGCATGATGGACTTCTGGTTGTCCTTGGAGTTCGTGAGGATCAACGACTTGTAGCTGGGAATCGGACTGAACTTGGGAAAAAGGCGGAGGAGCGTGCCGTCGACCTTGGCGATACCGATGGCCATGGGGAGCACGTCGAGCAGCTCCACCTTGTGGTAGCTCTGGTCCGTGAGGGAGTGGGCCATGATGGCCGCGCCGACCGCGACAGCTTCATCCGGGTGCACCCCCTTGCACGGCTGGCGCCGGAACGAGTCGGTGACCTTGGCCTGCACGAGCGGCATCCGGGATTGGCCCCCGACCAAGAGGATCTCGTCGAGATCCCGCAACTCGAGCCTGGCTTCCTTCAGCACGCGCATGCAGGTGCTCAGGGTGCGATCGACGAGGTCGTGGGTCAACTCCTCGAGTTTCTCCCTGGTCAGGACCATGTCCACGTTCAGGGTCCCCTTGGGGCCTCGAGCAATGAACGGGATGTTGATGCGCGTTTCCTCGAGGCTGGACAGGTCTATCTTGGCCCGTTCGGCGGATTCTTTGATGCGCTGGACGGCGACGATATTGTTGGAAAGGTCGATGCCGTGGTCTTTCTGGAAACTGGAGATGATCCACTCCATCACCCGGTTGTCGAAATCGATACCTCCCAGCATGGTGTCGCCGCCGGTGGCGATGACCTCGAAGATCTTGTCCTTCACCTCGATGATGGAGATGTCGAAGGTTCCTCCTCCCAGGTCATACACGGCCAGCTTCTGGTTGAGGTTTTTGCCGAGGCCGTAGGCCAGCGCTGCAGCGGTCGGCTCGTTGAGGATACGAATGACGTTGAGCTTGGCCATCTTACCGGCGTTCCGAACGGCCTGACGCTGGCGCTCGTTGAAGTAGGCCGGCACGGTGATCACCGCACTGGTGATCTCGTCATGGAGGTATTCCTCGGAGACCTCCCGGATCTTGTCGAGAATGTGAGCGGAAATCTGCTCGAGAGAGAAGATCTGGTCCTTGATCTTCACCAGGACCTCGTTCTGGTCGCCCTCGAGGATTTCGTAGGTGAACAGTTGTCGGACCTTCTCGATGGTCTTCGAGCCGTAGTTGCGTCCGAGCAGCCGCTTGGAACCATAGATGGTGCCGGCCGGGTTGAGTTGAGACACCTTCTTCGCATCGTGCCCGACGAGCCTGTTCCCGGATTCATCCACCGCGAACATGGAGGGAATGGTGTAGTTCCCGCCCTTGTACATGATGATCTTGGGCTGGTTGTTCTCCACCACGGCTGCGCAGGAGTTGGTCGTGCCCAGGTCTATTCCTATTGCCTTTCCCATAAACGCCAGAGACTCCTTCGGTGGCACCGCTTGTCGTGGGGTACCGGATGTAACCGCCGCCACTGGGTTCCGCTGATGCAGGGAATGGAACCACGGCAACCGAGCACCGCCTGCGCCGGAGCCGAGTCACGGCAGGGCGATACCTCACCGCAGACTGTGCCTGGATGCGTCCAATTTGTTGCAGACAAAGAACTTATTCCACACTAGTCGACCAAATGTCACTTGTACCAGATCGTGCACCAAAGGTCAACTTGCAAAGTCTTGCTTCGGCAAAAAACTGTCTCGTATCGTGCCAGTTGCCAGGGCCGACGGCAGGCGATACAGTCCGACTGCCTCCTCCCGTCCTTCCTGCTGCACGATACGGCCTTCGATGGACCGTCACGACGGCGTGGCACGGCAGTCCACGAGCGACTCAATTCCTCAACGAATGGACAGGTGCCGGAATCCTCCCGCCAGCGCGAACGAACCGGCGTGCCGAAAAAGTGTTCACTCCCATTATCGGCGCCTCCCCGAGCAATCCACCGAACACCGCACGGTCCCCCACGCGCTTGCCAGGAACCGGGATGATCCTCACGGCGGTCGTCTTGTTGTTCATCACGCCGATCGCGGCTTCGTCAGCGATGATGGCGGCGATCGTCTCCACCGACGTGTCACCGGGGATGGCGACCATGTCGAGCCCGACAGAGCAGATGCTGGTCAGGGCTTCCAGTTTCTCGAGGGTCAGCGCGCCGGCGTCGACGGCGTCGATCATGCCCCGGTCCTCACTCACGGGAATGAACGCCCCCGAAAGCCCACCGACATAGGAAGAGGCCATGACACCTCCTTTTTTCACCGCGTCGGTGAGCAGGTAGAGTGCGGCGGTGGTCCCCGGCGCGCCCGTGCGCTCCAACCCCATGGCTTCCAGTATGTTGGCGACCGAATCTCCGACGGCGGGCGTCGGCGCCAACGACAGGTCCACAATGCCGAACGTCACACCGTCTCCTAGCCGGCGTACCACTTCTCTCCCTGCCCACTCTCCTGCTCGAGTCACCTTGAACGCGGTCCGCTTGATGGTCTCCGCCAGGGTGCCGAGGTCGATCTCGCGCCCGGATTCCTTCAGTTCCTGGATGGCCTTGAGCACGACACCGGGCCCGGACACGCCCACGTTGATGACGCAGTCAGGCTCGCCGACCCCCACCATGCCCCCGGCGATGAACGGGTTGTCCTCCGCTGCGTTCGCAAAGACAACGAGCTTGCAACATCCGATCGCGTCCCTGTCGGCCGTGCGCTGCGCCGTCTCGACTATCACTTCGGCCATGCGAAGAACGGCGTCCATGTTGATGCCGGCCTTGGTGGTCGCCACATTCACGGAACCGCACACGCGCGAGGTCTCGGACAGGACCTGTGGAATCGCGCCCAAAAGTGCCGCGTCGCCAGGTGTGATACCTTTGTGTACCAACGCCGAGAATCCGGCAAGGTAGTCCACCTCGAGTTCCCTGGCAGCGCGATCGAGCGTCCGGGCGAGCGGGAGCAGGGCTTCCCGGCCCGCGGAGCCGGCAATCAAGGCAATGGGACTCACAGCGATCCGCTTGTTCACGATGGGAATCCCGAAATCGTCCTCGACGGAGCGCGCCACTCGTACCAGATTCCTGGCACAGCGATGAATCTTGTCTCGCACGCGCTTGCACAACTCTGGCACGGAATGGGATACGCAATCGTGGAGGGATATCCCCATCGTGACCGTGCGCACGTCCAGATGGTTCGAATAGACCATCTGGATGATCTCCCGGATTTCTTCGATAGACCAGTACATGGATACCACCCAGGCACCAGCGGTTCGTGACCGGGCAGAGCGCAATCGCCCCGGTCAGATGCGCTGCATGCCCCGGAAAATCTCCTCGTGGACCGCCACCACCTGGACCCCCATCCGCGCGCCGAGCCCGAGGAGTCGCTGCTTCAGTTCGTTGAACGTGCGTCCTCGAGCCGCCAGACCGTTCAGATCCAGGATCATGATCATCGTGAAGAAGCCGCCGACGAGGGTCTGCGATATGTCCAGAATGTCCGCATCGAATTCGGCGACCAAGGATGCAAAACCGGCCACGATGCCCGTCCTGTTCATCCCGGTAACGGTGACGACGCCACGGTTGTGTAGGCCAGGCTGCTCGCTGGCCTTGCACTGGACACAAGCTCGGTAGCCGGGCCCCGTGGCGGATCGAGGTACGCCTTCGGGCCGTTCGTCCGGTCCGGGTCTTTGTTCCACGGCCTTGACCACCTCGCCGACGATGGCTGCGATCACGCCAGGTTCCGCCTCGCCGACTTCCTGGCGGACAAGGCGGGCGATTTGCTCTTCAATGCCAACATCATTCGCCATGGTTGCTCTCCGCGCCGGCAAACTCCGGCGTCACGGAATACCGGTCCACGATGGCCACCACGGCCGCGTCGATGGGGGTCGAGGGACGGACGCCTTCAGGCAGGCCGGGTTCGGCCGAGACCCGGGCCGCGTGCCCGTAGGCAATGACCACATCCTCTCCAGGCCCAGCACCATAAACGTCGGCGACCACCACGGCATCCGAGGTGGGAACGCCCCTGCCGGCCAAGGCATCCAGAGAGTAGGGTCTCACCAAGAGCAGCTTGAGACCCTCGAGTTCTGGCCACTTGACCGTGGACCACACGACACCAACGACCTTGGCCAGAAACATGGAACCTCCCCTACCGCGAACTCTCGAACGTCTCGGCCAGAACGACGGAAACCGCGGCATCGGCCAAAACGATACCGGGGTGTCCGGGGGACACCGCGTTGCGGGCACCACTGCCCCAGCTCACGAGTACCTCCTGGCCCGGCGCGGCGTCCAGCGTGTCGATGGCCACGACCACATCGCCGTCCGGAACCGCCACCTGCTTCCCTTCGGCTGAAGCCTGGGTCGCGACCACGGAAACGAGTACCAGCTTCCGGCCTTCCAGCGCGGGGTGCTTCCGCGTGGCCCAAACCTCGCCGATGATCCTCCCACGAATCATCCACCCCCCCTTCCGGCCGCTCGAGGCGCTTCCACGCCCTTCGGGAGCAGGCCGGGGCGAAAACGAAAGGGCGCATCCGGCAACGTCCAGGCAGACGGGTCGACTTCGGTCCGATCCACGACGGCGACCACGGCAGCCTCCACCGGCAAGTTGCGCCCACCGAGGCTCCAGCGGGCCGGCGCCCCGAATACGACCACCACATCGTCCTCCACGCCGGCATCGAGCTTGTCGATGGCGACGACATGGTTGCTGTCGTGCGCGGGACGGTACCAGCCGTAGGGCCGGACGATGAGAAGCTTCAGACCTTCGAGGCGGTCGTCCTTGCGCGTCGCCCACACGGTCCCCACGACTCTGCCCAGAAACATCTGCGGCTCTCCAATGCCCTAAATCCGAGGCGACATTGCCGGTCAGGCGTCCTTCGTGGTTCAGGCCTTTCGGCCGGCTGCGCCAGCCCACGGATTCCATGACGATCCGTGCCACATCGCCGCAGGCGGCCTGCTCCCGTGCCTGCCCGCGCGAGCCTGCACGCGCAATTCCGCCGGAAGATGCGGCAGACGCTCAGGACGCCCCAGGAGTGACCCACGTGTCGTCCACGATGGCGACGACAACCTCCTTCGCCGGGACGCCGGTTCCGAAGCCGATGTCCCGTACCCGACTCCCGTGTGCAACCAGAACCAGGTCCCCCTGACCCGCCTGCAATCGATCCAGCGCCACCAACGTGGTCCCGCCCGGCACCAGGGCCCCGTCGCTGCCGAACGACATGGGGCGCACCTCGAGGAGTTTCGTGGCCTCGAGACCGTCTGCACGAACCTCCCCCCACATCGCCCTCTCGACTCGAGCCAACTTCATGGAAACCGCACCATGATCTTGCCGTCGGTACGCCTGGTGGAACGGTCGAGGGCGTCCATCACGTCGGCGAAGGTGTATCGTGAGGTTATCATCTTGCGTGCTGGAACTCTCCCGGTCGATAACATGCGAATGATGTTGGGGAATATCCCGTAGCCCGCATGGCCTCGCGCACCGGAGATCGAGTTGGCGTTGCTGACGAGCACATCGAGCTGAGCCTCCACGGCGGTCGCCGCCCGGCCCAGGTACACCAACTTGCCGTTCGGGGCATAGCTTTTTTCGATCTCGGGCACGGTTCGGGTCGCCGCACCGGCGGCCTCGACGAGCATGTCCGCGCCATGCCCGCCGGTGACTTCCATGATGACCTCGTGCGGAGAGGTCCCCTGCTTGGCCAGTTCCAGCGAGTTGTATGCTGCGTCGGCACCCATGGCCACCGCCAAGGCGCAGCGCTCATCGACGACGTCGAATACGACGATCCTGGCCGCGCCGGCGGCTCGACCCATGAGGACCGCGCCGAGGCCGATAGGTCCAGCGCCGAAGACGGCGCAATAGGCGCCGGGCAGGAAACCGCCCGCCGAGACGAACATGCCATTGTAGGAACACCCAATGGGTTCGATCAAGGCGCCGACCTCGTACATCTCGTCGTCTGAGCTGCAGACATCCCGGAGCGCGTTGAGCTTCCAACAGTACTTCTCCTTGACGGCGATGTACTCGGCGAAGGCGCCGGGCGAACTGAACCCCACCATCTCCAGGTGGCGACATTGGTTTGGGTGCCCGGTCCGGCACGGCCGGCAGATGCCGCACCACAACATGCCCTCCGGCGCGACGGCGTCACCGATCTTGAGCGTGGAGACGGAACGTCCGACATCGACGACTTCTCCGGTGTACTCGTGTCCCATGATGACAGGGAGCTTCACGGGTCCGGAAAAGATCACGTATCCGCTCGCGTCGGTTTCGTGGCAATGGGTGTCGCTGCCGCAGACGCCGCACGCCCTCACCCTCAAGAGCACCTCGTCGTCAGCGATTGCCGGGACAGGACGCTCCTCGAGTTGGATTCTCGGGTTGCGCCAGACAGCGCTTGCGCAGGTGGCCTTTCCGGATTCGCGTTCGGCCGCTGAAACAGTGTAGTCCGGCCTGGGATCCCAATCTCCCCGCAAGACGAGTGCATTCATGGTTTCGCCCATGCTGAACCTCCGGCGCGTGGCGTTCGAAGTGGTGCGGACCGGGGCACGGACCGGCTCCGGAACGACGGTAGCCTAACCGGGAACGAACGTGAAATCAATGGAAACTCGAGGGACGCCCCGCCGGTGAGCAAGAACGCCTGTTGCCCATGCGGGATGGCACGTCGGGCGGGAGCGGGGGGGTCAGGCTCGCCACCTGGGGAGCGAACACCTGGATGCCTCGAGGTTCGGGCGACCGCAGGCTGGCAGGGGGTTCATGCCCGGACGTCCCCCTGGCCGGGGAGGTAGAACACGTAGGCGCCGTAGCCCACGACCTCGCCCCTCGGCCCCGCCGTGTCCCCGGAGTTTCTCAAGTCCACGGTCTCCGCTTTGAGCCCTTTGCGGCGGGCGGCGACCAGTAGCCCTCGAAGAGGATAGTACCCGCATGCCTGGTGATGGTCGATGCCGTGCGGGTCGAGAGCCTCGATCGCCCTCGAGGCTGCCGCGTCCAGCTTCCGGGCGACTTCGTAGCTCTCGTAGTGGCTCAGGTCCGAGCTGATGACCACGAGCGTCTCATCGCCACCCCATAACGTCTCGATCACCTCGGCGACCTGCTCCGGTGTGGCCCGGCCGACCACCAGGGGGACGAGGGCGAACGTGCCCAGGGTCTCCTGGAGAAACGGCAATTGCACCTCGAGACTGTGTTCGGGGGCGTGGGCCAGGTCCGAGACCACGACTTGGTCCAAGTCGAGGATCCGGGAACATGCCTCCTCGTCGATGCGCACGTCGCCGAGGGGTGTCTTGAACCGGCCGGCACCGGGCAGGGCCAGGCCGCTGACGGGGTAGCGGTGAGCCGGTCCCAGCAGGAGCACGCGCGCTATTCGATCTCTTGCCGGGATGAGACGCACGAAGGCCGAGGCGGCGATAGGTCCCGAATAGACGTAGCCAGCGTGGGGAACGATCAGCGCCTTGGGGACCGGTGCCTTTCTCGGTCGCTCGACCACTGACAAATACCTTGCGATGAGGTCTCGCAGTTCCGTGGGGTCCGACGGGTAGAAAGCCCCGGCGACTGCTGGTTCTCTTGCCGTGCTCATGGCTTGCTCCTGCAACCTGGTGGACGTCGTACCGAGATTCCAGCACAGGAAGTCTCGATCCTGACTCTCGTCACAGAATACCGCCAAGGGAAGGCGAGCTGCAACAGGATCGTCTCGGACTAGCTGTCTTTCTCACCCGCGCAGCGACGGAAACCAGGTTCCTCGCCATTCGATCACCACGAACGACGGGGAGCGTTCGGGGCAAGCCGTGTGGCGGCGATGGAGGCCATTCCTTGCTTCTTGGCAGATGGTTTTCTCCGGCATGGTGGCTTGCAGTCGGAAGGGGAGGAGGGAGAGTGCGGGTGACAACGAGAGGAACGGCGTGCGAGGGTCTCCTGAAGACGGGGAAATTGATGAGCAAAATGGCATTGACACACGTGAAACGCTGCGGTATCGTCTCTACCATGCTGCGTTGACCGTCTTCTTTTTCGCGCTCCTCGCGCTAGATACGGCAGAAGTGGCAGTATTGACACTGGCATGGGGCGTGTCCGACCGGGAGGAGGGCCGGGAAGCGTACGGCAGCGAGGAAAGCCTCGCATGCTGTCTGGGTCAAAAGTTTTCTTGCTTCGCTAGATTGGTTGGTGGTTCATGTTCAACAAACCTGGGTCTCTTGCGTTCCACAACCCCTGATGAGGAGTAAAGGATGATTCCACTCGAGAATCAACGCGGAAGGTCATGGATCTTTGTGGTCCTGGCTCTTCTACTGGCGTCGGCCACCGCAATGGCGGGAACGACCGGAAACCTCACCGGTTACGTGGTGGGTCCCGATGGCGCCCCTCTTCCAGGCGTCACCGTGACCGTTGTTGCCCCTGTGCTTCAGGGCAGCAGAACCGTCACCACGGATTCACAGGGCTTCTACCGTGTCACACAGCTTCCACCGGGCGACAACTACGACGCTCGTTTCGAGTCGACCGGGTACAAGCCCACCGTGCGTTCCGGTATCGTGATTCACATCGACGAGACGATCAAGCTTCCGACTGTGAAGATGCAGACCGTCCAGGTCGAAGAGGAGATCGAAGTCGTGGAAGTCGCCCCGGTAATCGACCAGGGGTCCACGACGATCGGCCGGAACCTGACCAACGAATTTCTCGATGCGGTTCCGACGGCGCGAACGACGAACGGGGTACTCACCCTGGCCCCGGGATCGGCGAGTGACTCCTACGGTGTGTCGTTTCGCGGCGCCACATCCCCGGAGAACCACTATGTCATCGACGGTCTGAACACAACCGGTGTCATGTATGGCACGGCGTCCTCGAGCTTGCCGATCGAGTTCATCCAGGAGGTGCAGGTCAAGACAGGCGGATATGAGCCTGAGTATGGCCGTGCCACTGGTGGACAGTCGATCGTCATCACCAAGAGCGGTGGGAACGAATTCCATGGGGACTTCTTCCTCTACTCCACACCGATCGAGGGCGAGCGGTCCACGGTCGTCATCGGCGAGGACTACCCGGGGACGGCCCACGAGGAGGCCTCCTACATTGCGCAGTCCAAGCTGATTCACAGCACCCAGATCGGCTTCGATCTCGGCGGCTACATCATCAAGGATCGCCTGTGGTTCTTCGTGGGCTATGCACCTTCCCTCTATCAGCGGGACTACGGGTACGAGTTCCGACTCCCGAGCACCTTCACCGCCGAGGAGCAGGAGAAGCTGGCCAACAACATCAACCCCGAAGTAGCGCTCACCGACAAGGCCATCTGGGACAAGTACCAGTCCCTGTCCCACTACTACATGGCGAAGTTCACGTTGAACATCAGCCAGGACCACTCGGTTTGGGTGTCGTTCTCGGGCAGCCCGGGCACCGGCTGGGGATACCTCGGCGGCCACAACGGTTTGCCCAGCTCGTTCATGGGGACGATCGAAGCGGGGGCCATGGACTACATCCTGAGCTATAACGGCAAGTTCCTGGGTGGGATCATCAACCTGGACACGATTCTCGGGTACCATACGGAGTACGGCCGAACCATTCCGTTCAATGGCACATACCAGAGCGCGTCGGGCAACAGCCCCTATGACGGCCAGGATTTCAACGGCGACACATACTTGTACTACCATTCCAACTACGACTTTGCAGCGCCGGGCTTCACCTGCACGACCACCGACGGAGAAGAGGTCCCGTGCTACCGCTATGGCTTCATGACGGGCGGCTACGGCTTCGTCGAAGACACCAACGCGACCCGCTTGACATTCAAGCCGATTCTCTCCATCTACCTCAACAACCTGGTCGGCAACCACGTGATCAAGTTCGGCGGTGACTACGAACGGAACCACGTGGACAACACGAAGCGCTACACCGGCGGGTTCTACACGGTGGACCGGGGAAGCTACCACTATGAACGCTACTACTCCCTGGCCAACGTGCCGCAAGAGCGACTCCAGACCGATACCTTCACCCACAATACGTCGGCATTCGCCCAGGACAACTGGAGCCTCCTGTCGAACTTGACCTTGAGTCTCGGCGTGCGTTGGGAGCGACAGGAGCTGCAGGACATCAACGGCGTCACCCGGATGCTTATCGATGACAACATTGCGCCGCGCATCGGCGTGATCTATGATCCGACCAAGCAGGGCAAAAGCCGAATCATCGCCAATTACGGCCGTTACTATTCATCGATTCCCCAGGACCTCAACGACCGGGCCATGGTCCCGGAAGGCTTCCTGTACTTCCGGTTCTACGACGACGAGTATCCGAACTATCAGCCTGGCACCTACGATCTTCCGCCGGAAGAAGCCTGGCTCAACTTCGGTCAAGAGCAGGCCTACATCCAGAAAGACCTCAAGGGCATGTACTCGGACGAATTGTTGCTCGGCTTCGACTACGAGGTCATGAAGGATATCGGCGTCGGCGTTACAGCCGTGCAGCGGAAGCTCGGGAACATCATCGAGGATATCTCCCCGGATGACGGCAACACCTACCTGGTCGCGAATCCTGGGGCGGACAACATGCAATTCTACGGTGTCGACCCCGACAACCCCGAAGCCGAATCCCAACTGGTGACCGACGAGAACGGCGAAGCCGTCACATTCCGCAGGTGCTTCGCGGGGATGGACCCGCTGTCCCAGGCACCGGTCACCTACTGCTTCCCCAAGGCCACCCGGACCTACCGGGCGCTCGAGTTCACGTTCGACAAGCGGTTCTCGGACAACTGGCAAGCACAGGCTTCCTACACGCTTTCCAGGACCTGGGGTAACTACCCCGGTCTGTTCACGGAATCCAACCTCCAACTCGACCCGAACATCACATCGATGTACGACGTCGCCAGTGCGTTGGCCAACCGTGACGGGTTGCTCGAGCAGGACCGCACGCACAACTTCAAGCTCGCAGGTGCGTACCTGTTCAACTTCGGCACGTCACTCGGATTGACGGCCTACGTCTATTCCGGGACGCCGATCGCGTTCCTGGGTTACAACGCGGCCTACTTCGGACCGGAAACCTTCATTCTGCCCCGCATGGCCACCCCGGAGAAACACAGCGACGGCACGAGCTACGATGTGGCGACGCGCACTCCGTGGATCTACTACGTCAACGCCAGCGTGCACCACCGCTTCCGCTTTGCCAACAAGCACTCGTTGAACGTCGGTTTCGTCGTTGCCAACGTGCTCAACGCGCAGGGTGCCACGCGAGTCGACCAGACCTATACCTACCAGTTCGCGACGCCCTATTCGGGCGGCAACAGCCTACAGGACGTGATGTGCTACGACGACAGCTTCTGGATCTACACATCACACTGCGAACGGAACCCGAACTTCGGGAACCCGGTGAGCTACCAGTCGCCATTCTCGGTACGATTTGAAGCCAAGTATACTTTCTGACAAGGAGAGGATTAGATGTTTTTCAAAACACGCACTCTTGGTTTGGGCTTGGCGTGCGGAGGACTGGGGCTGTTCGTTTCCTGTCAACCGGTCACGCCGCCCACGACCGACGCAGTCTGGGACGAAACCAATACAACGCTCGAGTTCGGCATCAAGACGGACGACAACGGGGCTCCCGTCATGATCAACGAGGGCCTCACGGACCTGATCTTCAATACCTACTTCGGCTTCGGCATGCAGTGGCCCGATGCGACCATCAAGATCCATGCCGCTGTCCAGAACTTCACGATCCGGGAGACGACACCGGCTTCCCACGACACCCCGCCGGGCATCGAAGATGACTACACCGATTCCTACGACCCAGGCTGTACCGATACCTGGTGGTCGAGGGAGACCGTCGCAGGCGGTGGTATCCTGTTCTACTACTTCGAGCCCCTGTGGAGTCCGTATGACTGTGCGGGGCCCGAAACGGGTGGCACGCAAACCTGGGAGGAGTGGAACAACGCAGGTCACATCCAGGTGTTCTTCAACGGCATCTACGTCGGATCGGGCTACAGTGAGGATTTCGAAGTCGAACTCCTCAGGCAGCCCCTTTTCTACACGCCGGACTGGGGTGATGGCGTTCTTGACCGGAATGGAGTCATTCAGCCCTGGGTCGACCTCAACGGAGACTGGGCCGTTGACTCCGGCCAGGACTGGGACCTTGACGGTGAAATCAGCTCGGTGGCCGAAGTAGACCTCGACAATGACGGGTTCTTCGATACCTATGAACCAGACAGCGACCTGGACGGCAACTGCGACTTGATGTGGGAGGACTACGACGGAGACACTGTGATGGATGTCAACGAGGACAGCCCGGACAACGGCGGAAACGGCGATGGCATCCCCGGTCTCGTCGTCTCCGTCGACCTCGATGGTGACGGGACCCCCGAGGACTACGTTGGAGGCATCAACTACTACTACGACGAAGGGGGCAGGTACTGGGACGCCGAGGTACTCGACAACTTCGTCGGTGAGGACATCAACTGCAACGGGACGCTCGACGAAAACGAAGTCGACGAGTGGGGCTGCTGGGAAGACCTCAATGGCAACGGGGAGATCGACCAGGTCATGATCGACCTCGACGGCGACGGCATCGTTGACTTCTACACCGAAGACTTCAACGGAAACGGCGTCCTCGACGTGGGCCCCGACCCTGACATCGACGGTGACTGCCACATCGACATGCCGGATAACGACTACGATGGCGTGCCCGAGGCGAGTGAAGACTACGATGGCGATGGCAACCTGGACGTGGACGAAGATCTCAACGGCGACGGGGAGTGCACCTTCAACTATGACGATGTCGAGGACAAAGACAACGACGGGGTGTTCGACATCGATGAAACGACACTGCCGCTCCAATGTGAGGGCAAGCCGTTCGGCTGCGAAGGCGACGACGTGATCCTCGTCAACTCCGGCGACTACCTGATGGCGATTCCCCTCCTGTACCCCGTCTGGATGGGCGGCGCCAATGGTCACGACTCGTTCTACACGTGGGATACGCAGTGGGAAGACATTTGCACCGACGGCCTGGACCAGGCACCCATTGCCAAGATCACACTAAAGCTGGTTCACGACGACCACTCCGACATCTATGGTGCTCCCATGTTCAGCTACGATGTCACCCTCAAGGACATGCTGGACATGGGGATCGTTTCGTGTTGGCCCACCGATTCCGACTACAACCCCCAATGGATGGTCTCGGCCGGCATCTATGAGTGCAGCACCATCTTCGGGTGGATCGACGGGTACTACACCTACTACGCGCCGGAAGATATCCCCGAAGAATACCGCTAGGCGCGGATTTCCTCTCCCTTCTCGGCGCGGTCGAGCGCTCCGCCAACCCTCTCCGGGCGAACCTGCTACTTCTTGACGAACCCCCCCTCTCCATTCGTGCCCTCTTCCTGGGACAGCCTGTCCTCCCATGCCAGACCTTGCGGCGGCAGCGCTCCCCGGCCCTTTCCCAGCACCAGGCACACCAGGCGCAGGTGCGGACTGCCCGTCGAATGAACCCTGCAAAGCAACAAGCCCGAACGCGGGAGCCTCTCAACCTCACCCTTGAGCACCCATACTCTTCCGTCCGCGAGCCGGCACGGTTCGAACATGCTTGAAAGCCCCGGGGCACCCTTTCGTGCTAAGGAAGCCGGCGATGCGGGTCATGCCATCCGTGCGACATGAAGGCAACTGCGGTACAGTGTCAAGGCAGGTGTGCGAGACGAAGCGGTCGGTGTGCGCGTGGGGCTAGCGCCTCGCTGTTCTCAACGAGCCGCCGTTGGCGGCATAGGCAGCCCCCAACTCCTTCTTGAGGTAATCGAAGGCGTCCTGCGGCGTGTCGCTGAAATGTAGGAGTTCCAAGTCTTCCGGGCTGATAGTGCCCCAACGCACCATTGCGTCGAAATCGATAACTTGCCTCCAGTATTCAGTCCCATAGACCACGATGGGAAGCCTTTTGGACACCTTGCCTGTCTGAAGGAGGGTGATGACTTCCATGAGTTCGTCGAACGTACCGAACCCGCCGGGAAACACGACCAGGGCCTTGGCGAGGTAGACGAACCAGAACTTGCGCATGAAGAAGTAGTGGAACTCGAAGTTCAGTTCCTTTGAGATGTAGGGGTTTGGCGCTTGCTCGAAGGGAATACTGATGTTCAGTCCGACGGATCTCCCCCCCGCGAGGCTGGAGCCGCGATTTGCCGCTTCCATGATCCCCGGCCCCCCACCAGAGCAGATGACGAACGTGGGGCCGTTGTCGCTCCGCCTCAACGACCATTCAGTCAGCATTCTCGACACTTCCATGGCGTCCTGGTAGTACCGGGACATGGACACCGCACGCTTGGCTCGCTCCACTTCTGTCGCACTTTCCGCAGTCTCTCCGTTTGCCTCGAGATGAGCTTGCGCTTGAGAAAGCCACTCGCTGGCATCGTCCGGCGGAAGCGTCCGGGCCGACCCGAAAAAGACGATGGTATCCTCCACGTGATACCTTTCGAAGCGCGCCTGGGGCTCGAGAAACTCTGCGAGCAGGCGGATTGGTCGCGCCTCGGTCGAGTGAAGGAACTCCCGGTTTGAATAGGCCTTCGGCGCTCGGGCGCCGGTCTTCTTCTTCATCACGCATGTACTCCAAAACTCATGGCCCGAACGGTTCGACGGTCCGGGTGGCGCAGACGGCGTCCTCCGGCTACCGGAGCCGGAAGCAAGGGAGGTCATTCGCGTTCAATCCCCTGTCGCTCGAGAAATCCAGCAAGCGCCAGGGGTTGCTCTGCGTGCAGCAGGGGGAACGAAGGAAACGGATCAGCCCGAGGCACCTCCAAACCTGCCGCCGATTCCGTTGTTGGTGCCCACCCCGAGGATCGGCGTGCGACTTGCCCGATGGTAGCCCAGAGCATTTCTGGCACATTCACGACACGGTCACCGGGCGCCATGGCCGGGTTGGTACCGACCCGGCGAGCCCCGACGCCGCCAATTGAATGTGACGGCACAACGTAGCTCCCATCAAAGCGTTCAGACGTCGGGAAGCGAGACTACTTGGGGAGGTTCCGGCCAGAGGTGAGCAAGCACTCCATGCCCACCGCATCACCAGCGATAGTGGGCAAATGCCTTGTTGGCTTCGGCCATCTTGTGCACGTCTTCTCGCTTCTTTACGGACAAACCTCGTCCCGAGGCCGCATCCATCAACTCTGCTGCCAGACGGTCTTGCATTGTCTTGCCGGATCTGGACCGGGAGAACTGGATGATCCAGCGCAACCCCAACGCAAGGCGCCGGTCCGGCCGCACTTCCACGGGTACCTGGTACGTGGAACCGCCGACACGCCGAGACTTGACCTCGATCATCGGCTGGACATTCTCCAAGGCTTTCTTGAACACCTTGACGGGGTCTTCTTTCGTTCGGTGCTCGATCAATCGAAAGGCACCGTAGACTATCCTCTCCGACGTGCTCTTCTTGCCGTTCAGCATGATATCGTTGATGAACTTGGCCACGATGACATCCTTGTACACCGGGTCCGGCAAGAGTCGACGTTTGGCTGCGACTCGACGACGTGGCATTTCAAACTCCCGCGATTATTTTGGACGCTTCGCCCCATACTTCGACCGACCCTGGCGGCGGGCCTCCACACCAACGGCATCCAGCGTGCCTCGAATGATGTGATAGCGAACGCCAGGCAGGTCCTTGACACGACCGCCGCGAATCAACACAACGGAATGCTCCTGAAGATTGTGACTCACGCCTGGAATATACGAGGTCACTTCGATACCGTTTGTCAAGCGGACCCGTGCGACTTTGCGCAACGCGGAATTGGGCTTTTTCGGCGTTGTGGTGTAGACCTTGACGCACACCCCGCGTTTCTGTGGGCAACTCTTTAGCGCGGGTGCTGTGGTTCGATTCGCGGTCTTTCTTCTTCCTTTTCGGACCAACTGGTTGATTGTCGGCATCAGTCCCTATCTCCTTGAATCTGTTCAGGCAGCCGGCGCGCCTGGCTGCACGACTATCCCGGGTCCACGGCAGGAGCAGTTTGCCCTCTGGATCCCTTCTTGTCAACCTGTTTCCGCCGAGGCGCCACCTTCCGGCGATCCTGCGGGTTCCCGGTCCGTTTCACGCGCCGGCACCGCACGCGGCTTTTGATGTTCGGACTGGTCTGCTGCGAGAGTGTTTCCTCCTGCATTGGGCAGCCGCAGCGGGCAGCTTCGTGGTGCGACCCTTAGGCGGCTGTGGGGCTGGAGGGCCCTTCCCCCTCCTCCGGGATCGAGTCGACGGGTTCCGTCTCGTCAACCGTGATCCCGAGCCGGTGATACTGCGCGAAGCCTGTTCCCGCGGGAATGAGCCGTCCCATGATGACGTTCTCCTTCAATCCCCGCAGCAGGTCGATCTTTCCGGCTATGGCGGCCTCCGTCAGAACTCTGGTGGTCTCCTGGAAGGAGGCGGCCGAGATGAACGACTCCGTGATCAATGATGCCTTGGTGATACCCAGCAGCAGAGGCTCTGCAGTTGCGGGTTGGCCGCCGGCCTTCTTCACTTTCTTGTTGGCTTCCTCGAACAGATGCTTTTCCACCTGCTGGTCGATGAGGAAATCGGTATCTCCGACGTTGGTCACCTTGACCCGGCGAAGCATCTGTCGAACGATCACTTCGATGTGCTTGTCGTTGATCTTGACGCCCTGCAGTCGATACACCTCCTGCACTTCGTCGACGAGGTACTTGGCGAGTTCTTTTTCGCCCTTGATGCGCAAGATGTCATGCGGGTTCGGCGCACCATCCATCAGCGGGTCGCCGGAACGCACGAAGTCGCCTTCGTTGTACGCGATGTGCTTGCCCTTTGGGATCAGGTACTCGCGCGGCTCCCCTTTTGCTGGGGTCACGATGACCCGTCGCTTGCCCTTCTGGTCTTTTCCGAACGAGATGTGTCCGTCGATATCGGTGACGACAGCCACCTCTTTGGGTTTTCTGGCCTCGAACAGCTCAGCGACTCTCGGCAAGCCACCGGTGATGTCCTTCGTCTTGGTGGTCTCTCTGGGGATCTTCGCCAGAACATCCCCTTGCTGTACCTCCTCCCCATCCTCGCAGGTGATATTCGAGCCCACAGGCAAGAAATACTGCCGCTTGTCCCCCTTGTCGTCCTTGACGACAAGGCACGGTCGCGTGTCGGGGTCTCTGTTCTCTATGACCACCTTTCGTGACAGACGGGTCACTTCGTCGATTTGCTCTTGCATCGTGGCGCCTTCGATGATGTCGACATACTTCACCACGCCGGAACGTTCGGTCAGGATGGGAATCGAGAACGGATCCCACTGCGCCAATGTCTGTTTGGCATCGACGGGCTTGCCGTCCTCGACGAGGAGCCGGGCACCATAAGGGATGCCATATTTTTCTCTCTCTCTCCCCGTTTCATCAACAATCACCAACTCACCATTGCGGTTCATCACAGTGAGTTCGTCTTGACGATTGAGTACCGCCAGCAAGTTATGGTACTTGACTCGGCCACCGTTCCTCGCTGTCAATTCGCTTTGAGCAGCCCTTCCGCTGGCGGCACCGCCAATGTGGAACGTCCGCATGGTCAACTGTGTCCCAGGTTCGCCGATGGACTGCGCGGCGATCACGCCGATGGCTTCTCCGATGTTCACCTTTTTTCCGCGGCCAAGGTCTCTGCCGTAGCACTCGGCGCAAACGCCCCTCTTGGAGCGACACGTGAGGACGGACCGGATGCGCACCCGTTCGATCCCGGCGGCCTCGATTCGCGCAAGCCTGTCCTCGTCGATCTCGACGCCACTCGGTACGATGACCTCCCCGGTCAACGGGTCAAGGACTTGTCCCTGGGTGGTTCGGCCAAGGATCCGCTCGGACATGTGCTCGATGACATCGCCCCCTTCCACCAGGGAACTCTGGTAGATACCGTCCTCTGTGCCGCAGTCGCGCTGGGCGATGATGCTGTCCTGGACGACGTCGACCAGTCGCCGGGTGAGGTACCCGGAATTCGCCGTTTTCAGTGCGGTGTCGGCCAAGCCCTTTCGGGCGCCGTGCGTGGAAGTGAAGTACTGGAGAACAGTCAAACCTTCACGGAAATTGGCGGTGATCGGCGTCTCGATGATTTCGCCGGACGGTTTGGCCATCAGCCCGCGCATGCCCGCCAGTTGCCTGATCTGCTGGGTGCTGCCTCGAGCGCCGGAGTCGACCATCATGAATATGGGGTTGAAGCTGGGAATCCTGCGCACGTTGCCTTTGGCGTCCGTGACGACGTCTGTGCTGATTTCGTTCAACATCTCTGCCGAGACATCGTCGGTGACCTTCGCCCAGATGTCGATGACCTTGTTGTACTTCTCACCGGCGGTGATGACGCCTTCGTTGTAGTGTTCTTCGGTCTCTCGGACTTCGGCGTAGGCCCTCTCGAGCAACGTTTGTTTCTTGGAGGGAATTCTCATGTTGTCGATGCAGATCGATATGCCCGCCTGTGTGGAGAAGTGGAACCCGAGGTTCATCATGCGGTCGGCGAGCAGCACGGTCTTCTTGGCACCGGCGAGCCGGAAACACCGGTCCATCAACTCCCCGAGAGCTGCCTTGTCCATGGCCCTGTTGATGGCTTCGAAGGGGATTTCGCTTGGGACGATTTCCCAGAACAGTACGCGACCGACCGTCGTGTCCACACGCTTTCCGTCGATACGCACCTTGATGGAGGCATGTAGTTCGACCTCTCCTGCCTCGAAGGCGATACGGACCTCATCAGGATCGGCGAAAACCCTGCCCTCTCCCTTCACGAACACCATCTCTCGTGTCATGTAGTAGACACCGAGCACGATGTCCTGGGAAGGCACGATAATCGGCTTGCCGTTCGCCGGTGAAAGGATGTTGTTCGTGGACATCATCAGGACGCGGGCTTCGATCTGGGCCTCGATCGACAATGGGACATGGACCGCCATCTGGTCTCCGTCGAAGTCTGCGTTGAAGGCTGCACAGACCAACGGGTGCAGGCGAATGGCCTTCCCCTCGATCATGATGGGCTCGAATGCCTGGATGCCCAGCCGGTGCAACGTGGGCGCGCGATTGAGCATCACGGGATGCTCCCGGATCACCTCTTCGAGAATGTCCCAGACTTCCGGGCGTTCCTTCTCGACGAGCTTCTTGGCAGCCTTGATGGTGGTAACGAACCCCTTTTCTTCCAACCGGTTGTAGATGAATGGTTTGAAGAGTTCGAGGGCCATTTTCTTGGGCAAGCCGCACTGGTGCAGCCTCAGGCTGGGCCCGACGACGATGACGGAACGGCCGGAATAGTCGACGCGCTTGCCGAGGAGGTTCTGCCGAAATCGGCCCTGCTTGCCCTTGAGCATGTCGGACAAGGACCGCAATGGACGCTTGTTGGGTCCCGTGAAGACTTTGCCGCGCCTGCCATTGTCGAAAAGCGCGTCCACGGCCTCCTGAAGCATCCGCTTTTCGTTCCGAATGATGATCTCGGGCGCATTGAGTTCCTGGAGGCGCTTGAGCCGGTTGTTTCGATTGATGACGCGACGATAGAGGTCGTTCAGGTCGGAGGTTGCGAAACGCCCACCGTCGAGCGGTACGAGTGGACGAAGGTCAGGTGGGATGACGGGAATCACCTCGAGCATCATCCACTCGGGCCGGTTTGTGGAGTCCCGGAATGACTCCACGATTTTCAGCCGTTTCGAGAGCTTCTTCCGGTTGGCCTCGGAAGTCGCTTCTTTCATGTCGCGCCTGAGCGTCACTGCCAACGAATCGATGTCGAGCTTCGCCAGCCTGTCGCGGATGACTTCGCCCCCGAGTCCTACGTCGAAGCTATCGTAGCCGTGCTCCTTGCATGCTTCCTGGTACTCGTCCTCGGAGAGTACGGTCCCTTCGGCAAGGGGGGTGTCCCTGGGGTCGGTCACCATGTAGGACTCGCAGTAGAGCACTTTCTCCAACTCGCGCAGGGAGATGTCGAGGAGATTGCCTATCCGGCTCGGAAGGCTCCGCAAGAACCAGATATGCGCAACCGGGGTCGCCAGGTTGATGTGCCCGAGCCTCTCACGGCGGACCTTGGACTGAATCACCTCGACGCCACACTTTTCGCATGTGATGCCCCGGTGCTTCATCCGTTTGTACTTGCCGCAGTTGCATTCGTAGTCTTTGACGGGTCCGAAGATCTTGGCGCAGAAGAGGCCGTCACGTTCGGGTTTGAACGTGCGGTAGTTTATGGTTTCCGGTTTCTTGACTTCCCCGTGAGACCGCATGCGGATCTTCTCTGGAGATGCCAGGGAGATGCGAACGGCACTATAGTTCAGAGGGTCTTTCGGCTTCTCAAACAGGCTGCTGATGTCTTTCAAGGCTGTCTCCCCAATACCGTTTGGACGAAAAAGCACCCAGAGGCCACGCGTTCAAGGGATCAGGTACCGGATTCCGCCTCCTCTATCAAGTCAACGTCCAGTGCGAGACTCTGCAACTCCTTTACCAGGACGTTGAACGACTCGGGCAACCCCGCCTCCAGCGTGTTCTCGCCCTTCACGATAGACTCGTACATCCGGGTCCGGCCGGCCACATCATCAGACTTGACGGTCAAAAACTCCTGCAAACCGAACGCCGCACCATAGGCCTCGAGCGCCCAGACCTCCATTTCGCCGAGACGCTGGCCGCCGAACTGGGCCTTGCCTCCCAGCGGCTGTTGAGTGACCAGCGAATACGGTCCGATAGACCGGGCATGAATCTTGTCGTCCACCAGATGGTGGAGCTTCAGCACATACATCACACCGACAGTCACCCTCGAATCGAACGGCTCGCCAGTCCTTCCATCATAAAGTGTTGCCTGACCCGAGGGATCAAGGTCCGCGAGCTTGAGGAATGTCCGGATTTCGTTCTCCTCGGCATGGTCGAACACCGGGGTAGCGACATGCACGCCACCGCGGAGCTTCTCGGCGAAAGCGACCACGTCGCCATCGTCAGCCTTGTCGAGGAACTCGGTGACTTCTTCAGAGTTGGCGTAGATTCTCCTCAAGAACTCGTCGACCGTCTCGCGGGAGTTGCTGGCATCGACGAGTTCGCCGATTTTCGCGCCGAGACCTCTCGCCGCCCATCCCAAATGGGTCTCGAGAATTTGTCCCACGTTCATTCGAGAAGGTACGCCAAGCGGGTTGAGCACGATATCGACCGAGCTGCCGTCCTCGAGGAACGGCATATCCTCCTCCGGCAGGACTTTCGAGATCACGCCTTTGTTGCCATGGCGTCCCGCCATCTTGTCGCCCACCGAGAGCTTGCGCTTGATGGCCACATAGACCTTGACCATCTTGATCACCCCTGGCGGGAGTTCGTCGCCGCGCTTCAGGCGCTCGATTCTCTGGTCGGAACTCTCGCGGATACGATCGACTTGCTCATTCACGAGGGCATACAGCCGCCGAACCTCTTCCTCCACCGATTCGTCGCCATGAATGGCAACCTCGCACCACTTGTCGAAAGGCAAGTTCGCGATGATGTCCCCGTTGAAAACATCGCCCATCTGCACTATGACTTCGCCAGTGTCGTCATCGACGATACGCGTGGCGGCCTTGCGGCCTACTATCAGCTTCTGGAGCTTTCGATAGGCGCTGTGATAAACGGTACGCAACTCTTCCTCGCAGTCGCGCCTGATCCGGTTGATCTCCTGGTCCTGAATGGCCTGGGCCCGCTCGTCCCTTTCCACCCCCTCGCGCGCAAACACCTGGGCGTGAATCACGGTCCCCTGAACCCCCGGCGGCACCCGCAACGAGGTATCGCGAACGTCACCAGCCTTTTCGCCGAAGATCGCGCGCAAGAGCTTCTCCTCGGGAGAGAGCTGTGTCTCTCCTTTCGGGGTGATCTTCCCCACGAGGATGTCACCAGACTGGACGTCGGCGCCAATCCGCACGATGCCGCTGTCGTCCAGGTCCTTCAGTGCCTCCTCTCCAACATTCGGGATGTCTCGAGTTATCTCCTCCTTGCCGAGCTTGGTGTCCCTGGCAGCAATTTCGAACTCCTCGATATGAATGCTCGTGAACACATCATCCTTGACGAGGCGTTCGCTCACGAGAATAGAGTCCTCGAAATTGTATCCACCCCAGGGCATGAAGGCGACCACGACGTTCTGACCCAACGCCAGTTCACCAAGAGAACTCGATGGACCATCAGCCAGGACATCCCCTGCTCTCACGCGGTCCCCAACCCGCACTGCCGGCTTCTGGTTCAAACACGTGCTCTGATTGGAGCGACGGAACTTGACCAGGTTGTAGATGTCCACCTCGTTCCCTGGCTCGCCGTCGTCACCATAGGTCTTGACAACCAGGCGTGTGGCATCGACGCTGTCCACGATTCCTGGACGCCTGGCGAGCACGGTCCCCCCGGAATCCCTCGCCACCACCCGCTCGATACCTGTTCCAACAAAGGGGCTGTTGGCTCGCAGCAACGGCACCGCCTGACGCTGCATGTTGGAGCCCATGAGCGCCCGGTTCGCATCATCGTTTTCGAGGAACGGTATCAGGGACGCAGCCACGCTGACGAGCTGATTGGGCGAGACATCCATCAACGTGACTTCCTCGGGCCTGACCATGGTCGGCTCGCCGTTGCGGCGGGCGGACACGGTCTCGCGTACGAAACGGCCGTCCGGTCCCAGCTCGGCGTTGGCCTGGGCGATGACATGCTCCTCCTCGTCGAGCGCGGTATAGTATTTCACCTCATCCGTGACGACGCCGTCTTTGACGGTGCGGTACGGGGTTTCGATGAAGCCGTATTCATTGACTCGTGCGTAGGTGCTCAACGATGCGATGAGGCCGATATTGGGTCCCTCAGGTGTTTCGATCGGACAGATCCTGCCGTAGTGGGTGGCGTGCACATCTCTGACGTCGAATCCCGCACGTTCCCTGGTCAGGCCGCCCGGCCCAAGCGCGGACAGACGACGCTTGTGTGTGACCTCGGAGAGCGGGTTGGTCTGGTCCATGAACTGGGAAAGCTGGCTCGACCCGAAGAACTCCTTGACGACGGCCGACACCGGCTTCGCGTTGATCAGGTCATGGGGCATCATGGTCTCGACTTCCGAGAGGCTCATCTTCTCCTTGATGGCCCTCTCCATTCGCACGAGACCTATCCGGTACTGGTTCTCGAGGAGTTCGCCTACAGCCCTGACGCGGCGGTTTCCGAGGTGGTCGATGTCGTCGATATTGCCCCGCCCGTTCTTCAACTCGATGAGATACTTGACAACCCGTAAGATGTCTTCGCGCGTCAAGGTGGTCTGTTCGAGTGTGACGTCGAGCCCCAGCTTGTGGTTGAGCTTGAGCCGCCCGACCTTGGACAGGTCATACCTATCGCGATTGAAGAACAGGTTGTTGAAGAAGGTATTGGCTGTCTCTTGAGTGGGTGGTTCGCCTGGCCTCAGCCGCCTGTAGATCTCGATCACGGCTTCGTCCTTGGTCTCCACCTTGTCCACGAGGATGGTATCGCGCAGAAAGGATCCATACTGGACATTGTCGATGAACAGGATCTCGATTTCCGACGCATTTCGTTCGCGGAGTTCCTCGAGCTTCTCCTCAACAATCTCCTCGTTGCACTCGAGGATGATTTCTCCCGTCTCGAGGTCCACGACATCGTGTGCGACGACCTTGCCGATCAGGTCCGAATCGGCAATCGGGACGTGTGTAACCCCCGCCTGGGAGAGCTTTCGGACGGTGATGCGGGAGAACTTCTTCCCCTTTTTGGCGAGCACGTCCCCGGTTTCGGGATGCAGAACATCCTGGGTGACCCATTGCCCGGTCAGCAGTTCGGGGTCGAACACTTTCCGGAGCTGGTCACCGATGGCTATCCGCTCGACCTTGTAGAAGTAGTTGAGCATTTCCTCGGTGCTGTAGCCGAGAGCGCGCAAGAGGACCGTGGCGGGCAGCTTCCTTCTGCGGTCGATGCGGACATAGAGTATGTCCTTGGAGTCGAACTCGAAGTCGATCCACGATCCGCGGTTGGGAATGATCCTGGCCGAGTAGGTGACTTTTCCGGCATACTGGGTCTTTGCCTTTGTCTGGTCGAAGAAGATACCCGGGGATCTGTGCAACTGGCTGACCACGACGCGTTCGGTTCCATTGATGATGAACGTCCCATGCTCAGTCATCAAGGGGATTTCTCCGAAATAGACCTCCTGCTCCTTGACGTCCCGAATGGTCTGGCTTTCCGTCTCGGCTTCCACATCCCAGACGACGAGCCTGACCGTCACCTTGAGGGGGGCGGCGAACGTCATGTCACGCTGATGGCACTCTTCCACGTCATACTTTGGTGGCTCCAACGAGTAGCTGACGAATTCCAACGATGCGGTTTCGTTGAAGTCCTTTATCGGGAAGACGCTCTTGAAGACCGCCTGCAAGCCGATGTCGCGCCTCTCGACCGGATTGACGTCCGCCTGAAGAAAGTCACGGTAAGATTGTTGCTGAATCTGTATCAGATTCTCTATCCGGATGATCGTTGGTACCTTGCCGAAGTTTCTTCTTGTCCGGTAGTTGTTCGCCAGTAGCGACGACATAGCTTCTCCCTGCAAGTGGGACTGCCGCCCGATCCGGGCCGAAGACATGCCCGAAGATGTCCCTGGATGGTTGCCAGTCGACCGGAAAAAGGGCGCACAGGTTGAAACACATCAAGGCGAAGTGTCATTCCGGCCAGGAACGACCCTTCGCCTTGACCTGGAGAATCCTGGACGTTGCGGCCGGTCGAGTTCGCGTCGGATGCTGCGGCTCCGGGCTGCAACGGCACACACCAAGAGGGATCACTTGATCTCTGCGGTAGCTCCCACATCAGTGAACTTGGCCTTGGCTTTCTCTGCGTCCTCCTTGGAGACGCCTTCCTTGACAGGTTTCGGTGCGCTCTCGACGAGTTCCTTCGCCTCACGCAACCCGAGGCCGGTCAGTTCACGCACGACCTTGATGACGTTGATCTTCTTGGGGCCGATTTCCTTCAGAATGACGTCGAACTCGGTCTGTTCTTCCTCCGCGGCGGCTCCCTCTGCCGGCGCTGCGGCAGCCATCGGCATGGCCATCATGCCACCGACAGCGGCCTTGACCCCCAGTTCGTCCTCGAGCGCCTTGATGAGGTCGCTGAGTTCGATGACCGTCATGTTCTTTATGTGTTCGACGATTTCTGCATTGCTGATTGCCATCACTATGTCCTCCTTGGAAACGGTAGCAAACTTGCCCAAACCTGGCAGAGTTGGTTTTCGACCAAGCCCTCAAGAACTCTTGCCCTCGAGTTCCTCCCTGTAGGCGGCCAGGGTACCGAGCAACTTTTGGGGAAGCCCGGCGAGTACACTCACAAACTGACGCATCGGTGCCTGTAGCGTGCCGAGGAGTTGTCCGAGCAGTTCTTCCCGGGAGGGCAACTTGGAGAGCGCCACGATGTCCTCGGCAGAAAGGGGCCTTCCGCCATAGAACCCGGCCTTTATTCTGAGCGCCTTTGCGTTGCTCTTGAGGAACTCCTGAAGCAGCTTGGCCGCTGTTACAGGGTCGCCTCGGGTCAACAACACGGCGGTAGGCCCCACGAAATGCTGGCCCAATGGCTCCATCTCCGTCCCATCGACAGCCAGGCTGCACAGGGTATTCTTGACCACCCGGAACTCGATTGAATCGTCCGCGTCCAACTTCCTTCGGAGCGAATTCATCATCCCGACGCTCATGCCGGTGTAGTCGGCAAGGATGAGCAGTTCGCTATCCCTGAACTTCCCTGCCATTTCATCAACAAAAGACTGTTTCTCGGTTCGATTCACAACCCACCTCCAGCGTGTCGAAAGCTCACCTAGCGGACAGCCCGCATGAGGTCGTTGGTATCCACCTTCACCCCGGGACCGAAGGTCGGAGCCAGGCTCACCCCACGGAGATAGGTACCCTTGGCGCTGGCAGGCTTGAGACGAATGATGGTGTCGATCAAGGCCAACATGTTGTCCTTGATGTTGTCCGGGGGGAACGAGACCTTGCCCAGCGGGGCATGAACGATCCCGGCCCTGTCGACCCGGAACTCGATCCTGCCGGCCTTCATCTCCCGAACGGCGTTGGCGACATCGAACGTAACCGTGCCGACCTTGGGGTTTGGCATGAGCCCCCTGGGGCCAAGGATCTTGCCGATGCGCCCGACAAGGCCCATCACGTCCGGGGTGGCGACCGTCTTGTCGAACCCGAGCCAGCCTCCCTTGATCTTGTCGATCACGTCCTCTGCGCCGACGAAATCAGCACCTGCGTCGCGAGCTTCCTGCAGTTTTTCACCGCGCGCGAACACGAGGACCCGGACGGCCTTGCCGGTACCGTGCGGCAGTGCGACCGCTCCTCGTACCATCTGGTCGGGATACTTGGGATTGACTCCCAGCCTCACGGCGATCTCGACGGTCTCGTCGATCTTCGCGTACGATGCCTCCTTGACTGCGGCGATGGCGTCCTCGACCGGATAGTACCTGGTCACGTCGATTTTCTTGGCCGCCTCCTGATACTTCTTTGAGCGCTTTGGCATTGTCGTCTCCCGGCCCCTTCGGGACCACACGTCAACCTGCTTCGATCTCAATCCCCATGCTGCGGGCGGTTCCGGCGACGACCTTCATCGCGGCCTCGACGCTGGGGCAGTTGAGGTCAGGCATTTTCTTCGTTGCGATCTCGCGCAGTTGTGACTCAGTAATCGTGCCGACCTTGTCCTTGTTCGGAGTGCTCGATCCCTTCTCGATACCCGCAGCCCGCTTGAGGAGTATCGACGCAGGGGGCGTCTTGGTGACAAACGTGAACGATCGGTCGGCGTAGACGGTAATGACAACTGGAATGATCATGTCATCGCCGATGGACTGCGTCTTGGCGTTGAACGCTTTGCAAAACTGCATGATGTTCACGCCATGTTGACCCAACGCCGGACCGACCGGCGGCGACGGTGTTGCCTTACCAGCCACGCACTGCAGCTTGACCTGAGCAACGACTTTTTTTCCCATGATCTGCTCCCACGATTTCCTCAACGAGGGAAATCAATGCCTCAATTCTTCTCGACCTGTCCGTAGTCCAGTTCCACTGGGGTGGAGCGGCCAAAGATACTTACCAGAACGCGGATCTTGCCTTTCTCCGGCCTGACGTCTTCCACAATGCCATTGAAGTTGGAAAACGGACCATCTATCACACGGACACTCTCACCCTTCTCGAAGTCGATTTTCGGCTTGGGCTTGACGGCGCCTTCGCTTATCTGATTGGTGATGCGTGCTACTTCATGTTCTGGGATTGGGGTGGGGTTCTTGGAATGACCAACGAACCCCGTGACCTTCGGTGTGTTCTTGACCACGTGCCACGTCTTGTTGTTCAGTTCCATCTGGATGAGCACGTAGCCGGGAAAGAACTTCCGAGTAGTCGTTCGCTTGACGCCCCTCACCATCTCCACGACACTCTCGGTCGGTACCAGGATCTCGCCAAAGGACTCTTCCATTCCGAGCGATCGTATCCGCTCCTCGAGCGCCGCCTTCGCCTTGTGCTCGTAGCCGGAATAGGTGTGAACGACATACCATTCCATCGCCATTTGGCGCATACTCCCCGTGTTCAGAGGGTTGGGTTCAAAAGGAACTTCGACATTTTCGCCCACAGGACATCGAAGGCCCCAAGAACCAAGGCGAGGACGATTACCGTGAGAATGACGACGCGCGTATGTGACACGACCTCTTGCCTTGTCGGCCAAGTCACTTCCCTGAGTTCGGCGACCACTTCGAGCAGGAATGGGGTCACCTTGTCGCTACGCAGGACGACAAAAAGGATCACCGCCGTAAGCACGAACGCGATCAGCCAGGGGTAACCCATCTGGCCGACGATGAACCTATCCTGGAAGCCGGCGTAGCCCCAGAACTGGTAGAACAGCTTCCCCAGCACGAAGAACAAAGTCAGCGTGCCGACGAAGTAGGAAAAGTTCACGATTCTCTGGTTCGACATCTTCTTGCCTGAGCAGCGAAGGTGCAGAGGTCCGCACCGGGAGGCTGCGTTGCGCACGATGTGCCCAGCCGCCTGCACATCTCCCTGTCACGAGGTGCGACAAATAGTGGGCAGCGAAAAGCCGAAGTTCATTCGATGATCTCACCCACAACGCCGGCACCAACGGTCCGGCCACCTTCACGGATGGCGAACCGAAGCTCTTTCTCCATCGCGATCGGGGTGATGAGGTGGACCTCGATCGTGACCCGGTCGCCGGGCATCACCATTTCCGTGCCCTCGGGCAATGTCACGATGCCGGTCACGTCCGTGGTGCGGAAGTAGAACTGAGGCCGATAGCCGCTGAAGAACGGTGTGTGTCGCCCACCTTCCTCTTTGCTGAGCACATAGACGGAGCCCCTGAACTTGGTGTGGGGGGTGATGGACCCTGGCTTGGCCAGCACCTGTCCGCGCTCCACTTCCTTCCGCTTGATCCCGCGAAGGAGAACGCCGATGTTGTCTCCGGCCTCTCCACGGTCCAGGATTTTGCGGAACATCTCGACGCCGGTCACGACCGTCTTCCGGGTTTCGCGGATGCCGACGATCTCGACCTCGTCTCCCATCTTGACCACGCCGCGCTCGACCCGCCCGGTGGCCACGGTACCACGACCGGAAATCGTGAATACATCCTCGACCGCCATCATGAAGGGCTTGTCAATGGGTCTCTGGGGCAGCGGGATGGAGGCGTCAACCGCATCCATGAGCTTGAGGATGTCCTTCTCGGCCTCCGGGTCACCCTGGAGCGCCTTCAGCGCACTCATGCGGATGATGGGGATCTCGTCGCCCGGAAACTCGTAGGAGTCGAGAAGCTCACGCAGCTCGAGTTCCACGAGTTCGAGGAGTTCTTCGTCTTCCATCATGTCGACCTTGTTGAGGGCGACGACGATGTAGGGAACGCCGACCTGGCGCGCCAGCAGGATGTGCTCGCGAGTCTGGGGCATCGGGCCGTCGGGGGCGCTGACGACGAGAATCGCCCCGTCCATCTGGGCTGCACCGGTGATCATGTTCTTGATGTAGTCGGCGTGTCCCGGGCAGTCCACGTGGGCGTAGTGGCGCGTATCGGTCTGGTATTCGACATGCGCGGTGGCGATGGTGATCCCTCTCGCGCGCTCTTCCGGTGCCTTGTCAATCTGGTCGAACGTCGTATAGTCCGCCAACCCGCGGTTCGCGAGGACCTTCGTGATCGCGGCAGTCAGGGTGGTCTTGCCGTGGTCGACATGGCCGATGGTTCCGATGTTGAGATGCGGTTTGGTTCTGCTGAATTTTTCTTTCGCCATGAGAGATCCTCCGGTCAATTCACAACTGAATAGTGACAAAGGTCAATGTTGGCACCAAGGCCACCGTGGTCCTTCTACCGCCTCAAGCTGCTTGCCCTGGTTTCGACGGCGTGTCCTACCTGGGCCCAGTGGGTGTATCTCAGAAACGTCAGGCCGCCTGGCCTTTCTCGAGGGGATGGAGCCCACGACCGGACTCGAACCGGTGACCTCTTCCTTACCAAGGAAGTGCTCTACCTCCTGAGCTACGTGGGCGCTCCTCGTTGGCAGACCGAGTCGAACAGCGGGCAGAGCCCTCCCATGTCACGGATATGTGGAGCGGGAAACGGGATTCGAACCCGCGACCCTCAGCTTGGAAGGCTGATGCTCTACCACCTGAGCTATTCCCGCCTATCTCCTGAGTAGCAACCGGCCGAATCCGCTACGGAAACCGAACACATCGCCGCCCCCACCACGGATTCCCTTCGCTTACCCCAAGGGCCTCCTCGTCGCCTCCGCATTCGAATCGCTCAGCGCTTCCGTGTGCCAAATGGTGGAGAGGGGAGGATTCGAACCTCCGTAGGCGTCCGCCGGCAGATTTACAGTCTGCTCCCTTTGGCCACTCGGGAACCTCTCCATCGCTCTCACCTGTCGGATGCTCCTTCCGTCCACGCAAAATGGAGCTGGCGATGGGACTCGAACCCGCAACCTGCTGATTACAAATCAGCCGCTCTGCCGATTGAGCTACGCCAGCGCAAAAACCTGGTAAAAATACCAGATCTTTTTTTCCAGTCAAGCGGTTTCTTCGACCATGGCCCGCACGCCACTACCTTTGGAGCGCATGCAGTATAGTCGGATTTGCCGGTTCGTCAACAACAATTCTCGACATGGCGCTGTTTTGCTGCTGCAAGGTTTCACTCCCTGCCACTCGTTTTGCGCGCAGATCCATGCGCCAACAGATGGCGGCGGACCCCGCACGCCAGACGGTCGCCAGCAACTCGTGCTCGAATGGAAGGCATTGCCAACCGGGTGCAGGAATCTCGACACACGACTCCCGTTGACAGACGATGTCATTGAATACCGCGCACTGGGGGCGTCCTGCTCCGCTGGTTCGATAGCCACGCCTGCGCCAACTCGGCCTCCTGCCGCGTGCCGTGTTGTGCCAGATTTTCCACGGCCGACACCAGCTCCGGGGAGGGAGGTGCATCCAGGTGCTCCAACGCATATCGCCGAACTCGAGCACTGTCACTGCCGAGCAGATCGGGCAAGAGATCATACGAACGGCCGGAGATGAATTCGAGCTTCTCCTCCAGAAGGGGCCGGCAGACGGTGCTAGGCGGATCCCCGGCGTCCTCAAGCACCTCCAGCATCAATTCCGCTGCCCCGACTCGAGTCTGCACCCGGAGTATATCAAGCGCTGCAGCACAGAAGAACGCCTGCTCGCCAGGTTCGTCACCGGCGCGCGCAAGCATGCCCACGGCTCGAGGTTCCTGGATTTCCACCAGGACCTTGGCTGCGGATACCCTTGCCGCTCGTTCGCCTCGCGAGAAGACTTCCCTCAGGAACTGGAAATCCTCTTCCGTCGGATTGTCCAGATCGATCTCCCGCTCCGGTTCCCGGTCCCCCTCGAGACGCCCGCGGATCGCCTGCTTCAGCCGCGCGTCCGCCACTCCGACACGTGCCAGGTCGTCCTCCAGGTCACGTGTCGCCACGACATCGGCCACCTTCGATGGCACAACGCCCGACAGCGCCCCCACGACCAACAGCAACCCCAGCAAGGCCACAGCACCGATGACAACAGAAGACAACCGCATGGCCAGCCTCCGTCCTTCACCTGCGCGCGGGTGCCAGGTAGAGATTGAAACCAAGACTGATGTAGCCACCTGTCTGTTTGAGACGGGTGCCGCCCTCTACGATGAACTCGACCAGGCGGCCGAGATGCACATCGAGCCCGCCAGCCAACCACAAGGAGGACACCGCTCCGCCGCCGGTCCACTCCAGGTTGCCGTCCAGGGCGGCGAAGGGCTCCAGGTGCCCGAACACCTTGCTCACCATCACCGTCCCGTCCAGGCCGCCCTGAGACCAGTCCTCGACATGGGTCCCCATGGTCCAAGACACCGCTGGCCTGGCCCCCCGGTCTCGCAGTATCCCGACTTCGGCATCGACGCCGAGGTACGGGGGCAACCCCGATCCTCCCAGCGGCGTGTCATAACGGAGTTGCAGGTCTAAACCGCGAATGAGTCCGACGCCGAAGAACAACTGGAGTTCCGAAACCAGAGGGTCCTCGAGGAAGACCTGCGGGGCGATGGCCACACTCAGCGCGCCCGGTTTCAGTGTGCGGGCGGTATTGAACACTTCGGCACGTGCCCGGCTCTCCAAGGCTACGAAACAAAGCACACCGGCGAGCGGTGCGATCCACAGGCAACTCCTGCGCATGGTTCCTCCCATAATGGTCAACGCGCTACAAGCCCCGTTCTGCGGGGCGGACAGGTCTTCATCAAACGGCGGCGGCAACGCGAAACGCCTTGCATCCCGTCTCGCGACAGCCCAAGGTGTCGAACGAGCATGGCCCTCCAGGCAACTTTCCCCTGGACGGTCGGAGAACGACATCGCTGTCACGGAGGCAACGGGTTTGAGCCTGTCCTACCTGGAAATCCAGCATGTACTGCAGGACCTTGCTCCATTGCAAGGGAGCCTGCTTCGAGATGTCTATCAACCGACGCGGACGGAACTGATCCTGTCCCTGCGCACCCACTCCGGGAACAGGCTGCTGCTGCTGTCCGTGCATCCCACGTTTTCGCGCCTGCACCTTCTGGACCGGCGCCCCTCCAACCCGGCCAAGCCCCACCCCTTCCAGATGCTCTGTCGCAAGGCCCTCCGCGGCCGGATGGACAGCCTGGAACAGGTCAACCGGGACCGCGTCGTGCGCTGCACGTTCCATGGCGAGGCGACCCATACCGTGGTGGCTGAACTCACCGGCCGACATGGCAACATCTTCCTTCTGGATGCGAACGACCGGATCCTGGGCACGCTGCGTCCCCTCCGGGCCGACAGGCGCAACCTGGCCGCCGGTTCGCCCTACGTGCCGCTGCCAACACCTCGAGCACCCGTGAACGTCACCGAACGGTTCAGCACTCGCTCCGAAACCCTATCATACCAGGAAGCCGTTGCCGGTCACTATGAAACCGCGATCGCACAACAGGCACTCGAGGCTCTTCGAACCCGCATCCAGGCCGCCGTCCGAAAGGAATTGAAGCGGCTGACCCGGCGTGCGTCCGATCTCGAATCGGACCTGGCCAAGGCGGAGCAGGCGGAGCAATACCGTCGCTATGGCGACGTGCTCCAAATCCACCTGCCCAGGATACCTCGCGGCCGCTCCTTCGTTGTGCTTCCGGATCCGTTCGAGGAAAACCAGCCCCTGGAGGTGCCCCTGGATCCCGAGTTGGACCCGCTGGCCAACATGCGGAGGCACTACCGCCGCTACAAGAAGTACAATGCCAGTATCCCGTTCGTGCTCCAACGTCTCGAGGAGGTGGAGGCGAGGTCTCGTGAGCTGATCTCGCTCATGCCACGGCTCGAGGCGGCACGAGACGAACACGAGCTTCAACAGCTTGTGACGCGACACCGTGTTGTGCGAACCCATGTCGAGGGGCGGGGTCGAGGAGCGAAGTCGTCCAGGCCTCCCCGGCGTCTGCCGCACCACCGGTACGTGACGCCTGCCGGCCGGGAGATCTGGGTTGGTAAGAGCGGTCGCGACAACGAACGCCTCACGTTCCAGGTGGCGCGGGGAAATGATTTCTGGGTCCACGTTCTCGGTCGCCCGGGGGCTCACGTGGTCATTCCGTGCCGACCAGCGTTGCCCGACCTGGAGACCTTGCTGGACGCGGGCATGCTGGCCTTGAGGCACAGTGGGAGGGGGGCCGGAGAAAAGGCGGAAGTGTGCTACACACGTGTCAAGCACGTCCGGAAAATACCGGGGGGAGCACCAGGGCAGGTGACGTTCAGCCAAGAAAAGAGCCTCATGGTGACCGTGGACGCGGCTCGCCTGGCGCGCTTGACCCGGTTCGACGAGCAGGAGATCGAGTGCCGGCCTTCGTGATTGGCCGTCGACGGCAGGCGCCTGTGCACCGTGCTGGTGCGATATCCCGTGCGGCGCACGGGCTGGAGCGCGCGTCCTCCCGCCGGCACACGCGGGACAACTAGCTGTCTTCGAATACCGACAGGACCAACTCGTATGGGCCCAGCCCATCGACGGCGCCCACGATGAACACGTACTTGTCGTCCGGCTGCCCGGTCGGCAACTCGATGAGCATGATGCCTTCCTCTCCACCCTCGACGGCGAACCCCCCAACACCGGTCGCGAAGTCGTACATCGGTTCGTCGTCTTCGTCGGTTGATTCCATGTCCAGAAAGTCCGTGGTGTAGGGGTAGAAACTCGACACGGTGGATGTGCCGCCGAGCCGTTGCACCTGGTAGGTCAGTATCTGGTCGACGAGCGTCTCCGGCGCTGGCTCGTCTTCATCGTTCTGTGCCAGGTATCCGTGTTCCTCCTCGAACAGCTTGTCGAAATTGCAGAGGTCGGGGTTTTCGCTGGCCCCGCCCAAGGGGTCGAAGTCCACGGTGCTTTCGATATTGGGCTGAAGGACGAACTGGTAGTAGAGATACTCGAGGTAAGCGTCGGGATAGCTCACGGAGATCACCCGTTCGTTGCACTCGTAGTTCCCCTTCTGGTCGGACGGCACGGGCACATCGCCCAAAGGAGCCACGGCCAACAGCACATCGGTCAGAGACGAGGAGCCGTCGGAGGAGGTGATGGAGCGGTTAAGGTTCACAAGGAACTTGGCCTTGGACCTCGGCCACTCGACAGGGTCGCTGAGGTCAATCTTGTACAGGTCCGTATCCGCGACTTCGATGGTCGAGCCATCGACTAGTTGGAGATTCTGCGGGTCGTCCACGACGCCGAGCGCGACCGACTCTGTTCCGTCGGCGAACGTCTCCATGGCAATCATGTCGTCGGCGAGGGTGCCCCATACCTTCTCGACGACGACCCGGGGCTTGGTGCGATCGATGTTGTTGAGGCGAATCACGACTCCCTTGAGGTCCGAGCTTCCTCCGTTGATCGACAAGGTGGTGGCGTCCTCGATGAGCCCGCCGACTCGAGTGAACTGGGTCCCATAGCCGCCGACGACGTATCCTGTGTAGTCGATGCCCGGCGCGAAGTAGCTCCAGTCGACTCGAGTGAACCGATACTCCTTGGTGGTGAAGGTGCCCTCTCCCGTTCGCGTTCTTGCGTAGTTCATGCCGTAGATGTTGATACCCTGCTGGTATCCTTGCGCACCTTCGAATTCCGTGGATGTCAGGGGTATCGTCTGTGCCGGGGCGAACGCCCCGATGTCGCCGATGAGCGGTGCGCCCGTATCCTCGTTGAGCATGTCGCCTGCGACCAACGCCATCATGAACTCGAGGTAGAAGTCTTCGAAGGTGGTCTCCGGATCGTCTTCCTGGAGGACTGTCTCGATGTTGTCGGTTCCCGTGTAGGAGTTGCTGAGCAATCTCGCGAGGATGTCGGTTCCCCTCGTATCGACGAGGTATCGGCACAGCAGGTACTGGAGCCCCCGGTCGTTGGTGGAATTGATCGAGTTCTCCTCGGTCAACGACCAGATGTTGGGCGCATCGAGGAAGTAGACGATGTCATCGTAGACGATCGAGCCGAAGCCGGTGAGATCCGCGGCGAGGATACCCAGCCCGTCGTTGAGCCAGTCCTCCTCCGGGTCGCCACCGTTGACGATGTAGTGGAGGTTGTAGCTGATCAGACTCTCGGTGGCGATGGCGATGTTCGCCGCCATGTCCACGGTCACGTATTCGTCGATCGCCTCCTGTCCGCCCCCGCCAGTCTCGGGATTGAAGATACCGCCGGGGTCCGGTGCGTAGAGGAACAGTATCTCCTGGTAGTTGCTGTTCGGGTTGTCGGCCGAAGGCGCTGTCAGGTCCACTTCGGGGTCGACGTAGAGTTTTACCTGGCCACCCGGCCCGGTATCTTCCTCCGTCCCGGTGTCTCCGCCCGTGTCTCCGCCCGTGTCTCCGCCCGTGTCTCCGCCCGTGTCTCCGCCCGTGTCTCCGCCGGAATCCTCTGTCTCGAGGGTCATCAGGTTCAGGATTGGCGTAATGAACACGGTGATGTGGCCATTGCCATCGACATCGCTCTCCTGGCCGAAGTACTCGCGAAGGTTGTTGATGATGTTCTGGTCGAAAACGGCGGCCACAGTGGACAGGTCGCACGAGTCGAAGCCGTAAGTTTTCCGGCCCTGCTTGTCCAACTCATCGATCACGCCGTCGCAGTCATAGTCCCAGTCGATCGGGACATCTTCATCGACATAGAACAGGACATTGTCGCCTTCGGCCGCCAGGATGCCGGTTCTTGTCACGTAGTTGCCCGAATCGCCGAGGTCGCTCTTCACATTGAACGACTTGCGGCTCGTCCCGACCTCGTCCGAGGCGCCTGGGGAGGCCTTGGCGACCCCGGTAGACGATTCTGGATTATTCCTCACCTGGTCCGCCCAGGCACGAACGCGCTTCCGGTAGGGGGTAGGCGACTTCGATGGGGTTTCGAGCCGAACCGCCGGCGAAGCTGCCGGGCGTAACCGCGCCTCGCTGTCTTGCATCTCCTCGATCTGGTAGCCCGTGGAGGAGTCACCCGTATTGGTGATGATGATGAGGAATTCCTCGTCAGGGTTCTCGCGATTCGGGTCGGTCTGGTCGTTGAGTTCGACCTCCGCGGATCCATCGTCGTCGAACACGATATCTTCGACGCCACCCACCTCGTTGAGGTTGTTGCCCGACTCGACCGGGCTCGAAGTGACCCACGCCTGGTTGTCGACATCGATTGGATCACTGTCTGTTGGGGGGCCGTCCTGGGTTCCGTCGTTGGCGACAGCCCTGATGATGACTGTTGCCGCCGCGACATCGGCTACCGAACTCCAGACGAAACTCGTGTACTCGCTGTTGCGAAGCCCTTCAACCGGGTTGGTGCTGCTCGAGGCTGGAGTGCAGGGACTGAACGAGTTGCCATCGTCGGTGCTGTAGAGCAACGCAACCGACATGACATCACCGTCAGCGTCGTTGGGCACGAAGTCGATGGAGATGTCTTGTTCCCGTTCGGCCCCCACGTTGAGCACGACGGTGGGTCTCGAGTTGGTTTCTTCCTGCTGTCCCTGGTCGTTGTTCAAGGGCTGCCACAAGTTGCATGCGCCCAAGGTCATCCCACAAGCTGCGAGCACGACCCAACCGTAACGAAGTCGCCAGATAGTGCACTTCATCGCTTCCTCATTCAGCGCGCGCCCCTGTTCTTCACCGCTAACCTGCCAGAATATCTGCAAATTCTCTATCATACCAGTATCGCACGGAAAACGAGATTGTCAAGGGGATTGTCCGAGAATGCCTGTTTGTGCAGGCGCGTGAGGCGGCGGCAAGACGCTCGAGGCACACGGGACGGGCACCGTGGTGCCGGTGGCGATGGGGAACAGCGCGGGTCGAACCCAGCCGGGGCTCACGGGTTCGGTGGCACGAGCGCGAGTTCCAGTACCTTTTCCATTCTCGAGACGAAGTGGCACTTCAGGCCACCCATGATCTCCTTGGGCACCTCCACGAGGTCTTTCTTGTTCTTGTCGGGCAGGATGACCTCTGTCGTCCCGGCCCTCACCGCGGCGAGCACCTTTTCCTTGATCCCGCCCACGGCCAGGACATTGCCTCTCAAGGTGATCTCGCCGGTCATGGCGACATTGGACCTGACGAGTCGTCCCGTGAACAGGCTGGCCAGAGCCACCATGATGGTGACGCCGGCCGAGGGTCCGTCCTTTGGAATGGAGCCCGAGGGGACGTGGATGTGAATGTTGCTTTCTTCGAACACGTTTTCGTCGATCTCGAGTTCTGGGGCGCGGGATTGGATATAGGACAGGGCGGCCTGGGCGGACTCTTTCATGACGTCGCCCAACTGACCGGTCAGGATGAGGCGACCCTTGCCCTTCATGCGTGTCGCCTCGATGAAGAGGATGTCTCCCCCGCTGGGGGTCCACGCGAGTCCGGTGGCCACGCCGGGGACGGACGTGCGCTCCGCCGTCTCCTGGTAGTGCTTGATGGGGCCCAGGATCTCGGACACCATCTCGGCATCGATGTGTACCTTCCCGGTTCGCCCCCGAGCCACCTCCTGGGCCACGTATCGACAGAGTGCGGCGATCTCTCGTTTGAGGTTTCTGACGCCGGCTTCTCGAGTATACGAGCCGATGATCTTCTGGATGGCGTCCGTCCCGATCGAGCAATGGGTGTCGCCGAGTCCGTGGGCCTCGAGCTGTTCCGGAATGAGGAACTTCTGGGCGATCTTGGTCTTTTCGTCCTCGGTGTATCCGGGAATGTCGAGCACTTCCATCCTGTCCTGTAGTGCAGGAGGGATCGTGTCCAGCACGTTGGCGGTAGCGATGAAGAGGACTCGAGACAGGTCGAAGGGGACATCGAGGTAGTGGTCGACGAAGGTGTCATTCTGTTCCGGGTCGAGGACCTCGAGCAGCGCGGAGGATGGGTCACCCCGGTAATCCATGCCCAGCTTGTCGATCTCATCGAGAATGAAGACCGGATTGTTGGTGCCCGCCTTCTTGATACCCTTGATGATCTTGCCGGGGAGGCTGCCGATATAGGTTCTCCGGTGTCCCCTGATTTCGGCTTCGTCTCGGACGCCTCCCAGGGAGACGCGGACGAACTTGCGGCCCAGGGTCCGGGCGACGGACTTGCCCAGGGAGGTCTTGCCGACGCCGGGAGGACCCACGAGACAGATGATCGGCCCCTTCAGGTCCCGCTTCAGCTTGTGGACCGCCAGGTACTCCACGATACGTTTCTTGACCTTCTTGAGATCATAGTGGTCCTCGTCGAGGATACGCTCGGCCACGTCGAGATCGATATTGTCGTCCGTGGACACGGACCAGGGCATTTCGATCAGCCAGTCGATATAGGTCCTGCTTACCGTGTATTCGGCGGCGCCCGGACTCATCTTGCTCATCCGCTTGAGTTCCTTCAGGGCGACCTTCTCCACCTCGGCCGGCATTCGTGCCTTCTTGATGGCCAGTTGAAGTTCTTCGACCTCCTCGTTCCTGTCGTCACCCTCCCCCAGTTCCTTCTGCACGGCTTTCAACTGCTCGCGCAGGAAGTACTCGCGCTGGGCCTTCTCCATCTCCCCTTTGACTTCGGTCTGGATCTTGTTCGACAGCTCGAGCACCTGCAGTTCTTTCGTGAGAAGGGAAATGACCAGCTCGAGCCGCTGGCGGACATCCACGGTCTCGAGCAACTCCTGCTTTTCACGAAAGCCGATGCCCAGGTTGAAGGCCATCACGTCGCACAAGATGCTCGGGTTGTCGATCGATCGTATCAGGAACCCGGCTTCGGACGGCGTTTGTGGCGACAACTCGATGACCTTCTGGGCGAGGTCCCGCAAGTTGTGCGTAAGCGCATCGAGTTCGACCGAGGGCTCGAGCACATCCTCGACCACACGGACTCGAGCAGCGAGATAAGGCCTGGTGCACGTGAAGTCCAGAATCTGGATTCGGCTGACGCCCTGGATGATCACGTTGAGCTTGTTGCCCTGGAGTTTCACCGTCTTGACGATCTTTACCGCGGTTCCGAAACGGAACAGATCGCCGGGAGACGGATCCTCCACGTTCGCGTCCTTCTGAGCCACGATGCCAAGCAGCCTGTCCCCATCCATCACTTCGTCGATGGCGCGCAAGGACTTGGGACGGCCGACGTTGATGGGGAACGCCAGCACGGGAAAGACGATGGTGGCACGAATGGCCAGCAACGGCAGTTCGATGATCTTGGCACCGCCAAGGCTACCCGGCGTTTTGTCGTCCTCTGGCATTTGGGTCTCGTCTCACACAGGAAAAGGAAGGAACCTCTTCGACAGCGTTGAACTGATATCCGCACGGCGCACCGGTGGGCGAAGTACCGACACGATCCAGTCATTCACAGTATAAGCAACACCGTTCACGAATCAAGCCGAACAGGTGTGCGGCTCCCACCCCCGTGGACGTTCCTCGACACAACGCCTGCTCGAGGCGGTTGCCACGTATCAGACGATGCGGTCCTGCTCCAGTTTCTCGAGTTCTCCGGGGGACAGTCCCAGCAGGTCCTCCAGCACGGAGCGCGTGTGCTGACCCAGGAGGGGCGGAGCGTCCGCCACTTCGCCCGGGGTGTCGGACAGCCGAACCGGGATGCCGGTGGTCTTGATCTCGCCCGCCACCGGGTGCTGCTGCGTGACGACCATGTCTCGCGCCACTACCTGCGGATGAGCCAGCACCTTGTCGAGCGTGAGGACCGGGCCGCAAGGGACACCGGCAGCATCCAGGCGTTCGATCCACTCGGCGAGCGTGTGCTGTTTCAATATCGGCCCCAGTTCGTCGAAGAGGACGTCCCGGTGGACTACCCTCTGGCCATTGGTCTCGAAGCGCGGATCCTCTCGCAGGTGGGGCAGCCCAGCGGCCTGGCAGAAGGCGGCCCACAAGGCGTCGTTGCCCACGGCGAGGTTCATGTAGCCATCCCTGACCATGCAGGTTTCGTAGGGCGCGATTGTCGGGTGCCTGTTCCCCATGCGGCTCGGCACAACTCCCGTGGCGAAGTAGATCCCTGCCTGGTAGGTCAACAGCGATACCTGCCCGTCGAGCATCGAGACATCCACTTTCTGCCCTCGTCCAGTCCTCGAGCGGGCGATCAGGGCCAGGAGAATGCCCTGTACGGCATACAGCCCGGCGATCAGGTCGGCGATCGATGTCCCCACCTTGTAGGGCGGCCCATCCTCCGGACCGGTGAGGGACTGCAACCCACCAAGGCCCTGAATCACCACGTCATAACCAGGCTTCCTCGAGTACTCGAGGAGCCCGAAATGGCCGAACCCCGAGATGGAGCAGTAGATGAGCGCCGGGTTCCGCTTGGCGCACTCCTCGAAGGAGAACCCGAGCCTGTCGAGCACTCCGGGGCGGAAGTTTTCCACGAGCACATCGGCCTTTTCGATCAGGCGCCAGAGCAGTTGGGCGCCTCGAGGATGTTTCAGGTTCAATGTCACGCTTTGTTTGTTGCGGTTTATGCTCAAGAAATACGCACTCTCTCCCTCGATGAAGGGCGGGCCGAACGACCGGGTGTCGTCGCCCTTGCCCGGCCGCTCCACCTTGATGACTCGAGCGCCCATGTCGGCGAGGTTCATCGTGCAAAAGGGTCCCGAGAGGACTCGAGAGAGATCGAGAACGGTCAGATGGTCCAGCGGTTTCATGGAATACCTTTCTGCAAGGGTGTTGTGCGGGCCGCCTCCTCCCGGCTCCAGGACGGGGGGAGCCGAACAACGCTTGACAGACCCCACGTCTCCCGCCATGATGGGTTCGAGCGCGCACGGCGGAAACGTATGGATATCGGTTTGCTGTCAGCCACAATCGGCGTTCGTCTTGGTCAGCTCGCTTTCGGCGGTGGACTCCTGTGGAGCACCCTGCTGCTGGCGTGGTCGAATCGCTGCGAAGACGATGCCGGCGCCGCCGCCGTGGACGAGGCCTACCTGGATGTGAGCGTGGCGATGAGCGTGGGGCTGACCGTGCTCGTTTTCGCCACCATCGCCAGCCACTACCTGGTCAACGGCCGTTTCACGCTCCCCCTGGAGACTCCGGCCCAGGTTCTCACTGCGATCCAGTACGGGCTGTTCCTCCCGCTGTGGCTCCACTGGGGCTACGTCGAAATCGTCATCATGCAGCGTTTTCGCGCCGAAATGCCCCGCCGGGGGGAGCCCTTGACCGAGTCCTACCGGCGAACTCGAGCCCGTGTGCGCACGGCGCACGGGACGCAGTTCGCCCTGTTTCTACTCCTTGTCGCGGTCGAAACCGGTGTCGTCGTCCTGCGATGGGGGGGCGGATGAGAGCGGTTCATCCCGGGTACGGTGCATGAACTTCTGTCCTTCCCCCTTCCTGGCGCGTGCCATGCGTATACCGTAGGCGAGCACGATGATCACGACCGTGAGGATGAATGTCAGCCACTCCGGGAAACCGAGGTCGAGCGGCGCGGTCCGCGCCGACACGCTGTCGCCCAGGGCCATCGGAATGAACACAGCACTCACAACCCTGCCTCCAACCGAAGACGGCCGATCTCGCTGGCCATGAATCCGTGTGCGGAGAGGACCTCCTCGCCGTGTGCGCCCAGGGAAGGGGCCGGGGCGAGGGGTGGTGCCGAGTCGACAGGAGGCCCCTTTCTCCTGCCAGGCCCGAATGGCAACGGCGTCACCACGGTCCTCAAGGTCTCGTTCCCGGCCTCCACTTCCTGGATCATCCCTCGTGCCAGGTGTTGGGGATGATGTACGACCTCGTCGCAATCCAACACAGGGTCGCAGCACACGTCCTCCTCGGCCAGCAAGGCCATCCACTCGTCCCGGGCTCGACCGGCGATGATACCTGCCAGCGACTCGCGCACGGTGCCCGGGTCGATACCATCCGACAAAGCCATGTCGGCCAGTTCCGGGCTGCCGACGCGCTCCAGGAACCGGGTCCAGAACTTGGGCTCTATCGCACCGAGCGCGAGTGCGCGTCCGTCCTTCGTCCGGTACACGCCGTAGTTGGGCAACCCGCCGCACAGCATCCACTCTCCAGGACCGCAGCCGGAACCGGCCGCGAGTTGCACGGCGAGGGGCATCACCATCAGGGAAAGCGCTCCGTCGGTCATGGAGATGTCCAGGTACTGCCCCTTGCCGGTCTTGTGGCGGTTCAGCAAGGCGGCCACGATGGCCAGTGCCCCACAGAGTGCCCCACCTGCGAGGTCGGCGGTCTGTGCGCCGGGCAAGGCCGGGGAGCCGTCCGAGGCTCGAGTGGCATCCAGCATCCCGGTCAGCGCCTGGTAGTTCAGGTCGTGTCCGGCTCGCGTCCGGCAGGGTCCGAATTGGCCATACCCGGTGATCGAACAGTACACGAGTCCCGGATGGTCTCGAGACAAAGTGTCGTAGTCCAGGCCCAACTCGGCCATCACGCCGGGGCGGAAGCCCTCGAGGAGCACGTCGAACCCCCGCGCCAGGCGACGCAACGCATCCCGGCCCGCCTTCGCCGAAAGGTCCAGCGTCACACTCTTCTTGCCCCGGTTGAGAGCGATGAAGGCGGCCCCCATGCCATCCACGATCGGGGGGAGCCACCGCGTGTAGTCTCCCTTCCCCGGCGGCTCGATCTTGACCACTTCGGCACCCATGTCGCTCAGGAGAAGTGAGCAGAACGGACCGGGCAGCAGACGGGACAGGTCCAACACCTTGACGCCATCGAGAGGCTCGAGAGGTCTCGATGTCATGCGCGTCGCTCTCCCATGATACGCCGGGCGACGACGAGGTCGGGCGGTGTCAGCTCGATGTCGCACAGTTGTCGATACGTGAACCACGCTACCTCTTCCACGTCACGGCACGTGGGTTGCTGGTCTCCCATGGTGCAACGATAGATCACCAGGTCCACCGCGTAGTCCGGGTAGGCGTGCCGAACAGTGCAGCAACGCGGGCCGACCGTGGCCTCGATGCCCAGTTCCTCGGCCAGTTCGCGTGCGAGGGCCTCCTGGTCCGATTCTCCCGCCTCCACCTTTCCGCCAGGGAACTCCCAGAGGCCCCCATGCTCCTGCTCCCTGCGCCGCTTGCTCAACAACACCTTGCCTCGAGATGCGATGAGTGCCCCGACGACCCGGACCCGGGAGCCAATGGAACTCACACGCTCCGGCGTGTTCGCACAGCGCAATTTTGCCATTGCCATAGCTCCCTGACTCGGTAATTGTAGAGTGAAACATTCTAGCACATTTTCAGCAAGAACAGTAGGCGATGGCACCACCGATCCCCGCACAGGAAGTTCCACCAAACATGGACAAGTACGAGCTGCTCGAGCGGGTCGGCGAAGGGGGCATGGCAGTGGTGTATCGCGCCCGCCATAGGACCCTCGGCAGGGAGGTGGCGCTGAAGCTCCTGCACCCGCACCTGTCCAGGAAGGAACGGAACAGGATTCGGTTCGAGCGCGAAGCCATGGCGATCGAATCCCTGGACCATGAACATATCGTCCGGATCTTCGACTACTCAGGCAAGGAGTCGCCGGAGTGCTACATCGTCATGGAGTTCATCCGGGGGGCGACCCTCAAAGGCAGTCTGGAGGATGACGGCAAGCTTCCGTCGGAAGTGGCGGCGATGATCGGTGTGCATCTCTGCGAAGCACTGGCCTATGCCCACGCTCGAGGATTCATCCACAGGGACATCAAGCCGGAAAACGTGATGATTCGCGAGGATGGGGTCGTCAAACTCATGGACTTCGGTATCGCCCGGATGCTGGACGAGAGTTCGGTGACGATCACCGGGGGCCTGGTGGGTTCTCCCGCCTACATGTCTCCGGAACAGGCGAGTGATGGTCAGGTGGATGCGAGGAGCGACCTGTTTTCGCTGGGCACACTCCTGTACCGGTGTGTCACCGGGCGGCTTCCTTTTACCGGAAACAGCCCACCGGTGATACTGAGAAACATATTAGAGGGCCAGTACCTGGACCCCGAAGACCCGGAACCCGGCATCGCCCCGGAACTGGCTGATGTCATCCGGAAAGCGCTGTCGGTGGATGTCGCCGATCGATACCAGCACGCCGACGACATGCAGGGCGACCTGCTCCGCCTGCTCGAGATGTCCGAGGTCGACCATTCACCCCGGGAGATCCATCGCTACATGGTGTCTCCGCCGGAGTACCGGACATGGCTCGAGGCGCACCTGGGCCGGGTCCTGGCAAACCGAGGGAAGCAACTGCTCGACGAAGGCAACCGCGTCGCGGCACTGAAGCTATTCAACCGGGCATTGTACCTGGACGACACCAACCAGGTCGTGCTCGATCTGCTTCAGGATCTTCACAAATCCGGCAAACCTCGCACAAGGCACCTTGTTGCGACGCTGTTCGTGCTCCTGGTACCCCTGGGAGCCCTGTTCGTGATCGGCCCCGGGCGGTCGCAGATGCTCTCTTTGCTGGGCAGGACTCATGGGTCCGAATCGAGCCAGGCGGACATGCTCCCGGCACCGCCCCCGAGTGGTGGGACGGGTCCGGGCAAGCTGGCCCCCGACGCGCGCGATGTCCTGGTCCAACCAACGATGGCCCCGGCGGGCGTGAAGGCGAGTCTTGCCGATACGCCGGCTGTGAGCGGGCCGAGACTCGAGCCGCGTGAAGAGCGCGAAAATGTCGTTCGGGCAACGCCGTGGCCGGAGGACCGCTCGAGGACGCCGCAGAATGTCACCCGACTGCATCGCGACAGGCCCGCGGCGACCGGCCAGAAACCGCGGGCGGAAACCCGGCGAGGTACTTCGTTGCCCGTCCGTCCCGCAGTGGTGAACATCAGTTCTTTGCCCTACGCGGAGGTATACATCAACGGCAAGTCCTACGGCAACTCGATGCTGCGAAAGGGCTCGATCACGCTGCCGCCAGGGACCTACCGGCTCCGGCTGGTGAACCCATACTGCGAAGCCTTTGAAACGGAAATCGTGCTGAAGGAGGGGCAGATCTTCGACAAACACTATCGGCTGACCCCCCTGCCAGCACGGCTTACGATCCGCAACCTCCCCGCGAATGCGACGGTGTACCTGGATGGAGAACTTCAGGGTACTTTCGGCACCCTGAAACAGCCGCTCCTGATTCGTCAGCCGCGGCGAGAACATACGTTGAGCGCGAGGTTTCCGGACGGCGAAGAACGGTCCTGGCGGATCCCGAAGTTGACCTACAACGGCGCCCACGTCGTCGATGCGGGCGCATCGGGCGAAGGAGCCCCATGAACGCCGGCTCGAGCGGGCCCGGATGCAAATGTCGTGGAACGTGTGGTCGCGACTTGCGTGTTGACCTCATTCATTATACATTGCAGTGTGTTGGGGCTCTTGGACAATCGTGGCATGAGGATTGCAGTGTCATCCATGAGACGTATTGACTGGATCGTGATACTGTTGGGGGGCGCCCTGGCTCACGGGTGCTTGTACCTGGATGACATCGGTCAACCGATCGAAGAGAACAGCCCCCCCTACTTCTACAACTGGATTCCTGCGGCCACGACAGTGGAGATCGGACCATCCGGAGAAACGTTCTATGCGTACTACACGGATCCGGATGAAGACGACATCGAGCGGCTGGAGATGCAGTGGTATCTCGACGGAAGAGAGCAAGGAAACGGAAACCAGATCAAGATCTGGATGGAAGACCTGGGGACCGAGGGGACCGCGGTCCTTGTGGCCCACGTTGCCGACCCCCAGGAGGCACAGGATTCTCTCTTGTGGAAGCTCGAGGTCCAACCCCAGGTGCCCAATGGTGACTAGATTACACCCCCAGATGAACCGGCTACAGACTGTCATGCCTATGCTCATGTTGTCCGTCCTGGGCTTCGCCGCGTGTCCGTTCGCGGGCTGCGCCGCGCCGGATGGCGGCTATGTCACCCAGACGGAGAGCGGTCAGGATCGCCAGGTGGCGCTCTATCTCTACCCGCCGGCATCGACGGGGATCCCACCCCAAGTGGTCCCACTCGCCAACATCGAATCCGACACCGATGGTATCATCAACCTGGACCCTGGCGTCACGGTGTCCGGGCAGCTCATGGTGGCGTTCGATGACGGCGGAACGAGCCGAACGGAACCGGTTTCCGGACAGGTTACAGCGACCGTGGCGGGGACCAACCTTTCTTTCGAGGCTCAGGTAAACACGGACGACGCCACGTTCGAGCTGACCGTGCCTCAAGGCAGGTATGACATCTCGGTCGTTCCTGGCGACGACGCCCGCCCGGTCCCTCCCCACTACTTCCAGGATGTCTCCATATCCGCGAGAAACAACGGCATTCTGACGCTTCCCGCGCTGGACGAGGGCGTTTCGGTTGAAGTGATCGTGTCCTGGCCGGACGAGACGCCCCTCGTCGGGGCAAATGTCTACACCCTGGATCCGGAGAACGGCTACGTGACGAGCGTGGCGATTCCGGGTGCCGAGAACGACGAGGCTGCCTACTGGATCCAGGTGGCCAGGGGCGAGCAAACGCTCTGGGTCGGGCCCTCGAGTTCGGGCGTCGTGCCCTTGTACCACCTGCAGATCGGGGAACTGACGGTCGACGACTCGGTTTCCGCCTTGCCACCGGTATCGTTCACGTACCCATCGTGGAGTTACGGTGTTTCGGGCAAGACCGTGAACAGCGTGGGTCAGGCTGTGGCGGATGTCATCGTGTTCGCGACGCGACAGGCCAAGGGACAGGACGGCTCGTACCAGGCCCAGACGCAGACCGGAACCGATGGCGAGTTCATGTTGGATCTTCCAGAGGGGACCTACGAACTCGTTTTCCGCCCTTCTGCGAGCACCGACCTGTCCGGTGCTCGAGTGAGCGGGCTGTACGTGAACGAGGCGTCGGAACATTGGCTTGGCTCCGTCACGCTTGCGGAGCGCGTGGACCTGGAACTCTCGGTCCGGGGTCCGGAGGGTTCGCCCGTGGCCGGTGCAGCAGTCACGGTGCAATCGGATCCCAACGATCGTGCCAACCCCGGGACTTCGACGTTCACGGACGAGGACGGCCTGTGCGCCCTGACGTTGGGTATCGGCAGCTACTACGTCGCGGTGGACCCGCCGGAGGATACCGGCCTGGCGAGGAAGGTCTCGCCGGTCACGGTCAGCCCGGAGATGACGGCACTTGAAGACATCCGGCTGGAAGAGGGGTTCTCGTCGACGCTGACTTTCCTCTCGGGACGCGATCGTGTCAGCGGCCTCGTCCTGCAGGCCTGGGAGGCGCTCGACGACGGCACCTACACGGATTCTCCCGTTTCCCTCCTGGCGACAGCGATATCGGATGAGAATGGGCAAGCACGCCTGATCCTCCCACCTCCTTGACCCTGGCCTGGCTCAGAGCCACAGCATGGTTGACAGCACGGTGGGGTGCATGCTATCTGTTGGACACAACTACCTGGTCGCCACGTTGGTCGCACCGGATCAGTCAGGATCCGACAAGCGCTGAGCAATGCCACGCCTACCACAGCTTCCCTTCATTGGTTCCCGTAAGTCGTGGCTCGAGCTGTCCCACCTCATCGCCATGGCGCTGTTTTTGTGGTGTGCGTTTCCGGTTCTCAGCCGCCCCGTACCGCCGAGGGCGCAACTGGAGACCGCGATCGACACGTACGAACATGGCGGGTACCTGGAAGCGGCCGCCCAACTCAACAAGCTGCTGTATCCGCTCAAGCTATCCTCCCACGAAGACATCGTGCGGGCCAAGGTCTACCTGGGGCTGTGCTACTACATCCTGGACAAGAAGGAAGAGGCGGAGCAAGAATTCCGTGGTGTCTTCAAGCTCGATCCGAATTATCGCCCGGACCCGCTGTTCGTTCCTCCTGAAGTCATCGCGTTCATCGAACGCTTTCGCCCTCCGCCGCCCCTTCCTCCCAGGCGCACCGACGTCCTCGGCCTGGGAGAAACACTGGATGCTCCGGGAGGCGCGCCTTTCCGTTTCCAGGCCCGCAACATGCTGCCGTTCGGGATTCCCCAGTTCGGACATGGAGACATGGGCAAGGGCCTGGCACTACTCGCCGGGGAGGTTTCCCTGCTGGCTCTCAACGTGGGCTCGTATGCCTACCTCAAGGTCTACAATGATCCCGGCGGCGTACCTGCCGAACGCTACCCCTATCTCCTCGTGGCAAAGGCGACGAACATCACGACCCTGTCTCTGCTCGCCATCTCCGTCATCTACGGTATGGGTGACGCCTTGTACCGCTACCAGCCCGAATCCCCGGCTGTCACACTCCGGCTGGACGTCGAGGGAGGCGACTACCCTCGGCTCGTGTTGATACTTCAACGGCGATTCTGACCTTCCGATATTCGCCTGCGGGAGCCAGGCGGCCGGCACGAACCCGTCACCGATGCCGGACTTGCTCTGCTCGCCAAGCTCGAGTATAAGGTAGGGGAAAGTGGACCCCCGCAAGATTCCCCGTAGGATACAGAGCATCGTCATGCCTCATCTCGTCTACACGGACCGCAAGGGCAACACCCGAACCTATGCGCTCAGACACAAGAAGATCGTGACAATCGGCCGGTCTTCCGAGAACGACTTCGTGGTCGACGAGGAAGGCGTCGCACCTTGCCATGCGCACCTCCTGTGCGACGCGAATGGCTACACGATCGCGGCCATGGAGACGCGCATGCCGCTGATCATCAACGGCAAGGCCAGGCACACCGCCCATCTGAGACCGGATGACCAGGTCGTCCTGGGACCGGTCGTCCTGACCTTCCGGATGGATGATGCACCTCCGCCCCGGCCCGTTCACCCCCCACCCACGGCGCTGTTCGAGCGACTCCTGGAGTTCAGCTCGGCTATCATGACGAACATCTCGTCCCAGGAGCTGTTCCGAATCGTCCTGGATCACCTGATAGCCATCACCGGCTCCGACAAGGGATTCCTGCTGCGTTGCGCCGACGGCGGGCTCGATGTGGCTGCTGCGCGCAACATCGACCGAAAGGATGTGGCACTCTCCCTGGAGCAGGTCAGTGATTCGATCATCAAACGGGTGATCGAGACCGGGAAGCCCCTGATAGTCTCTGACGCCTCGAACGACAAGCGATTCCGTAACGCCCAAAGCGTTGTGGATCTGAGGCTCAGCTCGGTGATGTGCGTGCCGCTCAGTTTCCGCGACGAACTGCTTGGTGTCCTGTACCTGGGGAACGACCAGGTGGCGAACCTGTTTCGCCAGGAAGACCTGGAGACGCTGACGATCTATGCGGGCCAGGCGGCCCTCTTGCTTCACAGCGCTCAACTTCTCAACGAGTTGATTGTTGACAACCGTGCATTGAGAGATGCGCTGCGGAGCGCCTCGTTTGGCCGGATCATTGGCAGTTCGGACCAGATTCGCGCGATTGCCAGGAAGATCGGGAAGATCGCGGACACGGACATATCGATCCTGGTCCAGGGCGAAACCGGCACCGGCAAGGAGTTGATCGCTCGTGAGATCCACGCGCGCAGCCAGCGGCGGGACAAGCCATTCGTCTCCATCAACTGCGGAGCCATCCCCGAGAACCTCCTTGAGAGCGAGTTGTTCGGACACGTTCGTGGTGCGTTCACCGGGGCGATCGCCCACCGTGTGGGCAAGTTCGAGGCGGCGGACGGGGGCACGATATTCCTGGACGAAATCGGGGAGATGCCCATGGCTCTGCAGGTCAAGCTCCTCCGCGTGTTGCAAGAACGTTGTATTGAGAAGGTGGGAGACAGCCACCCGATTCCGATCGATTTTCGCGTGATCTCCGCGACCAACATCGATTTGGAACAGGCGGTGCGAGATCGCGTTTTCCGCGAGGATCTATACTACCGGCTGGATGGCATCCGGATCCACATCCCCCCGCTGCGTGATCGCGGAAACGACGTGGTGCTGTTGGCCAAGTACTTGCTGGATAAGTACGTGGAGCAATATCGTCGGACAAAGGTCAAGGTCAAGGGGTTCTCGAAGGGCGCACTGACCGCCATGCTGCGCTACTCGTGGCCGGGCAACGTCAGGGAGATGGAGAACAAAATCAAGCGGGCGGTAATTATGGCGGAGCGCCCCTTGTTGACGGCGGAGGATCTCGAGATTCGGCTGGATACGGCGGAGCGCCGCATTCGCCCGCTCGCCGATGCGCAGGCGGAATTCACGCTGAACTACATAAGAGAAGTGTTGGAGATCAACAACTGGAACAAGACCAAGACAGCGAGAGATCTCGGGGTGGATCCGCGCACGGTCTTCCGCTACCTGGAGAAGATCAATGTCTGAGGGGGAGGCGCGCGCCGTTGCGTCCCCCATGCGGGTGATCGGTCTGACAGGAGGCATTGCCAGTGGCAAGAGCACCGTCGCCGCGCTGTTCGACGGGGCAGGGATTCCGGTGGTGGACGCGGACAAGGTGGCTCGAGAGGTGGTGGCGCCCGGTCGTCCGGCCCATGCGGCGGTTGTCCAGGCCTTTGGCACGGAGATTCTGCGGGACGACGGTTCTATCGATCGTCCGAAGCTTGGTCGGGCCGTTTTCGCGGATGCGTCGGCCCGCGCGAAGTTGAACGCGATCACCCATCCCCACATCCGGGCAGAGATTGCCGTCAGGTTGAGAAACCTGAGTCGCCAGGGGACCACCTTGGCGGTCGTGGACGTTCCGCTTCTCTACGAAACTGGAGATCCTTCGGCCTATGACGAGGTCATCGTCGTCTACGTGGATGAACAGACGCAACTGGAGCGTCTCATGGCACGTGACGGGTTGGACCGCGTCGAGGCGGAGCGGCGGATCACGGCACAGCTTCCCCTGTCGCAGAAGGCGACCTTGGCGGACAGGGTCATCGACAACAGCGGCACGATGGAACAGACACGGGCGCAAGTCCGCGAGATCTTGTCGATCTGGCGCGCGCGGGCGATCTGCGGCGGCTGATCATGGCCCGGCCGGCCCCTGCCTTGGTTGTGACCGAGCCGATGCGTGTCTTCAATACTGTACGAGAGACCGGACCGGCGCGTCGGGGATGCGGTCGCGGCCATCCAGGAAGGCGAGTTCGACGACGAAGACGTATCCGGCGACGACACCGCCGAGTCGTCGAATGAGCGCCCCGGCGGCGTGGGCGGTCCCACCGGTTGCCAGCAGGTCATCCACGATGAGGATGCGTTGGCCGGGCTCAACCGCGTCCTCGTGCATTTCCACTGTATTCGTGCCATACTCCAGCGAATAAGACTCCTGGATGGTCCTGTAGGGGAGTTTGCCGGGCTTTCGAACGGGGATGAACCCGCGATTCAACGTGTACGACATGGCTGTCCCTAAGAGGAACCCACGAGATTCGATCCCGCAAATCAGGTCGAAGTCCATGTCGGCCACGAGGTCGGCCAACCCATCCACCGTGGCGGTGAACGCCTCCGGAGACTTCAGCACGGGTGTGATATCCTTGAAAATGATCCCCTTCTTGGGAAAGTCGGGGATATCCCGGATGAGTGATGTCAAGATGTCCACGTCTGCCTCCTGCGAACACGCTAGTTCCGGTTGTTTCGAGGTCGCTCCCACCCGAAACGCCCGACGAGGGGAACGAAACGCACACCGCCGAGGGTGCTCCGCTCCACGGCGTCTTTCGTTTTTTCCAGGACCACGAGTTCCTGGATCCCCTGCGACCCGACGGGCATGACCAACCTTCCCCCGATGGCAAGCTGGTCGACGAGTACGGGGGGCACGTCCGGACCGAAGGCGGTGACGAGGATGCCATCATAAGGGGCGAACTCCCGCCACCCGAGCGTGCCGTCGCCCTGTCTGACGATCACGTTGTGGCAGCCCAGCCGTTCCAGGATGTCCCTGGCCCTCCGTGTGAGGGTCGGCAGGCGCTCGACCGTGTAGACCCTTGCTGCCAACCTGGACAGTACGGCGGCCTGGTAGCCCGATCCGGTCCCGATCTCGAGGACGGTTTCGTCCCCGTCCAGGTGCAGGGCCTCGGTCATGAGCGCCACGATGTAGGGCTGAGATATCGTTTGCCCTTCGCCGATGGGCAGGGGGGAGTCCTGGTAGGCCTGGGCCGCCATGGCTTCACTGACGAACAGCTCACGCGGAATCGCCGCCATAACCTCGAGCACGCGCCTGTCCAAGATACCCCTGGCGCGCAACTGTTGCTGCACCATACGTTCACGGGCTCTTGCCGAATCATAGTTCGCCATTGCGGACCTCACGTCGCGGCCAGACCCGACACCCAGGCCAACCGTTTCAGCGCAGCATGGTCGGTCCAGTCGGTCTTGAGCGGCGTCACGGAGACGAAGCCATCCCGGATCGCGTTGCAGTCGGAGCCCTCGAGGTCCCCACAGCCCAGCCCTCCGCCTCCGAGCCAGAAGTAGGCGTTCCCCCGCGGGTCCTTCCGTTGCTCGACACCATAGCCGTATGTTCGGATGCCCAAACACGTATGGCGGACACCCCGGATCCGGGAACGGTCGCGGTTGGGAATGTTCACGTTGAAAAAGCGTGCCGCTGGATCGGGGTGCTCCAGGATACGATGAGCGAAACGCACTGCGAAGTCGGCGGCGAAATCGAAACGGAACGGAGCGCTGTCGCAAACGGACATCGCCACTGCGGGGATACCCATGAGTGCGGCCTCGAGCGCGGCGGCGACCGTGCCGGAATAGGTCACATCGGCACCCAGGTTGGCCCCGTGGTTGATACCGGAAAAGGCAAGGTCCACGCGGCGTTCCATCAACCTGTTTACGGCGACATAAACGGCGTCAGCGGGCGTGCCGTCGACGCTGAACCACCGTGGTGCCGGGTTGTGGAGCCGCAGCGGCCTGGCCAACGTCAGGGCGTGGCTTCGGGCGCTCTGCTCCCGGTCTGGAGCACACACCCACACCTCGAACTCCCGCTCGAGCCGATCGACCAGACGAAGCAGTCCCTCGGCGTGAATCCCGTCATCATTGCTAACCAGAACTCGAGGGCGGTCCATTCTGACCTCAAGGGGGTGCCGGCGCTCCGTCCCGGTCGCCCGGACGAGGTGTTGCGAGACCAAAAAAAGCCCGCCCCATGTAATGAGGCGGGCCAACGTGGATCGGGGCGAGAGGATTTGAACCTCCGACCACCTGAACCCCATTCAGGTGCGCTACCAGCCTGCGCTACGCCCCGTCAGATCCTCCGGCCAGCCCCCACGCCTCGAGACCCCGCGCTTCCCGAATCAAACGCCGGAGCTGCTCGACCTCCGTTCGGATCGATTCGAGCGACGCCCCATCTCGACTGCGCTGATGGCTCGCGGTTTCGCTCCCATCCCTTGCGACGACAAGATCGGAACCCGGCGCACCGGCGCGTTCCGAAGTACGTTCCACTCCCACCTGCCCGGCCGCCGTGCGTGCGATCACCTTCTTGGCTCCAGCGATCGTATAGCCTTCCGTGTGGAGCAGCCGCTTGATCCGGAGCAATCGTTCGACATCACCATGGCGGTACAACCTCTGCCCGGAGCGCGACCTTTTCGGGTTGAGGAGAAACTCCCGCTCCCAGTACCTGAGCACATAGGGCTCAACCTCGAGGAGTTTGCCAACCTCGCCGATTTTGAAAAAGATCTTGTCCGGTATCTCCATTCTTCCGAAAGACTCCGCCCGTCAGGTGCTGGTTTCCCCATGGCAGAGTGAAGAAATATCATTCCACAAGGTAAATGTCAACAGGTCTTGCCTGCACCCGTATGGATACGCTTCGCAAACGCTCATGACGACGCAGGTCCCGGTCAGGGGGTCACGATCGGCCTCGGTGCATGCAGGCTGGAGCTTGAGATAATAGCTGCCTGGCACGACAGGGTCAGGTTCCATTGGCCGGCACCAGTCGTCTTCTCCGTCGGCCCCGAGGTCGATGCTCAGCTCGACCTGCGAGATGTCGTCAATGAACTCCGGTTCGACCTGAACCACGACCTGCATGAAGTCGGAGTTCGGGTCCGCTGTGGGTTCCCCGTAGGCGACAGGAACGACTCTCGGCGCGGCGTCCGCGATCGCAACGACCCGTTCACCGGTCTGGTTGTGGATATCCACTGGACCGCCTTCCCCGAGGGTCGTGTCGGGATCCAAGACCTGAACGACGTAGACGGCAATGGCGGCGCCCGCGTCGTCCACCAGCGGCGAGACATCGACTGGCTCGTCGTCCGCACACGCCGCCAGAGCCACAAGGCCGATCGCCAGCCATGAGACGCCATGCCGCGGAACTCGAGCCCCGCGCGTGTGAAACCGGCTTGCACCGCTGCGCTTGTCGGGTCTGTTCACGTCGTACTCGCGACCGGGCGCGTCTGTCCGCATGATCCAGGCAAGACACGGCCGACAGTTCGATCGTCATGCCCTTGGACAGGGCTCAAGCCAGCTCGGCCTTGACGAGCTGAACCAACTGCGCGAAGGCCCCGGGGTCCGCCACCGCCAGATGGGACAGGATCTTCCTGTCCAACTGCACATTGGCCTTTTTCATGCCGTGCATGAAGCGGGAATAAGACAGCCCATGCTGGCGCACTGCGGCGTTGAGGCGAACGATCCACAGGCGGCGGAAATCCCGCTTGCGGGTGCGGCGGTGCCGATAGGCATAGGCCAGCGCATGGTGGACGGATTCGACTGCAGTACGCCAAGTGTTCTTCTTGCGACCCGAAAAGCCCTTGGCCAACTTGAATACCTTGCGTTTGCGCGTTCTTCTGATGAGTGCTCGCTTGACTCTCATGTTCGATCACCTCTGGCTGCGAGACCGGTCGAGCGGGTTCTCGTGCGTGGGTAGACAGGCGCCTGGTCCCTTGCTCGCACGTTCAACCGTTGGGAAGCAGGCGCCGAACAACGCGCTCATCCACCTTGCTCACCGCGACCATCCCGCGAAGGTTGCGGATTCTCTTCGGGCTCTTCTTGGTCAGGATGTGTCGCTTGTTGCTCTGGCTCCGCTTGATGCGTCCTGACGCAGAGATCCGGAACCGTTTCGCGGCGGCACGCTTGGTCTTGATCTTGGGCATTTCCACTTTCCTTTCGTGGTCCGGACAGGTCCGTCTGGAAGCGGGCGCCAGGTGCTCATCCGGGCGCAAACTCCTTCCGTGCGCTCCCCGCTCTCGAGATGGTTCCAACCTTGGGCGGCACGGCGCCTGTGGAGGTTCCTGAAACAGATGCATGTCGTCAGGTGGCAGGCGCCAGGAGCATGGTCATGGTCCTGCCTTCCATTTTCGGTGCCTGCTCCATCGTTGCAACCCCCTGGAGAGCCTTCGCGAAGGCGTTCAGCCGCTCATGGCCGATGTGGCGGTGGGCCATTTCCCGGCCGCGGAACATCACCGTCGCCTTGACCTTGTGGCCGCCCTCGAGGAAGCGCCGCGCGTTGTTGACCTTGACCTCAAAGTCATGCCTGTCCGTCTTGGGCCGGAGCTTGACTTCCTTGACCGAGACGACAGACTGTTTCCGTCTTGCTAGCTGGGCCTTTTTCTTCTGCTCGTACTTGAACTTGCCGTAGTCGATGATCTTGCACACGGGTGGTGTCGCCTGCGGTGCAACTTCGACCAAGTCCATTCCGTGCTCCGCGGCCATCGCCAGCGCTTCCTTGACACCAACGATCCCCAGTTGGGCTCCCCCTGGCCCGATGACCCGGACCCTTGGAGCGCGAATCCTGGCGTTTACCCTGACTTCCCTTCTCGAAAGCTGTATAGGCCAATCCTCCAACGAGCCAAAAAACAGGCGGAACCCCAACTGGCGGAGTTCCGCCGCTCGGACCTGATAGGCACGGGCGGGTTTGAACCGCCGACCCCTACCGTGTCAAGGTAGTGCTCTCCCACTGAGCTACGTGCCTTCACTTCCCCATCGCGGAGACAGGTCCGAAAAACCGCCCTATACTTACCCGTGGTCCCCAGGCGTGTCAAGCAATTTCTCGTGGCTCCGAAAAGGTCGCTGACCGCCTCCCGGACGCGCTACCCAGTGAGGCCAGCAGGGTATTCGCTCGCTGTTCTGCCCACTCGCGGCCATTGTCGGCTATTCTCTGGAACGGCGGAATGAGATCGGCTGTTGACGCTGCCCGCCGTTTGCCCCAAGATTCCGCGGTGAGGTGTCTCGACGCGACGCGCGGGCCGATGTCTGCCTCGAGGAGGAACCTGCCATGCATACGAGCGTCCACTTCGCGGTCACCGTACTGGGATCCGGCACCTGCACCCCTTCCACGCGGCGCGGAGCCCCCGGCTACGTCGTGCGCCACGGGCATCGAAGCTATCTCGTCGACAGCGGCTCCGGTACGATCCAACGGCTGGTCCGCGCCGGTCTCCGCCCGGTCGATCTGGAAGCGCTGTTCTACACACACACACACCTCGACCATGTCGGGGACCTCTTCCCGCTGCTGTTCTCGCTGCGAAACGCCTACGGAGAGCACCGGCGACACAGGGCACTCGTCATCCACGGTCCTCCCGGGTTCCAGACCTTTTTCGCCCGGCTCGCCCAGGTGTTTCCTGACTGCGTGGACGGAAAACACTTCGAAGTTCGCGTCCGGGAAATGTGCCCGGAGACCGGCGCCGTTCCGCTGGGACACGGGCTCGCTGCGACCGCAATCCCGCTACAACACGCGACAGTGTGCGTGGGGTTTCGGTTCGCCGACGACGAGGGTCGCACGGTTGCTTTCACCGGGGACACCGACGCCTGCCCCGCGCTCGAGGAACTGGTCCGGGATGCCGACCTGGTTATTGCGGAGTGCTCCACACCGGACAGCCTGAAGCTGCCCGGCCATCTTTCCCCAACGCTCCTCGGGCATGCCTGTCAAGCGGCGGGGGCACGCTGTCTTGTCCTCAGCCACTTCTATCCGCCGTCCGACGACGAGGATATCGTGTCGGCCGTGCAAAAAGTGTTCCATGGAATGGTGGTCAAGGCGGAAGACGGGGCGACCTACGAACCCGGTCCGGCTCGATAGTTCGCGCCACGTGAGTCTGCGCCACGCGCCGAGTCACGTGCAGCTCGAATTCTCAGCACCCGGCGTACCCTTTTCGCCGCTGGACATCTCGGTGACGGAAAGGCACCAGTTGGCCCCTTCGTCGTTCGCGCTCGCGTCGATGGCACCGGGATCCAACTGGAGGCTCACCCCCTCCGTCATGGCGGGAAAACCACCGGCGCCGTATGTCACGGTATCGACAACCGTACCATCCGCGGAGAGGGTCAGGGTGTCCGTGGTTTCGTTCAGAACCAGGGTGTTGCCCCACGAGTAGTCGATGTCGACCCCGCCGTTCTCGGTTGTCTCGAAGTGCGCGCCAATCACCACGTAGCCACCGGAGGGGACAACGAGTGCACCGTCGGAGGAGAATGTCAACTGGTCCCCCGCGCCGTCGGCCATGATCCAACCATCGAGCCGAATCGCCTCTGATGTCGTGTTGAAGATCTCGACGAACTTGCCCCATTCGCCGATTTCGGCCAGGGGGTACGACATGATCTCCGTGATGACCAGGTCGCCCGGGCTGGCTTCCAGGATACATGCGTCGTTGAGCGCGCCCGGGGTGCCCAGGTCGCCGCCGGGCATGCGGGTGAACCTGGTGGCACAGAAACTGGCCTCGTCGTCGTTGGCTACAGGATCGTACTTGCTCGGATCCAGTGAAAGCGAAGCGCCATCCGGAGCGTTTCCATAGGAAACGGCGTCCACGAGGGTTCCACCCGCGTCCTCGATGATGATGCTGTCTCCGCTGTTGCCCAGGGTGAAGTCGTCCGGGTAGACGAAGTCCAGTGTAACACCTCCGTTGTCTTCGGTCTTGTCGTTCACACCCAGCACGGCATAGGATCCGCCGGGGATGATGAGTTCGTCGTCTTCAATCGTGAATTCGGCGCCTCCTCCGTCCGAAATCGTCCACCCGACAAGATCCACGTCGTCAGTGCCGGGATTGTAGATCTCGAACCACTCGCCATCCTGGTCCGCCACCCGGTGAGGGTTTGCCATCACTTCCGTGATGATGACGAGAGCCGAGGCCGTTTCCGTGGTGTCGTCATCCGTGGAGCCAAAAGTCGGGGGCTCGCTCGTGCAATTGCCTCCCATACCGGCCATGCACCCCAACAAACCGACAAGGACAAACTGCGCACGACGCATGCTCAACCTCCGCACATCTCCTCCGCATGGCAGCAAGAAACAGGTGTTCCGCAGCCGTTCCCCAACCTTGACTATAGACCACAACGTTGGCGAGATCAATCGGATGGGTCCTTCCGGGGTCCGTCGCCGGTCTCGAGCGTTAGAGCCGCTGGAACCCATGATCGTGCCACGAGGGCTCGACAAAGTCGTCTCAGGCAGGCGGCCATGAACGTGTAGCAGGAAAGATACGCCCATGGCTCGCAGCCGTAGGGGTCCGGGATTTCGGTGGGACGGACCGGTCCGGGGGAATACCCGGCGAGACTCGATACCTTTCCTGGTGGAAGTCTGGCATCGAGCCTTTCCAATTCGTCCAGATGCTCATTGCTCATGTACACCAAGAGATCCGCCCGAGTGACCATCTGTGGGGTGAGGACTCGAGAACGATGCTCCCCCAGGTCCACCCCGAACGTGGCCGCCGTCTCGACTGCCTCAATCGGGCAAGGCAGCCCAGGCAAGGCGTTGGTACCAGCGGACGATGTCTCGAGGTCGCTGCCAGGGTGTCCGGAAGCCCATTGCCTGACAAGGTGCTCGGCGAAGGGACTACGACATACGTTTCCGGTGCAGAGAAAGAGAAGCCGCATGCGTTCTTCCTTTTCGAGCGGCCCGCGGTATGCGGGGGCATGCCAATGGCTTGATGGGGCCTGGATGCATGGCCGGAAAGGGACAGGGACAGGCATGGCCCCGGGAAGCACGGCGGGTGCCGGCCCACGGCGCTCGATCTGCGTTCGGCTGGGGGCCGGTTTCCCTGGGGGGCATAGACTTCACGGCCCAGGAGTCCATCCGGCGGCGGTCGCCGGCAGGGCCGCGCGCAGACAAGATGGACGGGAAAGGGAACGGCGCAGACTCTTCGAAGCGACGAGGAAAACGCTGCGCCACGATTACGAAAGCTGGAACCGGAATACGGTTTCCCCAATCGTGATGTCTTCCCCCCCCTCGAGCTTCCGGCGCGTGATCAACTCGCCGTTCACCATGGTGCCGTTGGAGCTGTTGTTGTCCTCCACGAAGTAGGCACCCTGCTCCTGGAGGACGCGGCAGTGATACCTGGAGACCTTGGTGTCATCCTTGATCTGGATTTGGTTGTCCCGCCCCCTGCCGATAGACGTGACCGTATCCCGCAGTTCGTAGCGCTGTTCGTCATTCTGTCCCAGGTTGCGAATCAGCAGGGCTGCTCGAGCGGGTTCCTCAGCGAGCGGGGGCAGAACGTCCAGTTGGTCGCCAAATCCCAGGTTGGGGAAATCCTCTCCGACGGCCTTGACTTCGGAGCCCAACACGTCCTGGAGCCCGTCTGGCGGAGGGAACTCTGCCTCGAGGTTCTTTTGCCACTGACCTTCGTCCAGATCGGTCAGGCCCTTGAGATCGTCGACGCCGGATTCCAGGGCGGCTTCGGCGGACTGGGACTCGACAGGGCTGGACGGGAAGTCGTCCAGTATCATTTCGAACGCCCCGGGTTCCTGGCTCGCGGCAGCTTGGAGCCCCTCGCTCTCGGGAAGACTCGACGGTACACTCCGGGCAGCCTCGCGCGCAAGATCGTCACCGATTGGTTTCTCTCCGGGGTGTTCCTCGGGAGCCTTTCCTGCCGGCTCCTGCGCGGCTTCCGGTGCGCCACCTTCCTCGGCCACGGGTTCCTGCTCTCCCTCGGCCGCACGCTGCGCTGCCTCTCTCCGCTCCCACGCGCCTGCCTTCTCGAGGTACTCGCGGAGTGTCCCGACCTCGTCGTCGATGGCGGAAAGTCGCCCGTTGACCGCATCGAGCTTGGCGGCGAGTTCGGCTTTTTTCTCGTCGGCCGCTTCGTAGGAATACTCGCCGAGCACGTGGCGCAAGGCGACTTCGTCCTGAGCGTCGTCCAGCTCGTCATTCTCGGCCTCGAGCTTGGCGCGCTCCTCATCGAATTCATCCACGGACTTGAACATCTCCTCCTCCGCCGGCGCCAACTGCTCCTCGAGTGCGCTCATCTGCGATTGGTAGTCCGCGATGACTCGATCGACGACACTGCTCTTGAACTTGTCCCTGTTCTCCTCGGCCTTGACGATCCTCTGTCTCAGGAGGTCATACTGCTCCACCAGTTCCCGGTACTTTTCCACCAATTCGCTTCTGGCCATGGTCCGTCACCCTCGTGGTGTCTTGTCGGTCTGAAGTGGTCGCCCCTGGAACCCGGAGCGTCATATTGGCTGTTCTATTGGACTCGCTTCGCGATGTCAAGAAGATTCGGCCACGATGCGCGGGTCAGAATGGATCCCGGTAGTCCGCGGCAGGGTTGACGAAACTGCTGTATTCTCCCAGGAATACCAACCTGACGGTTCCGGTTGGACCGTTTCTCTGTTTTGCGACGATGATCTCGGCCCGGCGCTTGAGTTCTTCGTCCAGCTCGTCCTCTGTCTCCTTCCGGCGGTACACGACTTCCCGGAATATGAACATGATCACATCAGCGTCCTGCTCGATCGCGCCGGATTCGCGGAGATCGGACATCAATGGACGCTTGTCGGTCCGGGACTCGAGGCCTCGATTGAGCTGTGACAAGGCCACGACCGGGAGGCGGAGTTCCTTGGCAATCGCCTTGAGACCTCGAGATATCTCGGCGATTTCCTGTTCGCGGGAGCCGAGCTTGCTGGTGCTGCTCATCAACTGGAGATAGTCCACGACGACGAGCCCGATGTCGTGCTCCTTGCGCAGGTGCCTCACCTTGGCTCTCAGCTCGTGAATGGTGATTCCCGGGGTGTCGTCGATGTAGATCGGCGCCTCATAGAGGGCTTCGGAGCCCGCAATCAGCCTCTGCCAGTCGTCGTCACCCAACTGTCCGGTTCGGACACGCGAGGCGTCGACCTTGGATTCGCTCGTCAACATGCGGAGAACGAGCTGCTCTTTGCTCATCTCGAGGGAGAAGATGGCGACAGGCACCTTCTCCCGAAGTGCGGCATGCTGGCAAATGTTGAGAGCGAATGCGGTCTTTCCCATGGATGGACGCGCGGCCACGATGATGAGATCCGAGGGCTGCAAGCCAGCAAGCAACCGGTCGATACCCTCGAGGCCACTGGGAAGCCCTGTGATGCTTTCCTTGCGCTCGTACAGCTTCTCGATGTGCTCGAAGGTACTCTCGAGGATCTTGGATATGTGCGTAAACGACTGCGAGGCCTTGAATTCCGAGATCTCGAAGATCGACTTCTCCGCGAAGTCCAGCAGGTCCTGGAATTCACCGTCGCCGGAGAGCACACGCTCGGCGATGTCACTCGCGGCCTCGAGCAGCCGTCGAAGCACCGCCTTCTGCCTCAGAATGATCGCATAGGAGGTCAGGTTGGTGGTGACCGGGACCGTGTCCGGGAGCGAGGCGAGAAACGTCACCCCACCGACCTCCTCGAGCACCCCCTGGGCGGAGAGGCCATCCGTCAGGGTGACAAGGTCGATGGGCTTGCCTTCTTGATACAGGCCGACCATCACAGCGAAGATCTTGCGGTGAGCCTCGCGGTAGAAGTCCTCGGGCGTGATATGCTCGAGCACACGCCCCAATGCCTCGTTCTCGATGATGACGCCGCCCAGCACGGCTCGCTCGGCATCGAGGTTCTGAGGGTAGGATCTGGTTCCTGCTTCATCCAAGGTGGGGTCCCATGCTCCAGGGTGCCGGCAGGCGGTCAGTCTTTGTTCACCACGTAGACTTTCAGCTTCGCGACCACCTCCGGGTGCACCTTGACATCCACGGTGAACACGCCGATGTTCTTTATCGGCTCGTCGAGCTTGATGGTCCGGCGGTCGATATCGATCCCCTCGGCGCGCAGTACTTCCTCGATGTCCATCGTGGTGACCGATCCGTAGAGACGGTCGTTCTCGCCAGCCTGCTTGGCGATCGTACAGGTGCACGCTTCGATCCGCTCGGCCAGGGAACGACTCTCCTTGACCGTCCTGGCCCGCCTGTGGTCCGCAAGCAACTTCTGATGGTTGAGCACCTTGACGTTACGGTCGTTTGCCACGATCGCTTTCCCGCGAGGCAACAAGTAGTTGCGCGCATAGCCGTCAGCCACGTTCACGATGTCGCCCGTCAGACCAAGCGACTCGACATTCTCTTGAAGGATCACTCTCACAAGAAACCTCCTGTGCCGGATACGGCAGCGCTTCCTGGCAGCAGCCATGACCGCTCGCGGTCACTCGCTCGCCTGCCATCGTTTACGGAAGTCCAACCAGAAATCGAGGAGTCCGATGAAAGCCAGGTATGGCAATCCACCGGTCAGGGCCAACAAGCCCAGCACGGTCGCAAACATCCAGCCGGGGATTCCCCATCGGCGCGCAGCGAAAGACCCGACAGCCACGCCGGAAAGGCAGTAGGCCCCGGCACCAACAATGAGACAGTTCAGACCTATAATCGTGAGAGGCGTCACCCTCGAAAGGGTCAGGATGGCGCCACCGATCAGCCCCCAAATCCACTCATCCGGTGGGCGCCAGCCACTCAGCACGCCAATTCCGGGGAAATCGGGAGCCAGCCTGGTCACGACCAGCAGATTGAGCCAGAGGCTGAACATCAGCCCGAGCCCCAGGACACCTGGCGCCAGGTAGACCACCCACAACGCATGTTCCTTCACAAAATCGACCGTCCGGGAGAAGGCCTCGTCGCCATCGCTGCTCACCTGCTCCATTTGTGCCACCATGGTGTCCAGCGAGGAGGCCACGGAAGCTCTCAGCGAATCCTCGAACGCAGGCCCCCGCGCCTGGGCGAACATGGCTAGAGCCAAGCCAGCGGCCAACATGGCGACCGCGACCGCTGCCAACCCGGCAGATGCCAAGGAATACCCCCTCAGCAACATTGGGGCGAACACGCACCCGGCTATGGCCAGCACGACCGGCTGCGTGAGTTCCAATGCGAGGGAACTGCCAGGGGTCGAGGCGGTGCCAGCGACTGCCAGGAATGCGACCATGGCGCAACTCAGGCCCACGGCAGCCGACAGTTGTGTCCTCCGTCCCCAGCGGCAGATCAAGAGCAGGGGGCACAACCAGAGCATTCCCGACGGCAGCATGGCGGAGAGGGACGTGACGAGAGCGGCGACTGCCACGTGTGCCCACCGGATGCTGCGCTGCGGGATCTGATGCTGCAGGTCGGCCATCCCCGCGCACCGCCTCAGGTGGACTGTGCCACGTATGGCAGAAGGGCGATGTTTCTTGCCCGCTTGATTGCGGAGGCAACTTTGCGTTGGTGGCGCGCGCAGTTCCCGGATATTCGCCGGGGGATTATCTTGCCCCGTTCAGTAATGAAATACTTGAGCGTCTTCGGCTCCTTGTAGTCTATTCGCAGGTTCTTGTCTGCACAGAACCGGCAAACTTTTCGCCGTCCGAAGGGCCGGCGATTCTTGGATTGCCCTGTTTTTTTCATGGTTTCTCTCGCTCCATACAGCCGCGCCTCGGCGGGCGTGCATCTCGAGTCCCGCTGTCGCCTCGAGCACCGCCCGGGGCTGCACTCGGGATACGTGGGCAGATGATTCTACTTCTTGGCACCTGTGTCCACAGCATGGGCGGGACTTGCGCCGGCTGGCGCGTCGTTCCCGGCTTCCGTGGCGTCGTCCTGGAAAGCTCTCAGGCGGGCTGCCGGATCCACGTTGTCGCGGACCTTGACGGTCATGTACCTGAGTGTCGCCTCATCCAGTTTGAGGCGCCTCTCCATTTCCTTGACGAGGGCACCATCCCCGAGGAACTGGTAGAAGAAGTAGATGCCTTTCGTGTGCTTTTCGATTTCGTATGCGAGCTTTTTTCTGCCCCAGGTTTCCCGTATCAGCCTGATTCCCTTGTACTCTTCGATACACCGGTCGACCTTCTCGGTGACGGCGCCGATGGTGTCGTCACTCAGGTCGGATCGAACGATGAAGACCAGTTCGTATTCTCTCATGCCTGCTCACACCTCCAGGTTGTCTCGAGGTGGCAGCGCAGATGCGGCGCGACCACCCTTGGGATTGCCGGTCCGGAGCGTGTCCACCGGGCCAGCGGGTTCACTATTGCCTTGCCTCGGCCGTTCCCCAGAGACGCCCGTTGTATCGATTCATGGCGACATCGATGCCATGATCGATCAGGAGGGGAATGGCCAGGGCTGCACCTTCGACGATATCGCCGAGCGCCGCCCTTTCCGACTGCTGGAAGGGCGACAGTACATGGTTCGATGTCTCCACGTTCTCCGGGGGCCTGCCAATTCCCACACGAACTCGAGCAAAATCGGCGCACCCCAAATGCTCGATTATGCTACGAAGTCCCTTGTGGCCACCGTGACCTCCCCCCGCCTTGATACGAATGCGGCCGAACGCCAGGTCCACGTCGTCATGTATGACGATGATCGACCGGGGGTCCTCGCCAAAGAACCGGGCCGCCTGGGCGACACTGCGACCGCTGGCGTTCATGAAGGTCTGCGGAGCAGCCAGCAGCACCCGTTGGCCTGCCAATTGGCCCATGCCGACGAGCGCGCCGAAACGTTTCCGCCCAAGACTGCATCCAGCCTGCTCGGCCAGCCTGTGGAGAACCATGACGCCAACGTTGTGGCGAGTCAGCGCATAACGGGGTCCGGGGTTCCCCAGCCCGAATATCAGCCACACGCCCTCGACCCCCGGCTATTTCAACACGGTCACGACAGAGAAAGGCGTCTTGTACACCAACTTGATGTCTTCCGGAACGTCCAAGTCCTTGACGGAGATGGACTCGCCCAGCTCGAGGTTCGTGACGTCTACGTGCAACGCTGCGGGAATGCCGCGAGGAAGACAACGAATCCGGACCTTCCTTCGCAACGGCTGAAGGATACCGCCGGCCGTGACGCCGGCAGCTTTCCCGGTGAACTTCAAGGGCACATCCACGACCACGGGGGAGGCGAAGTCGATGCGGATGAAGTCACAATGAATGATCTGCTGACTCAAGGGATGTACCTGCACGTCCTTGATCATGGCCAGCACGACGTCGTCACCGTCGACCTTGAGACCCAGAATGGTGTTGCGGCCTCGCTCCGATCTCACGACGGTGCGCACATCGGACGGGCTGCAGGCGATGCTGAGCGGTTCCTGGCCCAACCCGTAGACGACAGCGGGGATACGACCCGAAGCCCGGATCTTGTGGGCGGCTTCCTTACCGGTTGCCGATCGTGTTTCAACTGGTATGTCGTGTGCCTCCATGGACACCCCTCCTTGATAGAAAACTCGAGAGTGCGTTGCCTGGGCGGTGGCGGAACGTCGTGCTCGACCAATACTCCCCGGATACGAACGACGAGCCATGAACACGAGATGGCACGGGTGTCCGTCCTTCACCCTGCCAGGGGCTGCTCGAACAGCGCGGCGGAAAGCAACTGCTCGATACAGCAGCAGGGCGTGTCATGCCGCCGGCTGCCGGTCGAATGGGCCCGGAACCCTGGCTGGGGCGGGAGGATTCGAACCTCCGATGCGGGAGTCAAAGTCCCGTGTCTTAACCACTTGACGACGCCCCATCTGCGGTTGCAGGCCCCGCCACAGGTCACGAAGCGCTATATGATAGTTACCGGGGGCAGTGCTGTCAAATACTTTCTATGAGCTTGCTTTCCGTGGCGCGGCTCGAGGGCGGGGACAGGATCGGCTCTGCACCGCCGGGAAGAGGTGTCGCTGCGTTTGGAGAACTCATTCCCCCGCGGCGGCGAAGACTCGAGCAACGCGGGGGTCCTGCTGGATGGCCCGGAGTTCGACCTCGGCCCGCGCGCGACCGAAATCGGTGAATCCGCCGTTCACGGCCTGCAGGAAATAGTTCACCGCGGCCTCCTGGTTCTCGCTTCTGGCTGCCAGGCGGGCCAGTTGGTAGGGGACTTCCCGGCGGCAGCGATGATCGAGCAGTGTTTCATGGCACAGTGTGTAGGCGGTTTGGTACCACTTGTAAGCCGTGGCATAGTTACCGGACTCGAAGGCCAGTCGGCCTAGTTCCCCGGCCAGGACGACTTCGCTCCGGTCGACGTCGAACGCCCGCTCGAGCAACGCCATGGCCTCGTCCACCTGTCCTTCGTCCGCGGTCAGGCGACCCAGATTGGTCAGTGCTTCCACGCTCCCGGGATACAAGGACAGTTCCTTCCGGAACAGGGTCTCGGCAGCGTCGCTGTCCCCGAGCATCGCCATCACCTGACCCAGGTTGTTGTTTGCTCCCTTGTAGGCCGCATCCTGCTTCAGCAAACGCTCGAACCACATTTTCGCGGCCAGGAGGTCGCGGCGGCGTCTCGCCTGCTCGGGCAGGAAGCGGGCTCGAAGCAGGAAACAGTACCCCAGGGTGGACATGAGGTCCGGTCGTTCGGGCAGTGCTTCGTGGGCTTGCTTGAGGTACTGGATACACTCGTCGTACATGCCGTGCGTGCCGGATACTTTGCCGAGTTCCGCCAGAACATCGGGGGCGTCCGGCTCGATCATCCTGGCTTCCTGGAGCAGCACCAACGCTTCTTCCGGGTTGCTGTCCATGAGCAATCTGGCCATTCGCACGCGGACCCTGATGCTCATGGGACTCACCGGCTCGAGCAGCACCGCGCTGCGATAGTACGCGATCGCGCCACGCACGTCCCCCTTGACCAGCGCGATATCCCCGAGATTCGCGTTGGCCGCTGCCAGCTCCGGGTCGAGTTTCAGCGCCCGCTCGAGGTGTTCGACCGCGCCTTCCAGGTCTCCTTCTTGGGCCAGCACGGTGCCTGCGGCACGGTGCACCGTCGCGGACTGAGGAAACTGCTGCAACGCGCCGTCCACCAACTTGCTGGCTTCCTCCACTCCGCTCGTCAACGCCACCGCGTCGATGTAGGCGGCGGTCACTTCGTCATCGGCTGCCTGTCGCAGGAGTTCCTCGAGCAACGGTTTCGCTTCGGTCACCTTCCCGCTCCACGCCAGGCTCAGCGCGTAGTTGCGCTTCAACTCGACCGGGGCATCGCTCGAGGCGACTATCGGGGCATACCGCTCCGCCGCACGCGCATACTGCGTTTCGGCGAAGAGCTTGTCCGCCTCCTGGCGGGCGGTGGGTTGACACGAAAGGACGACAGGCAGAACGCAAGCGAACGCGAGAAGGGAACGCATGGTTGTCCTCCGGACTCGAGGACCAGGCACAGTGCGGTTCATCCCGGGTAAGGACGACAAGGGCCGAAATACAAAAAGGCCGGCCGCATCCGACCAGCCTTTCTCTCCGTCGTGGAGGCGGCACCCGGACTCGAACCGGGGAATAAAGGTTTTGCAGACCTCTGCCTTACCACTTGGCTATGCCGCCAACGTGATGAAGTCTATCAAGCCCCCCCTGCCGTGTCAAGACATTTCCCCAGGGCCTCGGACACGAAACCCGGTCCCGGGGCCATGCGCCGCCCGGGGCGCCATGCGAGCTGCACCGCGCACCACGGCTCGCACAGGCTTCCCCCGGGCATTTTGCCCATCTATAATGGCCCTGCACGGCGCAAGCCGCCGATTGGCTCCGCGCGTCCGGCTCCCCGCCCGGCCGGGCGGCCAACCGTTTCCACTCCAGCGATTGGAATGCCCGACATGGACGACGACCAGCTCGAGGTCAGCGCCACGATCATCACCTTGAACGAAGCGGACCGTATCCGTGACGCCCTGGAAAGTGTCGCTTTCGCCAAGGAGCGCATCGTGGTCGACGGGGGGAGCACCGACGGGACCTGCGACATCGCGCGAGCACTCGGGGCCACGGTCCTCCAGCGCCCCTTCGACGGGTTCGGCGCCCAGAAGCAATTCGCCCTCGAGCAGGCGCGTTTCGAGTGGGTGCTGGCGCTGGACGCCGACGAACGGGTTTCTCCTGAGCTGGCGGCGGAGATTCATCGGCGTGTGGCCGCGGCTCCCGGCGCAACGGCCGGGTTTCTGTGCCCGCGCCGCAACCACTACCTGGGGCGGCGCATTCGCCACGCGGGATGGTCTCCGGACCTCAAGCTCAGGCTCGTTCGTCGCGTCCGTGCCCGCTGGACCGGCGACCCGGTGCACGAAGCCCTGGTCGTAGATGGGGATGTGGAACGGCTGGAGGGCGCCATCGTCCACGTGTCTCACCGTGGTCTGGCCGACCACCTGCGAAAGATAGCGCTCTATTCGAGGCTGTGGGCGGGGGCGGCTCGGGGTCGAGGCCGCCGCGCGCGATGGGTGGACCTGGTTCTCCGCCCCCTGCACCATGTTTTCAAGCGCTACTTGCTCCACCAGGGATTCCGGGACGGCCTGCCCGGCCTGGTGCTGTGCCTGATGGGCGCGTTCCACGTCTTCTTCAAGTACGCTTGCCTCTTCGAAAGGCAGCTTCAAGACGGCACACCACGGGGTGAGAGGGACGAAGATTGAAAGTCGCCCTGGTTCATCACACCTTCTCGAGGACCGGTGGTACCGAGCGTTACGGGTTGGACCTGGCTCGATGCCTCCGCGACCTGGGGGATGAGGTCCACCTGTTCGCGCGCGTCGCTCGAGCCGTTCCCGGCGGGATACACGTGCACCTCGTGGCCCCCGTGCTGCGTCGAGCGGTATCAGGCCCTTTCTCCTTCGACACGGCTGCGGCTCGAGCCGTCCGTCGCGAGACGCGCGCTTCGCTTCGCCCGTTCGATGCGGTACTGGGACTGGGCAGGACCCTCGAGCACGACGTGGTGCGCCTCGGCGGGGGATGCCACGCGGCTTACCTGGAGGCGGTCTTCGGCATCGATCCCCGGATCCCTGAGGTACGCCGCTCCCTCAAGGCCCGCGACCAGGCTCGCCTGACCTGGGAGGAACGGCTCGCCTCCTTCCACCAGATCCGGCACCTGATCGCGGTCAGCCACCGGGTCAAGGCGGAAATCGTCACGCACTACGCCGTGCCGCCAAATCGGGTCACGGTCATCCACAACGGGGTCGACGTGGAGCGCTTCCGGCCGCCCGGCGGCGAGGGGGCGCGACGCCGGGCCAGGACGCGGCTCGGGCTGCCACCCGTCGGCAACGTGGTGCTCTTCGCCGGCAACGGCCTGCGCCGGAAAGGTTTTTTCACCTTGCTCGATGCCTTTCGCAGAACCGCCGGGCTCGCCCGGGCTCGAGGTATCACCCGGCCGCTCCGGCTGCTTCTCGCCGGCAAGGACCCTCGGCGGGCGGTGTCCCGCCTGGCCCCCTTGCGGCGGGAACTGGCCAGGTGCGACGCGACGCTCCACGCCCCCGGACAGCTCGAGACCATCGAGACCGCCTACACCGCCGCGGATGTCCTCGTGCTGCCCAGCCGCTACGAACCTTTTGGCAACGTGTGCCTCGAGGCACTCGCCGCGGGCCTGCCGGTCATCACGACTCGAGCCAACGGCGTGGCGGAGATCCTGACCGGGGAGCCGGCTCGGTACCTGCTCCCGGCGCCGGACGCGGTCGACGAACTGGTGGGCCACCTGCTGCACCTGCTGAATCCCGGTGTCCGCCGAAGAGTAGGCGAAGCGGCTCGAGCCATCGCGCTCGAGCACCGGCTCCTGGACAACGCGGTCGCGGTCCGGGAAGTGCTGCTTGCCAATGGGGCTGCGTAGCCCCATCGCCCAGGAACGGCGACCAGAGGCGAAGCCCCGTTCGCCACCGTGGCGACCGTGACCCCACGTGAGTTTTTTTCTTTCGGGTCTATTCAAAATGATTATACTCTGTTCGGTTTGACTGCGGGGTTCCCGTCACAAGAGAGAGTTGCACATGGCTACAGGGCTATTGAACTATTACCGTACCTCGACCGGAAAGAAGATGGTGATGGCGGTCACCGGAGCCATCATTTTCGGTTTCGTCGTCATCCACATGCTTGGCAACCTGCAGGTGTTCCGGGGCCCGGAGGTCCTGAACCACTACGCGGCGTTTCTGCAGGGGCTCGGTGGCGTGTTGTGGGTCATGCGGGGCATCATGCTGATTGCCGTGGTGCTCCATATCGTTTCGGCCACTCAGGTCACGCTTCAGAGTTGGGCGGCCCGGCCTGAAGGGTACGCTGTCCAGCGGTACCGGGAGACCACCTACGCCGCTCGAACCATGCGGTGGGGCGGGCCAATCATCCTCCTGTTCATCATCTACCACCTGCTCCACTTCACATTCGGCACGGTGCACCCGACCGCGGGCCATTTCGACAAGGCGAACGTCTACCAGAACGTGGTGATGGGATTCCAGGTACCCTGGGTTGCCGGGTTCTACATCCTGGCGTCCATGGCCGTGGGACTCCACCTCTACCACGGTGCGTGGAGCATGCTGCAGACGATGGGGATCAGCCACCCCGGGTGGAACAGATGGCGCAAGGCGTTCGCGGTCGTGTTCGCACTTGCGGTGACCATTGGCAACATATCGATGCCGATAGCGGTGCTGACTGGAATAGTCACACTCGATTGACACCAGTTCACGACGGGGCCCGCCCGCTCGAGGGTGACGGGTCCAAGGGCCGGCCGGGTCGTTTGCGGTAGTGGGTCGCGGGCCTGGCTGGAAGCGCGCAGAGGCCGGCGAGGCGGACATGCAGCCTGCCCGGGCGGCCGCCAACAAAGGGGTCTGAGATGGTCCTTGATGCAAAGATTCCAGATGGGCCGATCGAACAGAAGTGGGATCGCCATCGGTTCAAGATGAAACTCGTCAATCCGGCCAACAAGCGGAAGTATCACGTCATCGTGGTCGGAGCCGGTCTTGCCGGGGCGTCGGCCTCCGCGACCCTGGCGGAACTCGGCTACCACGTCGATTGTTTCTTCTACCAGGATTCCCCGCGGCGCGCGCACTCCATCGCCGCCCAGGGGGGTATCAACGCGGCCAAGAACTACCAGAACGACGGAGACAGCATCTACCGTCTGTTCTACGACACGGTCAAAGGCGGCGACTATCGCTCGAGAGAGCCCAACGTCTATCGCCTGGCCCAGGTGAGCAACGCCATCATCGACCAGTGCGTGGCGCAAGGTGTGCCGTTCGCTCGAGAATACGGCGGGCAACTGGCCAACCGTTCGTTCGGGGGCGCCCAGGTGTCGCGGACGTTCTATGCTCGAGGCCAGACCGGGCAGCAGCTTCTCCTGGGTGCCTATTCCGCGCTCATGCGCCAGGTCGCGTCGCGCCAGGTGAAGCTTCACACCCGCCACGAGATGCTGGACGTGGTCGTGGTCGATGGCCGCGCTCGAGGCATCGTGACCCGGAACATGGTCACCGGGGAGATCCGCTCCTGGGCGGGAGACGCCGTGGTGCTCGGAACCGGCGGTTATGGCAACGTGTTCTACCTCTCCACGAACGCCAAGGGGTGCAACGTCACCGCGGCCTATCGGGCGTTCAAGCGCGGCGCGTTTTTCGCCAACCCGTGCTACACCCAGATCCACCCCACCTGCATTCCCGTCAGCGGCGAATACCAGTCCAAGCTCACGCTGATGAGTGAATCGCTGAGGAACGACGGCCGGATCTGGGTCCCCGTGCGGCCAGGCGACAAGCGCCCCCCGAACGACATTCCGGAATCCGAGCGGGACTACTATCTCGAGAGGCGCTACCCGAGCTTCGGCAACCTGGTGCCTCGAGACGTGGCCTCCCGTGCGGCCAAGGCAGTCTGCGACGAGGGCCGGGGAGTCGGCGAAACCGGCCTGGGCGTCTACCTGGATTTCAAGGATGCCATCGAGCGGATGGGCGAGGCGGGAGTGCGGGAGAAGTACGGCAACTTGTTCCAGATGTACCACAAGATCACTGCCGAGGACCCGTACAAGGTGCCGATGCGTATCTTCCCCGCCGTCCACTACACCATGGGCGGGCTGTGGGTCGACTACAACCTGATGACCACGGTACCGGGGCTCTACGCCATCGGCGAGGCGAACTTCTCCGACCACGGCGCCAATCGCCTCGGCGCCAGCGCCCTGATGCAAGGGCTCGCCGACGGCTACTTCGTGCTGCCGTACACCATCGGAGACTTCCTCGCCGAGCACCGCCAGAGCACGGTCGACGCGAGCCACCAGGCGTTCAAGCAGAGCGAATCAGAAGTTCGGAGTCGCATCGAAAAGCTGATGTCCATCGGCGGCACCCGGTCGCCCGATTCGTTCCACCGGGAACTGGGCAAGGTGATGTGGGACTACTGCGGGATGGCGCGCAACGACGCCGGTCTCCGGCAGGCCCTCGAGGAGATTCCCAGGATTCGCGACGAATTCTGGCATAACCTGCGTGTCCTCGGGGCCCCCGAGTCGCTCAACCAGACCCTCGAGAAGGCCGGGCGCGTGGCCGATTTCCTGGAGTTCGCCGAACTCGTGGTCCGGGACGCCCTCGAGCGCACCGAGTCGTGCGGGGGCCACTTCCGCGAGGAGAGCCAGACCGAAGATGGGGAGGCCTTGCGGGACGACGCCAGGTTCAGCCACGTCGCCGCGTGGTCTTACGCGGGCGATGGGGACATCCCCGAGAGGCATACCGAGCCCTTGACGTTCGAATACGTCAAACCGAGCCAGAGGAGCTACAAATAATGGACTTCACGCTCAAGGTATGGCGTCAGGCCGGTCCGGACGAAAAGGGTCGGCTGATCACCTACGAAGCTCACGATATCAGCTCCGACACCTCCTTCCTCGAGATGTTGGATATCGTAAACGAACGGTTGCTGGAGAAGGGCGAAGAGCCCATCGCGTTCGACCACGACTGCCGTGAAGGTATCTGCGGCATGTGCGGGTGCATGGTCAACGGCCATGCCCACGGGCATCAGCAGGGCACGACGCTGTGCCAGTTGCACATGCGCGAGTTCAACGACGGCGACACCATCTACATCGAGCCCTGGCGTGCCAAGGCCTTCCCTGTCGTGAAGGACCTGGTCGTCGATCGTAGCGCGTTCGACGCCATCATCACCGCCGGCGGTTTTATCTCGATGCGCACCGGCAGCGCACCGGACGGCAACGCCATCCCGGTCCCCAAGAAGTCCGCCGACCAGGCCATGGACGCCGCGCAATGCATCGGGTGCGGAGCCTGCGTGGCCGCGTGTCCCAACGCATCGGCCATGCTTTTCACCTCGGCCAAGATATCTCACCTCGGGCTGGTCCCCCAAGGGCAACCGGAGCGCATGCGCCGGGCGAGGGCGATGGTCGACGCCATGGAGGAAGCCGGGTTCGGTGCCTGCACCAACCACGGGGAGTGCGAGGCCGCGTGCCCGAAGGAAATCTCCATGAATTTCATAGCCAGGCTCAACCGCGACAGGCTCAAGGCCGCCCTGGTCGAATAGCTGCTCGAGCCCCTCCTACAAATCGCTTTACTTTCCACCCGTGGCGATCTACACTCACGCGAGGTAAACCAACAGCGGACCGTGAGCTTACGGCATGCTGAACCCACGCAGCACGAAGCGACAGATGGTCAGAATCTGCCACCTGCTCGCCGAAAAGGACTATGTCTCCGCCATGGACGGCAACGTATCGTGCCGCCTCCCGGATGGCCGGTTCCTCGCCACCCCCACGATGGTGCACAAGGGGTTCGTGGCCGAGGAGGACCTGATCGTCGTGGGGGCGGACGGCAAGAAGGTCGAAGGGCCGGATGACCGCAATCCCACCTCGGAGATCTTCATGCACCTGGCCGTCTACGAAAGGCGGCCCGACGTGCACGCCGTGGTCCATGCCCACCCCCCGACGGCGGTGGCGTTCACCCTGGCCGGTGAAACCTTGGCCCGTTGCGTTCTCCCCGAAGTCGTGCTCACGCTGGGACAGATCCCCACCGCGCCATACCGAACGGCAGGGAGTCATGAACTGGCGCATGTCGTGGGCGAACTCATCACCGGGTACGACGCGATCCTCCTGGAACGTCATGGTGCGATCTGCGCCGGACGCGACCTTGTCGACGCCTTCGGCAAGATGGAGAAGGTGGAACACACTGCCATCATCACCCACAAGGCTCGCATGTTGGGCCGGGTCCAGGAACTCCAGTGCGCCGAGGTCGACCGGCTCCGCCAGATGGGCGCCCGGTACAGTTCCCGCGGAACACCCGCTCCAGCGTGCGAGGGGTGCGACGGATGTCCGACAGGGATTCCCTGGCAGAAAGAGCCGGACTTCACGGTGCTGAGAGCCACCGGAACAGCCCGGGCCGCCGGGACCACGACAGCGACACAGACAGCAGCGGCAAAACACGGCATCGAACAGATTGTCACAGAAGAGATCGTTCGCGCATTGAGCGGCCGTTTGTCGCCATACTAACTCTGAGGATACCCATGCAGATAATGTCCTGGGGTCGAACCGATGTCGGGCGCACGCGCCAGAACAACGAAGACTCGTACCTGCGCGACCCGGACCTGGGGTTGTACATCGTCGCCGACGGCATGGGGGGACACGCCGCCGGCGAAGTCGCGTCCCAGACCGCCGTGGACGTCGTGCACCGCTTGCTGCTGGACAACCGCGACCTGATCGAAAAGCTGGATCCCAACAGCCCTGCCGAGGAGTGGGACAAGCTGATTGCCATCGTCGAAGGGGCGTACCAGCAGGCGTCGGAGACCATCGCCAGGATGGCCGCCGAGGACCCCGAGAAGGCCGGCATGGGCACCACCATGACCATGCTCCTCACCATTGGCAGCAAGGGATTGATGGCCCACGTCGGTGACTCGAGGATCTACCTCGAGCGGGACAACAAGCTCTACCAGTTGACCGAGGACCACTCCTACGTCGGGGAGATGGTCCGGAAGGGCCGGATGACCGCGGCCGAGGGCCGCATGAGCCCATTCTCCAACCTGTTGACTCGAGCCGTCGGCCTCCAGTCCAACGTCCACGTGGACACGCTCCTGTTCGACATTCTACCTGGAGATACCTATCTCCTGAGCACCGACGGCCTCCATGACGCTTTCGAGGACCCGGAAGCCATGCTGCCCATTCTCGCCCGGGAGGACGGCGCGGAACTTCTCCGTGAGATCATCGATCTCGCCAACGAACGCTACGGCAAGGACAACATATCCGCGATCGTCATTCGCGTGCGGGGTGAGGCTGGCGAGCAAGACGAGACTTCTCTCCAGTTCCAGGCCCTCCAGCAAACCTACCTGTTCCGTTACGTCACCTACGAGGAGATGCTACGGGTCGTCGGGGCCGTCGAATTCCATGACGGCAAGCCGGGTGAGGTGCTCTTCCGTGAAGGGGACGAGGGCGACAAGCTGATGATCCTGTTGTCCGGGACGGTCATCATCTCCAAGGACGGCAGACCGTTGAGAGAACTGGGTCCTGGAGGCCATTTCGGGGAAATGGCCATCGTCGATCGCGCGCCCCGGTCGGCGTCGGCGACCGTGGGCGAGGCGTGCCGGCTCATGTCACTCTCGCAGGCCGGGCTCTACGCCATCATTCGCAACGAACCTCGTATCGCCGTCAAGATGCTCTGGGGACTGTGCGAGGTCCTCTCCGCCAGGCTTCGCGAAAACAGCGAGCAGCTCACCCGTGTCCTCGACCAGCTCGACGACGCTCTCCGCCAGAACTTCGAGTACCGCGGCGACGAAGGGACCGAGTAGGGCCCCGGGACGACACCCGAAACGGAGTTGGGCAGCTCTCTCCCATGCCCACGCCCATCTCGAGACCGCATCACAGCATGAAATCTCCGGCAGGAACCACATCGCCCAGGTCCGGCCGCCGATCTCTCAGCGCGCTCACCGTGACCGCGAGGCCCGGGACCACCAGGTCCGGCTCGAGTTCCGCCAGGGGCACGAGCACGAAGGCCCGGTTGGCGAGTTCCGGGTGCGGAATGCGCAACCCCGGCTCGTCGATCCGCGCAGCGCCGAACAGCAGGATATCCAGATCGATGACTCGAGGCCCCCACTTCGCCTTGCGGACCCGACCCGCCGACGCTTCGTAGGCCAGCAACGCATCGAGGACCCGGCGCGGCGAGTGGACGACAAGCACCTCGGCGACGGCGTTCAAGAACGTTCCCTGCGCCACCGGCCCCACCGGCTTGGTTTCGTAGATCCTCGAGAGCCGCAGGAGGCGGAACCCGTGTTGTGCCGCCAGGTAGGTCGCCGCGTCGTGAAGGTGTCGTTCTCTGGGACCGAGGTTGCTCCCCAGTCCGACGAAGATGCGGGTCCCGGCCGTTGCGTCGTGTGCCACTGCATACCTCGCTGCCTTCCCGGCGGTCCCGGGACCTCCGCGCGGGCGTCCTCGAGGACTTAGAGCCTGCCTTCCACGGGGTTGGCCAGCCGCCCGAGCCCCTCGATTTCGACGACGACCTCGTCGCCTTCGGCCAGGGGGCCGACACCCGGTGGCGTCCCGGTGGCGATGATGTCCCCGGGAAGGAGAGTCATGATGTGGGAAATGTAGCTGACCAGGGTGCATGCATCGAAGATCATCCCCTCCGTGGTGCCGTCCTGGCGCAGATGGCCGTTGACGAAAGTACGGATTCGCCGCGCCCGGCGGATGTCGCCGGTAACGACGACCGGGCCGACCGGGCAGAAGGTGTCGAAGCCCTTGGCTCGAGCGAACGTCCGGTCCTTCTTCTGGAGAGCCCTGGCCGTCACGTCGTTCAGGCAGGTGCAGCCCAGGACATGTTCCGGCACCCGGACCGCATCGATCCGGCACGCCTTCTGTCTCATGACGAGGGCGATTTCACCTTCGTAGTCCACCCGGCCGACGCCTTCCGGTATGGCGATGGCCTCCCCCGGTCCGATGATCGACGACGGGGGTTTCAGGAAAAGCAGCGGCGCTTTCGGTATCTCGTTGCCCAACTCGGCTGCATGCGCCGCGTAGTTGCGACCAACGCAGACGATCTTGGTCGGCTTTACCGGGGCGAGCAGCCGGAGTGCCTCGAGGCGAGCGACGGGACGCCCGGGCCCGAACGGGCCGAAAACATCCCCCTCGAGTTCGTGGACGGTGTCGCCGACAACGACGCCCCAGGCCGTGGCCTCGTCACCGGGTATCTGGTAGCGGGCGATGCACAGTGTCACGAGAGTTCCCCTGCGCCGGGGCGGCTACAGCAGCGGTCCCTCAATGCGCGTCCGGCTCTCCGTCCAGCTCGAGCACCTGGTCCATGGTGTAGAGGCCGGGCGTGCGTTCAGCAAGCCAGCGAGCCGCTCGAACCGCGCCCCGGGCGAATGCCATCCGGTCGGCGACCCGGTGGGTCAGTTCAATCCGTTCGCCGGTACCGAAGAAGTAGACCGTGTGTTCTCCCACCACGTCTCCGCCGCGCAACACGCCCACGCCCGCCTGGCCGGTGCCGCCTCGAGGTCCGATGACGCCGCGACGCCGTAGCACCACGTCCGGGTCCGGTTCACCCCTGGCCGCGGATGCTGCGTGTGCGAGCGCGAGGGCCGTCCCGCTCGGCGCGTCCCGCTTGTGCCGGTGGTGGATGTCCAGGATCTCGAGGTCGAAGGCAGGACCGAGACACGCGGCGGCTTGACGTGCGAGCGCTTTCAGCAGGTTGGCACCCAGGCTCATGTTGGGCGCCCACAACACCGGTACTTCGCCGGCCAGTGTCTCGAGCGCGGCGAACTGGGCATCCTCGAGGCCTGTCGTGCCAGACACCAAGGCGTTCTCGGTGGCGCGGACCGCGGGAAGGAACGCATCCAGCGCGCCAGGGGTTGTGAAATCGATGACCACGTGGGCGTCGCGGAAGGCTGTTTCCGGGTTGGCCGTCACGCGGACACCAAGGGGAGGCCGGCCCGTCACCACGCCGAGGTCCTGTCCGATCCACGGCTCGTCGGGCAACGTCAATGCGCCGGAAATCCGCATGCCGGGCGTCTCGAGCAGGGCCTGGACCACCATGCGTCCCATGCGGCCCGCGGCACCCGCCACGGCGACAGGCAGGGATTCGCGGTTCATGACGCACCCTCCCCCAGCCCGAGGGAGGCCAATGCGCGCCTCAACGTGTCGCGGTGCACGGCGGACAACGGGTGAAGCGGCATTCGAAACTCTTCCTGCACCAGTCCTATCATGGCCAGTGCGGATTTCACCGGAATCGGGTTGCTCTCGAGAAACAACGCTTGCATGAGCGGATAGAGTCGCTGGTGCACGGCGCGCGCCTGGTCCAGGGCGCCCGCAGCAGCGGTGTCGACCAGTTCACGCATCAGCTCCGGCACCAGGTTGGACACCACCGAGATGGCACCCTGTCCCCCGAGAGCCATGAAGGGGAGTACGGTGAAATCATCCCCGGACAGCAGGGTCAAGGCGTCGGTCCTGAGAAGAATTTCCGATACCGCCCGCATGTTCCCGCTCGCCTCCTTGATGCCCGTGATGTTGGGCACCTCCGCCAGTCGTGCCACCGTGTCCGGATGCAGCGACACGCCGGTACGACCCGGCACGTTGTAGAGGCACACGTCGATCGACACCGCCTCGGCCACCGCCAGGAAGTGCTGGTATAGCCCTTCCTGCGTGGGCTTGTTGTAATAGGGGGTCACCACGAGCACCCCGTCTGCTCCCAGGGTCTCCGCCCGCCGCGCGTGGTTGATCGTGGATCGGGTGTCGTTGGTTCCCACGCCCACCAATACCGGAATCCGTCCGGACGTCTCCGACACGCAGCAGTAGACGACTTCGTCGCGCTCCGCATTCGAGAGCGTGGCCGCCTCCCCGGTCGTGCCGCAGGGCACAAGGCCTGCCACGCCCGCTTCGAGCTGCCGTTTCACGAGACCACCCAGGGCGACACGATCCACGGAGCCCTCACGGAGTGGCGTTACCAGTGCGGTCATCAGTCCTTCCATGCGCATGGCTGATTCCTGTCTATCGGTGTGGGCGAAACGGATCAGAACGCCACGACGGCCAGCAACTGGCCGCCGAATGCGAACTCGTCGTTCGAACCAAAAACTCCTCCCGGGAAGAACAACGCCGTGGTGGCACTCAGCGTCAGGCGATCGAAGAGCTGGCTGGCAAGCTCGATATCGAACTCGTAGCCATAGTCCTTGGAGCCGTTGAAGTCGCTGGTGGCGGTCAGTGCCCAGGCTCCAATCCCGCCGACTCGAGCCGTGAGGTTCGTCAGGATGTTGAACCGCAGGGAAGGGGCGACATAGAAGGCGTTGGAAATGCGGTTGCCCACGATCGCGCCGTCATAGATATCGTCTGGCGACACGTCGGAGGCCAGGCTGGCTCGAGCGGGCATGGGCACGCGGAAGAGGAGGAGTCCGACGTGGTAGTTCCGGTCGAACTCGAACGTCTTCAGCTTGCCATCCTGGTCGTCGTAGGCAGGATCATCGTCCCCGGAGGCGAGCCCGGTTTCGACGCCCGCCCGCCAGTGCCGGGAACTCCAGTTCAGGCGCGCGATACCGCCGAAGGAATTGATGACCACGTTTTCGCGGACCCGGGGATCGACCCCGTCTTCCTCGGCCTCGAACACCATCCGGCTGCCGTCTCCACCGCCGTAGCGGTAGATGGCTTCGAGTTCCAGTTCCACGGAGCCGAGAACCGATTTGCCCCACAGGTCGAACGTCCAGGTCTTCATGTTGTTTCGGTAGGTGTCGTCCGCCTCGGGGTCCCCTTCCTCGAGCCAGGAGCGGTCATCCTGGTAGTAGGTGTAGAAGGATCCTGAGAGCAGTTCGCTCCGGTAGGCCACCGCCGCGGCCGCGGCCTGGGCATCGTATGGCCGATCCACGTCCCCCTCGTAGATCATGTCGTACCCGGCGAGCAGGAAAACGTTGCCAACGCGCGTCAGGAACTGAATCCGATCGGCCGTGTCCCCGGGGTAGTCCGCATCGGGACCACGACCATCGTTGAAATAGACCCCGGAACCCACGTGCATGCCCGTTCGCCCGAACTTGAAACGCCCGAAGGGCGTAAACACCTCGGCCCACAGGCGTCGAGCCGCCACCACGGGCACATTCGAGGGGAGGGAGAAGGACTGGCTCTGCCCGATCGGGTCGTAGTATCCGCTCAAGCCGGGAATTCGTTCCGGGTTCGTGCCCCACATCAGGTCCGGCAGGAAATCAAACTGGGAAAACACGGAGAGGTACTGATTTACACGCAGTTCGGGCTCGAGGCGCAACCGCTGCTCGAAATAGCTGCTGGTGCCGTCGTCACCGACCTGAAGCGGATCGCTCGCGTCCGATAACGCCACGCCGCGCTTGAGGAACAGGTTGTCGTAGACTCTGGCGCGGAGACGGAAGTTGCCGTCGATATACACTTCCGTACCGGCTCGAGACGGGGGAGAATGGCCGAACAGCAGCCAAGCGGCAATCATGACGAAACACCAACGCCCTCGATGCATTACGTCCTCCGTTGCGACAACTCCGCTGTTTTTCATGGGAATGTCGCCAAAAATAGGGCTGCGTATCCGTAGCACGCACAGCACTCCGTGTCAAGGTCTTTGGCTCTCAATCCGCCGTCATTCCCGGGCACGAGCGTGTCGCCGTTCCCAGGCCGTTCGCGCCTGGTTCGGACCGGCACCGCACCTGTCCGACCTTCGCTCGAGGACCGTGTGCCGCGCTGGCCAGCGGACACGCACCATGGGCACGGGGGCGTCAGAAGCTCCCGACGCCATCCAGGCGGGTCAGCCCTGCGGATCGAGCCGCTCGCACGGCCTCCCGGTGTTCGGAAGCGGTGGGCAGCCTAGAGATGGGGGGGAAGGTGTGCGCATGCCAGCATGGCCGGTACTGGGCCATCACGTTCACGTAGGTGTCCGGGGAGATCTCCTGAGCGATGAATGCCGTGACATCCTCGGTCCCCGCCGTGCCGCCGGGCATCACCAGGTGGCGAACCAGCAGCCCACGTCGAGCCACGCCGCCGGAGCCGACAACCAGGTCGCCGACCTGCCTGTGCATCTCCTTGAGCGCCGCTCGAGCCGCCGCGGGGTAGTCGCGCGCGGCACACGTGGCCTCGGCCACCTCCTCCGACCAGAACTTGAAGTCCGGCATGTAGATGTCCACGACACCCTCGAGGAGCGCCAGTGTTTCGACGCTGTCGTAGCCGCTCGAGTTGTAGACCAGCGGGACGTGCAGCCCGGCCTCCACGGCCACGGGCATGGCGGCCAGGATCTGGGGCACCACGTGAGAAGGCGTCACCAGGTTGATGTTGTGGCATCCCATTCGCTGCAGCTCGACCATGATTTCCGCCAGCCGCTCGTCCGACACCTCGGCGCCGGCCATTCGGTGGCTGATGTCGTCGTTCTGGCAGAAGCAGCACAGCAGGTTGCAGCTCGCGAAGAAGATGGTTCCCGACCCGTGACGCCCCACGAGGGGGGCCTCCTCGCCGAAGTGGGGACCGAAACTCGCCACCCTGGCGTGCCGTCCCGTCCGGCAAGTGCCCGCTTCGCCGGCGAGGCGGTCGGCGCCGCAACGCCGAGGACAGATCCTGCAATCGGCGAGCTGCCCGATGGCGTGCCGTGCCCTGGACGCCAGGATTCCGGACCGATACGTGGCCAAGTACGATGGTTCCCTGCTTCCCATGCCGACTCTCCCGATGGACATCGCCTCGAGCCCGCTGGAGGCCCAACGAAGCCCGTTGGGCAGCGCCCGCGCACGCCGCTGCCGTCTCGATCCTACCAGATCTCTCCCGGATGCGTGAATCCATGGTTGCACGTCTCGAGGTCACCTTGGCATAATGGCGGGCAGAGACGGCGAGGGCAGCCTGGCGCGCGCCGCGATGCCCGGTCCCGGCCAGCGGGATGACGCGGCGCGATCGTGCCCGGGGCCAGGCTTCCCTTGGCCGGTGACCCGGCACGTCGTCGGCCGAAACCGTTTCCCGAACTTCCCGCGCACGATCGCGGCCACCCGGCGGCCCGGTACGAGGCTTGGAACACGATGAGAACGCAAGACTATGCTGGCCAGGCCGTGCTCAAGGCCAAGACCGAGCACTGGTTGGCAACGATCCGCAACACCGTGGCGCCGAGACCTCACCTCGAGCCGCACGTGCCCTCGTGCGTCCTGCTCGTGGTGGACATGCTGCGCTACTTCGTCTCGCCGGAAGGGCGGTCCTACCTGCCCGCCGCCACGCCGATAGTGCCCAACGTCGTTGCGTTGATCCGTGCCTGGCGCCGCACCGGCGGACCGGTGGTGTTCACGCGCCACTGCCACGAAGGACCCCACGACCTCGGGATGCTCGGGAAATTCTTCTCCGACTACATCCGTTGCGGAGAACCGGATTCGGCCCTGGTCCCCGGCGTCGAACCACGGGAAGACGAGCCGGTTTTCCGGAAGACCACCTACGACGCCTTCCTCGGTACCGGCCTCGAGGACCACTTGCGCAGCCGCGGCGTATCCCAGGTGCTCGTCACCGGCGTGCTCACCCACATGTGCGTCGAAACCACGGCCCGTTCGGCTTTCTGCCGAGGATTCGAGGTGTTCGTGGCCGCCGACGCCACGGCGTCGAGCCGCGAGACCTTCCATCTCCACGCCCTCATGTCCATGGCCGACTCGGTCGCGGTTGTTTTCGGCACCGAGGAGATCCTCGAGAAGGTTGGCGGGACCGGGCGTGCGCTGGGCGCCAAGAGCGGATAGTGTGAACCGAATGGCCGCACCGTCTTCTCGGGTCAGCACGAAGCCACCATTCCGGCGCCACTGATGTTCACGACGGAGGGACCGTGGACATGTCACACCCCATCGATCCCGCCCAGGTGGTGGTTGTTGGAGCAGGGCCGGCCGGCTGTTCCGCGGCCGTTCAGTGCGTTCGTCTCGGGGTTCGGCCCCGCTTGCTCGACAAGACGGGTCGGCCTGGCGGGCTGGTCCGGAACGCCTTTCGCGTGGAGAACTATCTGGGCCTCGAGCCGATGGACGGCAAGGCCTTCGTGGCCCGCATGTCGAACCACCTGCGCCGCTTCGGCGTGGAGGTGGAGCGTTCGCACGTGCGCCGAGTCGGTCTTTCCGGCGGCCCTGGCGACGAGCGCTTCTTCGTGGTGACGACCAGGGAGGGGGTGATACATGCTCGAAGCGTGATTCTTGCCAGCGGCACGCAGCCGCGTCGGTTGCCGGTCCTGCAAGACCTCGAGGCGCCCGTCAGTGGCGCCGTGGTCGGGGAAGAATGTGGCGTTCCGTTGGTGTACCACGAGGTGGCGGACCTGCGCGCCTGCGCGGGGGGTCCGGGGCATGTCGCGGTGGTGGGAGGGGGGGAGGCCGCCCTGGACTTCTCCCTGACGCTCGCGCGTTCAGGCGCTCGAGTCACCGTGCTGGTCAGGAGCGCCGAACTGAAGGCTTGTGGACGTCTGGTGGAGCAAGTCGGTGCGGCCGAAGCGGTTGCGGTTCGCATGCGTGCCCGGGTGGTCGGTTGCCGGCGTTATTCGGCGCCTGGTGCGGACGGAAAGATCGCACTGGACGTGGACGTTGCCGGTGAGATACAACCGTTGATGTGCCATGCGGTCCTGGTCGCCATTGGGCGCCGGAGCGCCCTCGAGCAGATTTTGGACAGTGACCTGTTGCGGCGCCTGGTGGGGCGAGGTCTCTACCCGGAAGTTCCCGGCTTGTTCGTGGCTGGGGACGCCCGGACGGGTGCGCTGGGACAGGTCTCGATGGCGGCCGGCGACGGTATCGAGGCAGCCATGGCTGCCGTCCGCCACGTGCGAGGAGAACACGACCATGAGACTGCTCTACACGACCGGTGACGATGTGCTCGCCCGTGTCTTCGTCATGGAGACCGGCGATGGTGCGCGGATCGAATGCGTGGAGTCGGTACAGCCCCCGGTACCCAGGGACAGGAAATGGGTGCTGATCGTGTCGACCTTGAAGGGATGTCCGGTTGCGTGTCCGATGTGCGACGCGGGCGGGCACTACCATGGCAGGCTGTCGGCAGAGGAGATTCTTGCGCAGATCGATTTCCTGGTGAGCCGGCGGTACCCGTCCCGTCATGTGCCCTCGAGCCTCTGGAAGATCCAGTTCGCCCGCATGGGTGACCCGGCATTCAACGATGCGGTGCTGGAAGTCCTCGAGCGGCTCCCGGCCCGCTACGACGCTCCCGGGTTGCTTCCGAGCATCTCGACGGTCGCCCCGGCCGGCCGGGCGGGGTTCCTGGAAGCCCTGCGTGAAATCAAGCAGCGGCGCTACGAAGGCGGACGTTTCCAGATGCAGTTCTCGCTCCACACCACGGACGAGGCAGCCAGATCCCGGCTCATCCCCACGCACACCTGGTCGCTCGAGGCGATCGCCGAATATGGCTCCCGCTTCTTCTCACCCGGAGATCGCAAGATCACGCTGAACTTCGCCCCGGTCGAAAGCATGCCACTTGACCCTGAGATGCTCGTCGGGCTGTTCTCCCCGGAGCGGTTCCTGGTCAAGCTCACCCCGGTCAACCCCACGCATGCCGCGGTGCGCAGCGGTCTGAAGGGCCGCATCGACCCTGCTGATCCGGAAGGGAACGCACGGATCGTGCGCGCGTTTCGGGCGGCAGGTTTCGATACCATCCTGAGCATCGGGGAGTTGCGCGAGAACGTCATCGGCTCCAACTGCGGCATGTACGTGGCAGCGCTGGACGCGATGCGGCAGACGCACGCCGTTCGATCGATGGCCGGGGCTCGATCCATGGTCTTGTAGGGGGTTCCTGCGGGCGGCTCGCCGTGTTCCGCGGGCCATGCTACGGTTTGCGTGCGCGGAAGAGAATCGGGGCAAGGGCGAAGACCAGGAATACTCCCGCGGGTGCGCGGGTGCCGGGTTGCCCGGACCCGCCACTGCACCCCCCGGCCGGCGTGACCGTCAGGTAGACCGGAACCACCTGGGGGCTGTTCGCCGCGTCCCGGTCGCTCAGCGTGATGGCCGCGGTGTAGTCGCCAGGGTCGAGCTGTTCGGTGCTGTACGAGACGGTAACGGAAACGGCTTGGTCCGCCCCGGGCGGGATGTCGGCGGCAGGGGGCGAGACGGTCAGCCAGTCGGCGTTGGCGTCGATTTGCAACTGGAGGACCCGTTCGCCGGTGTTGGTCACGGTCAGCGTGTCGTCGGGCGGCGTGTCGCCCTGCGTCGTGGCCGGGGTCAGCATGTCCGGCCGGACCTCGATCACAGCAGGTTCGGCATCTTCCGCCTTCTGGGTCCATTGCCAGACCAGGCGGTAGTTGACGTGGATGTTGCAGGGCAGCCCCATGCCCCACACCTCGTCGGAAGGACCGTCCACGTAGGCCCCGTAAGGACCTCGAGGCCCCTCGGGATAGTAGGGACACCAGCCGCCGTACATGGGGAAGTCTCCCCAGTACCCGTCGAGTTCGCCCTTGGTGTACACTTCCGCGTACTCCTCGGGAGCGCCAGTGGGCCAGGCTGCCCAGCAAAGCTGTCCCTCGGTGGGCTGCCCGCTCGAGTCCAACGCCTTGTAGTAGATGTTGTGGTTGCCGTTCGATTCGCTCTCGTCTTCGTAGACCGCGCTCACCAGGCGCCAGTACCAGGCGCCCGGAGATACGCCGGCGTCGACCCAGAAGATCCCCAGGTCGTCGAGGCGGCTGTCCCACACGTCCGGCTCGGCTGCGGCCTGTCCGGCAGCCACCAGTACGATTGAGGCCGCTGCGAGCGCTGTCACGATCTCGTTGCGCATGTCACCTCCTTCATGGAAAGACCCTGAGCAGGCCAACCGCCACAAGGCCGGAGGCGCCCGGCTCCACCAGCGGTTGGACTCGAGACAGAACACATGATAGAGCACACGGCTCCGCGACCGATCGACATGGTGACACCGGTCGCGCGGCGATGCAACGGGTTCGTCCCCTGGACGACAACAGGGTTTCACTTTCCCCCCGGTTGACTTGCGCCGGGTCTGTGCTAGCATCGACCTGGAGTCCACACCGGTGTCCGGAACGGACGAACTCGCATTCGAGGGAGAAGCGGGGGTATCATGCGCAGACTTTTCTTGCTGTTGTGTTCGGCCATGGCCGTGCTGGCTGGCGGCTGCTCGGACAGGAGTAGTTCAGTGACGAGTGCCGGCGGGGAAAACGAACCGGACGCGGGGGCGCCTCCCCAGAAAGGGTTTGCGTATCCCCAGGAGGAACTGGCGCGCATGCCCGATGCGCCGCGGATCTCGGGCACCATCACGGTCGAAGGGTACACCGGGGGCGTGTTGCAGATAGACGTGACCCTTCCGGTGGAAGGTGAAACCTCTTCCTCACGCGGCGTTCCTCCAATCACCGTCTTCCGGCAGAACACACCGGGGCCCTACGAGTTGTACTTGCCTCCCGGCACCGAGGCCGTCAACCTGTCCCTCATCCTGGACATCAAGGGCAATGGTCCCGACGCTGAAGATCCCAAGCTGATCTATGAACAGAATCCGATCACGATTGCGGAGCCGGTGGTTTCCGGCATCGACATGGTCATCGACAGCGCGGCGGCGGCATTGCCGCCGGCCGGCGATGGCGCTCAGCCCCCGGCGGAGCCTGGCAAGCCCATGGCGGAGCCGTCGCCACCGGTACCGGTCCAGGACGCGCTGTCGCTGACGCAGGGGGTCGGCGAGCCCGCCACCGGGAACACCGCGCAGGACGCTCCGCCCGGCTCACCGGACATGCCCGGTCGACACGCGGCGCCGGACACGCCCGCACCCCGGGCGGGGAACGAGCCGCCGGCGCAGCCGCGGGAGACAGCTTCACCGGACGCCTCATCTCGTGCCGAGGCGGCGCCACCCCCGTCCGGCAACGACGCCGGCGCTTCCGGACGCAGCACGCCTTCGCAGGCTGGCGAAGAGAAGGCTGAACCGGGAGAGTCTGCTGGTGCGGTCGCACCGTCGCCGGCCGCTGCCATCCCGGCAGCCATCGGTTCGCCAGCGCCGCTGAGCGGGGAGGAGAGCGGGGTAGGCAAGGAAGCCGGCGGAGGCCCGACCGAGCATTCGCAGGATGAGAAGCAAGCCGTGCCGGAGCGCGAGCCCACACCCGATCCGCTGGATGAATCTCTTGACACCGAACCGCAATAGCTTCCGCGCCAGGCCGGTCGCCGGGCCAACCGGGGAGGGGCGATACCAGCCGCGCGTGAGACGGTCGTCGAGGATGAGGGAGCAGAGGATGGAAACCCAGGAGGACTGTTTTTTCAGAGCCGCTGTCGCAGAGGCGGAACGGGGGCTCGCAGAAGGGGGTATCCCTATCGGCGCCGTGCTCGTGCATGCCGGTGAGATCATCGGAAGAGGTCACAACCGGCGCGTCCAGGACGGAAGCGTGATACATCACGCGGAGATGAACTGCCTGGAGAACGCCGGGCGGCTGCCTCCTTCGGTCTATCGCCAGGCGACCCTGTACACCACCCTGTCGCCCTGTCCGATGTGCAGCGGGGCGGTTGTGCTGTACGGGATTCCCCGCGTGGTAGTGGGAGAAAACCGGACCTACCGGGGCGCCGAGGCCTACCTGGCCTCACAGGGAGTCGCCGTGGCGATCCTCGACGACCCATCCTGCATCCGAATGATGGAGCGATTCATCCGCGAGCACCCGGAACTGTGGCGCGAAGACATCGGTGAGGAGTAGTGGCGACAGAAGAGCAGGTCGGCGTCGTTCGGCTTTATTCGGCGGCACGTTGACCTGGGGAGCGGGGGCGAGGCAAGGCCGGACGCGCGAACAGGAGACGACAACCGCGTCCTCGAGTCGGGACGCCATCCTGGACGGTGTCGGCCTCGAGGGCAGTTCGACATGAGGGGGAGAAACAGGAGAGTAACCGATGAGACGCATGATCATGGGGCTTTGTATGTGGCTGGCAGGTGCGGTCATGGCGCCGGCAGTGGTCCACGGAACCGGGGCGGGGGCACCGCCTGTCGTTCCAGCAGGGCCGAAGCCTGCCTCTCTGACCAAGGCGCGCCCCTTCAAGGTCGTCGCAGCCGCACCGGAGCGTGTGAAGGCCGGCGACACTTTTCAACTGCGGTACACGGTATACCTGCTCGACGACACCCACTACCTGTACAAGGATGCCTGTTCGGTGACGGTAACCGATCCCGGGCCTTTCACCTTCGGGCCGACGAAGTTCTGGCCCGCGCCCGAGACGACGTTGGACCCCTTTGAGAACAAGAAAAAGGAAGTCTATCACCATCCCGTCACGATGTACCTCCAGGGAGAGGTGCCCGCCGGCACGCCGTCCGGGAAGTACGTCTTGACCGCCGTGGTGGCCTATCGAGGGTGCAACAAGACGGTCTGCTTCTTCCCGGCGAAGGAAACTCTGGTCCTGGAAGTCGAGGTGGCCCCGCCCGGAAACCGCCGGGCGGAGTGATTTCCGGCGGGTGAACGGCCTGCGACGACAACGTCGCCCAGCGGGGACTGGTCTGCGCGTGAGGGCGTCTTCCGCCTGCCTCCCGGTTGCCTGGCGCCTGACTTGCTGGCCGCCGGGCCGGGGTCAACCGTCATGCGACCCCGGGGCGGGGGCAGGGGCGGCCCGCTCCCAGGGCGGCCTGTCCTGCCCGTTCGCATCCCCGGGAGGGGGAAGCTTGGTGTTGTGCTTGTCGAGTTCGAAATCGATGTCCGTGCGCTTCTCGCGCACATCGATGGGATTGCCCGGATATTCGGCGGTGGCGTCGATCGCGGAAGGGCCGTCTCCATCGAAATCCAGGATGGCGTAGAGCTGAACCTTCTCGGTACCGGCCGGCAGCAGCAGCCGCCATGGTCCTGGCTTGTCGAACTGCTTCGTCGTCAAGGGCGTCTTGCCTTCGATGTGCCGGGTCGGCAAGTAGACATCGATCTGGAGCACGCCCTTATCGTAGCCGGGGACCGCCAGGTGCCCGGAGATTTCGATGGCATCCTTGCGTTTGGCCAGTTCCACCTGGGGATAGTTGCGGCCCGGCACGGGTCCCGAAGGCTCCGTGATGTCGCCCCCGTCAGCCGTGTCGGCGGACGAGCCTCCCGTTTTGTCCCCGCACCCTCCAACCAGGCCTGCCGCCAACAACCACACCACCCATCGCCTCATGTCGCCCTCCTGGTGCTGCAGCGACGCTGCCCTGCCTGCGCAGGTGGCTCGAAAAGAGCCAGCCGATTCAGCCTCTCATCATAGCACAGCTCGCAAGGGACCTGCACATGCCGATCGCACCTCGTCAAGTGCCAAGTGGTACCAGTGTTTGCCGAACGCGGTCCTGCCACCCATCAGGTCAGGAACACGTACAGACCGATGACGGCCGCGACGAACCCGACGAGGGCGGCGAGCAGCAGTTGCATGACGGCGGGACGCCCGGCTTTCGTCTCCGTCGCTGTCGTTTCCGGGCCCGCGCACGAAGACGACCGGGAAGCATGCCCAGCCGTGCGGTGTCCGGCTGGCTGCGCGATGGAACCAGGGGGTCCGCGGTGCCTCTCGGCGCCGCTCCGCCGTGGCCTGGGCGAACCTTGCGGATAGGGCAGGTGTTCTGGCGTTTGCGACGCCCGAGCGGCCTGGGCGCGGACAGGGGATGTCGAGGATGCAGACGGTTCCTCGTCTCGGCCCACTCTTGCCGGAGGTACTGCGTGAAAGCAGACAGCCCTTGCCCCGTGTCCACGCCGAGAAGGAGCTGCTCCAGTGCTCGCGCCATGTCTCCGGCGGTGAGGAAGCGCGTTGGGGGGGCTGGGGAGAGACCTTGAGCCAGGACCGGAGCCAGGCCGGGGTAGCGTTCATCATCCACCCGTGCCATGTAGCCGGCCAGGTTGAACCGGGAAAGCGCCTCCGCGACCTCCGACAGACGACGTGTTCTCGGCAGCAGGAGGGACAGCGTGCACAACTCGTACACGTCCTGAACCGTCTCCTGCCGGGTGAACGAGGTCGACCGGGCGGCTGCGAAATCGAGCAGCAACACCCTGCCGTCCCAGGTGAGGAGCGCATTGGCCGGCTCGATGTCCCGGTGCACGACACGAAGGGGACGGCCGTCCTCCCGGAGCGCGTCGTGGTAGGCATGGTGCAGCGCCCGGAGCAGCGGACTCACGAAGCGTACCAGATTTCCGGTGTCGCCTCAAGCTCGAGGCGCTATATAGTTGGAACGTCTTTCGGCGCCCGGTCGCCAAGGTGGACAGTCTCGTGGGCGTGGGGCTGCCCGGAGAACCGGGTCCCGGTCCATTCGCCAATCCTCGAGTGCATGGTATGAGTCAGAGGCACAGAATCGTCGTCCGGGGGGCTCGAGAACACAACCTCAAGAACGTCGATATCACGCTTCCCCGGCAGGCGCTGATCGTGTTTACCGGCCTCTCCGGATCCGGGAAGTCATCGCTGGCCTTCGACACCATCTTCAAGGAGGGGCAGCGCCGGTTCATGGACTCCCTGTCCGCATACGCCAGGCAATTCCTGGGGCAGGTGGACAAGCCGGATGTGGACCATCTCGAGGGGCTTTCGCCCGCGATTTCCATCGACCAGAAGACCGTCAACCGCAATCCACGCTCCACCGTCGGGACGATCACGGAGATCTACGACCATCTCCGCCTTCTCTTCGCCCGGTTGGGGACACCCCATTGCCCCGAGTGCGGTCGCGAGGTGGGCAACCAGACCGCAGAGGAACTCGCTCGGCACCTCTACCTCCAGGCTGGAGGCGTCGCTGCGGATGGGCAGGCGGCTCGAGGAAAGTCCCGTACTCCAAGGTCGCCTCGAGGCATGATCCTGGCGCCCATCATCAAGGACCGCAAGGGGGAGTACCGCAAGGAGTTGGCCGGCCTCCTGGAGAACGGCTACCTGCGCGCGCGAATCGACGGGCGACTTCGTAGCCTGGAAGACGACATCGTGCTCGACCGGTATGTCCGTCACACGATCGAAGTCGTCCTCGACCGGGTCGTATTCGACCAGGCGTCTCGAGGCCGGGTAGCCGACGCGGTGGAGAAGGCGATCGAGATGACCGGGGGCGTGGTGTCGGCCGTGATCGGGGATCGACATCTGACCCTTGGCACCTCGAGGGCGTGTCCGGACTGCCGCGTATCGATCCCCGAGATGGAGCCACGCCTGTTCAGTTTCAACAGCCCTCACGGCGCCTGTCCCGAATGCGATGGCCTGGGAGAACGCGTCGAGTTCGATCCGCGCCTCGTCGTCCCGGACGACCGGCTGTCCATCAGGGCTGGTGCCATTCGCTGTCTCACCAAGGAGCAACGTATCCCGTTCTCGCCATTCGGGATCGAGCACCTGGCGCTCATCGTGGAAGCTCACGGCCACACGCTCGATACACCCTGGAGAGAACTGCCCGACGTCACCCGTGATACCATCCTGCACGGGGCCCCCTCGACAGCGCGCCGGCGCGCCGGCGCGACCGGTAGACGCAATGGCGTCGCGCGGGCGACGTTCCGGCGATTCGACGGCATCCTGCCAGCGCTGGAACGGGGCTACAAGTATACCCGTGCAGACTTCCTGGAGGCCTACCGGTCGCACGCGACGTGCCACGTTTGCCAGGGCAAGCGCCTCAATCGGACCAGCCTTGCGGTGACATTTCGGGACAACAATATCTGGGACATGGCCGCTTGGCCGGTCAGCGAGGTGCTCGATTTCTTCAAGGCACTCACGCTCTCGTCCAGGGAGGAAATCATCGGGCGGGAGATCGTCAGGGAATTGCGCTCGAGGTTGAGCTTCCTGCACCAGGTGGGGTTGGGCTACCTGAGTCTGGATCGGCCGGCGGCCACGCTCGCCGGGGGGGAGGCGCAGCGCATTCGCCTGGCGCGCCAGGTCGGTTCAGGGCTCCAGGGCGTGCTGTACGTGCTGGACGAGCCCTCCATCGGACTCCATCCTCGAGACAACCGGCGCCTGCTGGACATCCTCTGTCACCTCCGCGACATCGGGAACACGGTGCTGGTCGTGGAGCACGACCGTGAGACCATGGCGCGTGCCAACTACCTCGTGGACCTGGGTCCCGGGGCAGGGGCGCTTGGCGGGAGGATCACCGACCGAGGCTCCCCGGAAAAGGTGGCTCGCGGCCGCTCGTTGACGGGGAGGTACTTGAGGGGGCTGGAAGCGGTCCCTGTTCCCGCGACCAGGAGAGCAGGCAATGGGAAATACCTCGTGGTGCGAGGCGCGGCCCAGCACAACTTGAAGCATATCGACGTCTCGTTCCCTCTCGGCACGTTCATCGTGGTGACCGGGGTTTCGGGTTCCGGCAAGTCGACGCTGGTCTCCGACGTGCTCCACCGTGCACTGGCGAAGACACTCCACAGGGCTCAGAAGACGCCCGGGGTCTTCCAGGGTCTCGAGGGGATCGAATACCTGGACAAGGTCATCGAGGTCGACCAGGCGCCCATCGGCCGGACACCGCGCTCCAACCCGGCGACTTACACCAAGGTGTTCGACGATATCCGTGCCCTCTTCGCCCAGCTTCCCGAGTCCAGGTTGCGGGGCTATCCCAAGGGCAGGTTCTCGTTCAACCTGCCGGGCGGGCGCTGCGAAGCCTGCCAGGGTGCAGGCGTCAAGGTGATCGAGATGCAGTTCCTCGCGAACGTCCAGGTACCTTGCGAGGACTGTGGAGGCAAGCGTTTCAACAGGGACACACTCTCCATCACCTACAAGGGAAAGAACATCTCCGATGTCCTGAACATGACGGTCTCCGAAGCCCTGGCGTTCTTCGCGAATCAGCCAGGTATCAGGCGAACACTCCAAGTCATGAACTCGGTCGGCCTGGGCTACGTCACGCTCGGGCAGCCTTCGACAACCTTGTCGGGAGGCGAGGCGCAACGGATCAAGCTGGCATCAGAGCTGCGACGTCCCGCTACGGGGCGGACCCTCTATATCCTTGACGAGCCCACCACCGGCCTGCACGCCCTGGACATTCGCGACCTGCTCTCCGCCCTGCAGCGCCTGGTAGACGGCGGAAACACCGTCGTCGTGATCGAGCACAACCTGGACGTCATCAAAGTGGCCGACCACATCATCGACCTGGGTCCCGAAGGAGGAAAGGGGGGAGGCTCGATCGTGGCCAGCGGCACGCCGGAAGAAATCGCGCAAGTCGCCACCAGCCACACTGGCCGCTTCCTTCGCGCCGCGCTGTTCGGGGAGCCCGCACCCCCGTCGATCCCGCCCGTTCCCCCCGCGGCATCGTACCGGCGTTCCAGCGCTCGGCGCGTTCGTCACCGCGATATCGTCGTCAAGGGCGCAAGCAAGCACAACCTGAAACACATCGATGTGACCATCGCCGGCAACAAGCTCACGGTCATCACCGGCGTGTCGGGGTCGGGCAAGACTTCCCTGGCGTTCGATACCCTGTTCGTCGAAGGCCAGCGGCGGTACGTGGAGTCCCTGTCAACCTACGCACGCCGGTTCCTCGGGAGGATGGAAAGCGCCTCCGTGGATGCGCTCGACGGCATCTCTCCATCGATCTCGGTGGACCAGAAGGCCGCGTCGCGCAACCCCAGGTCCACCGTCGCCACCAGCACCGAAATCCATGACTACCTGCGCCTGCTGTTCGCTCGAGTCGGCACACCCCACTGTCCTTCTTGCGGCACGCGGCTACAGGCCTACACCCCGGACCGGGCAGCGCACATCGTGCTGGAGCGATTCCACGGCTTGCGCGGAGAGGTTCTGGCTCCGCTGGCAACCGCGAGCCAGGGTCTTCACGGGAAACGGCGCGCCGGGTCCGTTGCGCCCGGTGACCTGCTCTCCGAGGGATTCTTGCGGGTCCGCCTGGACGACAGGACGGTAAGACTCGACGACGAAAGCACGCCCCCCGTCTTGATGGGATCTCGCATCGAGCTGGTCATGGATAGGGTCCTCGTCGCCCGAAACAGCGGGCCCCGCCTCGTCGAGGCCCTCGAGACCGCATTCCACAGGGGTAACGGGATGGCGTCGTTCCGAAGCACGGATGGCCGGCGCGTGGGCTTCGCGGCCGAGCCCTGCTGCCTCGAGTGCGGGTTCCGGCTTCTCGAGGAACTCTCGCCCCAGCTCTTCTCGTTCAACTCCCACGTTGGGGCCTGTCCGCACTGTGATGGGCTGGGCGTTTCCGAATCCGTTTTCACCGACCTCCTGATCACGGACCCCGCGAAGCCCATCCTGCAGGGCGCACTCCATCCTTTCGCGGCAAGACTTCTCGAGCAGCGCGGGAGACCCTGGGTGGCGAAGCTGCGACATGTCGCAAAGCGCTGTGGACTGGACCTGGACCGGCCGTGGGCAGAACTGGACGGCCGGGCACGCCGCATCGTGTTGCGGGGCGTGAAACACGGGCCCGCTGCGGACCCCCCGGGAGGACAGCCTCCCCGTAGCCTCGAGAAACCAAGGGATGAGTGGCCAGGACTCGCCGTGCTCCTCGAGGCATGGTTTCGCTCCTCGAGCAGCGATCCGGCAGGAGTTCGAGAGCAGATGAGGAGCTTCATCAGGCTTGCGCCCTGCAGAGTTTGCGGCGGGGCCAGGCTCAAACCCCTGCCGCTCGCGGTCCGTGTCGGCAGCCTCAACATCGCGGAGGTTTCCCGGAAGACTGTCGCCGAGGCCATGGCGTTCTTCGCGCGGCTCGAGCTGCCGCCGGCCCAGGCGCGAATCGCCCGGCAAGTCCTGGGCGAGATTTCCAGCCGACTGAGATTCCTGCACGATGTCGGTGTCGAGTACCTCACTCTGGACCGGGCGTCGAGCACCTTGTCGGGCGGCGAAGCCCAGCGGATTCGCCTGGCCGGGCAGCTCGGTTCCCACCTGTCCGGTGTCCTCTACGTCCTCGACGAACCCACCATCGGCTTGCACCCCCGAGACACCGAGCGGCTGCTGGCGACCTTACGGGGGCTTCGAGACCGGGGGAACACGGTGGTAGTCGTCGAACACGATGCACAGACGATCCGGGCGGCGGACCAGGTCATCGACCTCGGTCCCGGTGCCGGCGAGCGGGGCGGGCAGGTCGTGGCTCGAGGCACGCCGCGGCAGATAGCGAGGAACAAGCGTTCCCTCACGGGTGCCTACCTGTCGGGAAGGCGTACCATCCCGGTGCCGGAGACGCGAAGAACCGGGCTCGAGGGCGCCACCATGTTGGGGGTTCGAGCCAACAACCTCAAGGGCATCGACGTCCATTTTCCAATGGGCGTCCTCGTATGCGTCACCGGTGTCTCGGGCTCGGGCAAGTCCACCCTCGTCATGGACGTGCTCGCCAGGGCGCTCGCCCGGCAACTCGCTGGCAGCACCCTGGAGCCGGGAGCGCACACAGCGCTCCGCATCCCGGCAGAGATACAACGGGTCGCGGTCATCGACCAGAGTCCGATCGGCCGGTCGCCCCGCTCCAACTCCGCCACCTACACCGGGGTTCTCGATCCCATCCGGGAGCTTTTCGCATCGCTCCCGGAGAGCCGAATGCGCGGATACACCAAGGGACGGTTCTCCTTCAACGTCCCGGGCGGACGGTGCGAGGCCTGCGAGGGGCGTGGCGCCACGCGGGTAGAAATGCACTTCCTCTCCGACGTCTGGGTATCCTGCGAGCAGTGCAGGGGCCGGCGATTCAATTCCCGCACCCTCGAGATCCGTTTCAAGGGCAAGTCCGTGGCCGACGTTCTCGACATGGAGGTGTCCGACGCGATTGCCTTTTTTGCGAACCACCCGAGGATTCGACGGCTGCTAGTCCCGCTCGAGCAGGTGGGGTTGGGCTACATGCGTGTGGGCCAGGCAGCCACCACCCTGTCCGGCGGCGAGGCCCAGCGGGTCAAGCTGGCCGCAGCCCTGTCGGAACGCAGTGGCATGGGATACTACATCCTGGACGAACCCACGACTGGTCTCCACTTCCAGGACGTGGAACGGCTGATCGGCGTTTTTCAGCGACTGGTCTCGAAAGGCAACACGGTCGTCGTCATCGAACATCATCCCGACATCATGAAAGTCGCGGACCGCATCATCGACCTGGGACCGGAGGGGGGAGAAAACGGGGGCTGGCTCGTGGCAGAAGGGACTCCCGAGGCCGTGGCTCGAGTCGAGGCGAGCCA
>JAJRTE010000148.1 GCA_024278455.1 Myxococcota bacterium
ATGCATAGCGGCGTGGTCAGGAAGATGAAGTCGGACCTTGTGGATCCGGTGAGGTACCGGCTTCCCCTCGGGGATGTCGACGTGCCGCTCAACCCGCTCATTGGAACGCCGATACGGCTCTCCTTCCACGGAGAGATTCACTGTTTGTCATGCGGCAGGAAGATCCGCAAGTCGTTCGGGCAGGGCTATTGCTACCCGTGCTACATGTACGGGCCAGAAAACTCGGAGTGCATCTTTCATCCGGAGTTGTGTCGCGCCCACGAAGGTCTGGGGCGGGATCCGGCCTGGGAGCGGGAGCAGCACCTCAAGCCTCACGTCGTCTACCTGGCGGTTTCCAGCCACTTGAAAGTCGGGGTGACGAGCGTGGGGGAGACGGAAACCCGCTGGGTCGACCAGGGAGCCTCCCGGGCCATTGTTCTGGCGGAGACCCCCAACCGCTACGTGGCCGGGCGGATCGAGGTCGCGATGAAGGCGTTCGTGTCCGACCGGACCGGGTGGCAGCGGATGCTCAAGGACCAGGTCGCCGTCGATGTGGACCTGGTTGAAAGCAAGCAGGACCTGGGGGCCCGGCTCGAGCCGGCCCTTCGCCGGTACGTCAGCAACGACGATCGCGTCACGACTGTCCACTACCCCGTGCTCGAGACCCCGCTGAAGGTGAAGAGCGTCTCCTTCGACAAGGTGCCGGTCATCGAGGGTGTCTTGACCGGGATCAAGGGGCAGTACCTGATGTTCGATGCCGAGCGCGTACTGAACATCCGCAAGCATGGCGGGTATGTCCTCTCACTGGTGCACGAATAGCGCCCACTCCTCGCGGACAAGAGCACGGCGGACGAAAACGACCGGGGGCCGAGACGGGCCGTGCGGCTCGAAGTCGCGCCCAACTCCAAGAACCCCGGCGCCGTCCCACCAGCAGCGCCGGTCCCAGACCGATGAGCACCGCGGCCCAGGCGCCCCCGTCGGTGTTGGACGTGCCGGCGCACCCTTGTGCCTCCACGTGGACCGTCGTCCACGTCTCTCCGGTCGCGCCCGAATCGTCGGTCACGACGAGGCCGATTTCGTAGTCTCCTGGTTCGTCGAAGGAAACAGCGTCTGTCGGGCCGCTCGTGCCGTCGCTCCACAGGTAGGCGACAATCGTGCCATCGGGGTCGTAGGAGTCTTCGCCGCTGAGCCTGAGTCGCTGGCCTGGTTCGACGACAGGGTCCTCCGGAGTGATGACCGCGACGGGCGGGAGGTTGTACGGAACGGGTGTGGCCGTGGGCGATGGGGTCGGCGTGGTGCCGGCTCCGGGTGCCCCGGGCGTGATCTCGCCACCGTCGAACGTCCAGGTGCCTTCCGGGAACCGGTAATTCTGGCCATTGTTGTTGTCCCAGTTGCCCGCCCCGTCGTTGAACACCGCCTCGAGGTACTCGAAATCCCCGATGGGAATGTCCTCGGCGACGTTGTAGCCCTCGAACACCGACTCCGGCATGGCCACGCCCGGCGGTACCGTCCAGGTGCCGTCTGCCTGGCGATAGTGGATGTAGGGCGTTTCGAACCCACGCTTGTAGTAGACGGTTGTCATCGACTCGGAGCCGTCCCGGATGGAGACTGCGACCGTATCGGTGCCGGTGGCCCCCTCGTCGTCGGTGACGGTCAGGGTGACCTGGTAGGTGCCCGTGCTGGAGTATGTGGTTTGAGGTGCCGGGCCGGTCAGACCGTTGCTCCAGGCGTAGGACACGATTTCTCCGTCGGGATCGTATGAGCCAGTGCCGTCGAAGGTGACCGTGTCACCTGGTGCGGCGACGATATCCTCCCCGGCGTCGGCCACGGGCGGGCGATTTCCGGGCTGGCCTGGCGGCGGTCCGGCGGTGATCGTGCCGTCCTTGAGGGTCGATGTTCCGTGCGAGAAGGTGTAGTTCTGTCCGTTGTTGTTGTCCCAGGTGCCGGCCCCGTCATTGAACGCGGCCTGGAGCGAGGTGGCTGTGCCCAGGTCTGTGGTCAGCACCCAGTAGCCCACGTATTCGGACGCGAGCATCGGTTGTCCGGGGACCTGGGTCCACGTCCCCCCGGCCGGCTGGTAGTGCATGTAGGTCGGATCGCCGAAGTAGGAATAGTAGTAGACGGTAGCGGAGTAGGACAGTCCTTCGGGAGCGCCGGTGGCGACCTGTCCATCGGCGTAGATGGTCCAGGTGCCCGTACTCAGGAGGACCCCGTCCCTGGACGGCAGGTAGTCCACGCCGTTCTCCGTGAAGCGCACCGCGATCCCGGACACATCCTCGGGATACTCCAGATCGGCGAGGAAGTACCCGGGGAAGTCCTCCAGGGGGGGGACGGCCTGAGGAGAACCCCAATCGTCGCCCGGAAGGTGGGTTTGGAGGGTGACTTCGGGAACCGATTCGTCGCTGCCTTGCATGTAGAGCGTGACCGGCAGCGCCGGCACCCGGTCGGTCACGAACGGGTAGGTCCCCTGGATGGATCCGTTCGGGTCCTCCACGATCTTGCCCTCGGCATTCTGGGTGTAGGTGCCGAGGCCGACGTAGACCTGCTGGATCTTGGTCCGGGTCGTATTGCCCCGGCCGTCGGTGGCCTCGATAAAGTAGTCGAGAAGCTGTCCGCGGTATTCGGAGAAGTAGGTGTAGTACAGGTCTCCGATCTTCTGTGCCGGGAGGATGGCCATGGTTTCCGTTGTCGACGGCTGCCACTCCACGCCGTTCATGTCCGGGGTGAGGTCCCGGCGCGTCATGGGATAGGCGACCCATTCGCTCACCTTGGACGGGTCCACCTGCGGGTCGGCCTTGAGCGCCTCGGGGTCGTAGACGCGGCAGGTCTTGTCGAGCGGGTCGATCACCGGGTCCCGGTGGGTCCGGATCTTGACCTGGATCTCGGTGATATCGCTCACGTCGTAGGCGTAGGTGTAGATGGCGAACGTGTTGTCGAAGTAGTGCAGGGTCCACCCTTCGGCCTTGCTTTTGTTCGCGCTTCCCGGGTTGTAGGGATAGCGCTGAGGCCACCAGACGGACGGCCCGGTCCGGTCGAGGGTGAGGTGGTCGCCGACGTAGGGTTCCGAAAAGTAGAGAGAAGCGTTGAACGAGAGGGTGGGTTTGACGTCGTCGTCGACGTTTTCGTCGTAGTAGCCGAAGCCCGAGTCCATGGCCGGGAGCAGGAAATACCAGGCCAGTTCCGCGGGGTTCGCCCCACCCGCGTAGTCGCGGCTCGAGTCCCCCTTGACCGGATACGAGATCATCCATGGATTGAGCTGGTTGCCGGGATAGGTGATCGCCCGGTCCATCGCGGTCGCTGGCTGCCAGTAGTCCGGGTGCGTGTCCAACCAGATTTGCTCGGCCGTGACCGCGTAGTTCAAGGCAGCCTGGAGCAAGGCGAAGTTCCTCTCGAGGTAGTGGTAGCCATACTCGAAGGACACGGTCATGCCTTCTTCCTGGCCGAAGATGTTCGTTTTCGGCGCGTAACTCGTCCCGTGGACCTGGTTGAAATCATAGAACTGCTCGTTCCAGATACCGAAGGGCAGGTGCCAGTGGTACCAGGTCGGGTCGGAGGACGAGTCTCGAGTGTCGATCCAGGAGCCATCCTGGACGTGGACAACGTCGTCATCGGGTATCGGCCAGGCCAGCAGGTACTCTTCCACCCCCATGCCGGTCACGTCGGGGTCGGCATAGGTGACGTTCCCTGAATTGGCCCACGTGCCCCCATCGCCGGAGCGACCCTGAGAGTTGTCGCCATCGTGCGCGATGACGAAGTACTGGAGGCGGCCGAGTGCGGCGGCCTCGTCGACGAACGGTTTCACCACGTCGGCGGTGATCGATCCTTGGTAACCTTCCTCCCAGGAACTCGCCTCCTCCACCGGGATGGCCGCCAGGCGGTATTCCTCGCCCGTCTCGGGATCGATGTAGCGCACCCAGTGGGGAATGGACGCGAACGGGAACTTGTTGTGGGTCACCTGTTGCTCGTTGAACATCTGGTTGGCCACCCACTCGCCGGTCGCACTCGAGTTCTGGAGATCGGCGCGATTGGGAGGAGAAATCATGCAGTCCACGCCCGGGTCGTCGAGGTAGGGATAGTCCCGGAGGGTGCGGGACAACTGAACATTTGCCACGACCGACCAGGTGATGCCGAACTTCTTCAACGCCGGGATGAGGCGCTCGGAGAAGCCCAGTTCGGTCGGGAAGAAGCCCTTTGAAGAGCGGAAGCTGTCACCGATGAAGAAGTTCTGCGCCTGGGTGGCGTTGTTGTAGATCATGTCCTTGACGAAGAAGGCGTCCCCCACCAGCGGCCCCATGCAGTGGTGCCCGGTGAAATGGACCAGCTCCAGCGCGCGGTAGCCGTGTGTCGTGCGAAGGTCGTCCACGGTGGATTTCCAGTAGGCGCCCCAGTCGGGGTTATCGTAGCCATCGACGTTTTGCAGCGTGTTCAGGCTGTCCACGTTGGTGATGACAGCGCCTGACATGGACACCTGGGTCTGGCTGAGGGGGTGGTTGGCGCTGTTGCTGTATGCGGTATCCATCGGCCACGACATGTAGGCCCCGATTTTGGCGTGATGGGAGTAGTAGGACACGAGGTCGTCGTGGGGCATCGGCTGCCCGTCCGGCAGGTAGTAGGGATAGTCCGGCGGGGGGGCGTTCTTGAGTTCGATCACGTAGCCGTCGTAGGTGTACCGAATCGGGGACCCGACCGGTGTCGAAGCATAGTCTCCGGTGTCGTAGTAGGCCCAGAAATTGGGCATGTGGTTGTGGTAGACATGCGTGGCCGCGATGTCGCCTCGAGCCAGCGGTGTTGCGAGCAGCGCGAGGGCGAAGGTTGTGATGATCCCCATTACCGTTGGGGCGCTCCATGTGACAGTCTTCATGACCTCTCCTGGCATGACGCAGCGCGTGGACCTTGGTCGCCATCTCTCGGCCCGGACGTTGAGCCCCTCGCCCGCTCGAGACACGGGCGGACATCGATTCGACGGGGGGCACCCGTGAGGACGCACCTGCCGGCGGTGCTACCGGCCCATGTCTCGAACGGAATATAGCGAAGCCGGGGGCGGTCTCGTCCAGGGAGTGCGTCCGCCCGAGGTCTTCCGGGTCGTCCCGTTTCATGTCCAGTATGTCCCCGGAGGCTTTGGGGTCAAACGGGTTTTCTTCCGGCGGTGCCGGCGTACCGATCCCCCGGGGAACGGGGGGTGCGACGAGCGGTTTGCGAGAGGCGAAGAATTGTGCAATCGTGGAGCATGTTGCCTTGTCGCGTATTCGTCCGGGTGATAGGATACCGGGCGGCGGAACCTCGAAGAACCAGGTAGCAGGTTTTCGCGGGGTATGGCTCGTCTCGTGTGTCCCCAAATCCTTCAACCAGTCGGAGGCAGTATATGCAAGACTACGTGAATGAGTTGATGGAAATCGTCGAGGCCAAGAACCCGGCCGAGCCCGAGTTTCACCAGGCGGCCAGGGAAGTGATCGAATCCCTCAGCCTCGTGCTCGAGCGGCACCCGGAGTATCGGACTGCCAAGATCCTGGAACGCATCCTCGAGCCCGAACGCGTCCTCATTTTCCGCGTTCCGTGGATGGATGACCAGGGCGAAGTTCACGTCAACCGGGGGTTCCGCATCGAGATGAACAGCGCCATCGGTCCCTACAAGGGCGGGTTGCGGTTCCACCCCTCGGTCAACCTCGGCATTCTCAAGTTTCTCGCCTTCGAGCAGGTGTTCAAGAACAGCCTGACGACCCTTCCCATGGGCGGTGGCAAGGGCGGTTCGGATTTCGATCCCAAGGGCAAGAGTGACAACGAGGTCATGCGATTCTGCCAGGCGTTCATGAGCGAGTTGTTCCGGCACGTGGGTCCCAACACGGACGTTCCGGCGGGCGATATCGGCGTTGGGGGCCGCGAGATCGGATACCTTTTCGGGCAGTACAAGAAGCTCCGGAACGAGTTCACGGGCGTGCTCACCGGCAAGGGGCTCAACTGGGGCGGTTCTCTGATTCGCCCCGAGGCCACGGGGTACGGGGCGGTCTATTTCGCCGCCGAGATGCTGGCGAGTCGAGGCGAATCGATGGAAGGCAAGGTCTGCCTGGTCTCCGGGAGCGGCAACGTCGCCCAGTACACCGTGGAGAAGATCCTCGAACTCGGTGGCAAAGCGGTCACGTTGTCCGATTCGTCCGGGTACATCTACGACGAGGAAGGTATCTCGAGGGAGAAGCTCGACTTCGTCATGGAGCTGAAGAACCAGCGCCGGGGCCGTATCAGGGAATATGCCGAAGCGTACCCGAGCGCGGTCTACACGCCGGCGGACGCGAACCTCGGGTACAATCCTCTCTGGGATCACAAGGCCCAATGCGCGTTTCCGAGCGCCACGGAGAACGAGATCAACGAGCAGGACGCCAAGAACCTGGTTCGCCAGGGAGTCTACTTGATCTCCGAGGGAGCGAACATGCCCACCATGCCGGAGGGCGTCGATGTCTTCCTGAACAACGGGGTCATGTACGGCCCGGGCAAGGCTGCCAACGCGGGCGGCGTCGCGGTCTCCGGCCTCGAGATGAGCCAGAACAGCATGCGACTCCCGTGGTCCCGTGAAGAAGTCGACAACCATCTTCGCAGGATCATGAAGAGCATCCACAAGACGTGCGTGGACATGGCGGAGCAATACGGCACGCCGGGCAACTACGTCAACGGGGCCAACATCGGCGGATTCCTCAAGGTCGCCGACGCCATGTTGCAGCAAGGGCTCGTGTAGTCGTCGGTCGCATCGGCTCCCGTGGATCGACAACGACTCGTGCACTGATGAGAGCGCCTGTCGCTTACGGCCGGCGACAGGTGCTCTTTTCCCTCGTGCCGCCCGACCGCGTCCGACATCAACATGGGAGAGGGCGAACGTGGCCACGAAGTATGTTGACCCTGTTTGGATCGAGCATGGTTACGGAACTCGATTCCAGGGGTTCCAGAACCTCATGCGCCTGCGCATTCGGGACGTTCTCCTCGTATCCAGCCTCTATGACCTCTACCTCTTCGAGGAGGACGGGCGGCTCTATGAACTCCTGAGAAACGAGTACCGTGGCCTCCACCTGAGCAACGCCCCGGAACTCACTCGCGTCTCGACCGGCGAGGAAGCCATCTCGCTGGCCAAACACGAACGGCGGTTCGACCTGATCCTCACCACCCTGCATGTCGAGGACATGACGGCATTGACGCTGGCCAGGAGGGCTCGAGAAAGCGACATCGAGATTCCGATCGTCCTGTTGACCTACGACAACAGGGAACTCAAGGACCTCATCGCCCATCACGACACCTCCGTATTCGACGGTATCTTCGTCTGGCAAGGCGATTTCCGGCTGCTTATCGGTATCATCAAGCACCTGGAAGACAAGTTCAACGTCGAGCATGACATGCGCCTGGTGGGCGTCCAGAGCATCATTCTGATCGAGGACAATGTCAGCTTCTACTCGTCCTTTCTGCCCATCATCTACACCGAATTGCTCAAGCAGTCCCAGCGCCTGATCTCGGAGGGAATCAACCTTTCCCACAAGTATCTGCGCATGCGTGCGCGACCGAAGATCATACTGTGCAAGACCTACGAAGAAGCGTGGGCCTTCTTCGAGAAGCACCAGGAGAACATCCTGGGTGTCATTTCGGATGTGGATTTCGTCAAGGACGGCCGCCCAAACCCGAGGGCAGGGGTGATGTTCGCCCGTAACGTCCGGGCCAAGCAGCCCGACATTCCGATCCTGCTCCAGTCGACCAGCCCCGAACACGCCGCCACGGCCAAGGCCATCGGCACATCGTTCGTGTTGAAGAATTCCCAGCGCCTTCTTCACGAACTCCAGCAGTTCATGACCAACGCTTTCAGCTTCGGAGACTTCGTCTTCAGGTTGCCCGACGGAAAGGAAGTGGGACGGGCAGCGAACTTGAGAGGCCTGGAAAACGAGGTGTGGAGAGTCCCGATCGAAAGCCTGGTCTACCACGCCGAGCGAAATCACTTCTCCAACTGGCTGAAGGCGAGGACGGAGTTCGAACTCGCTCACCGCTTGCGGCCTCGCAAGGTCTCTGACTTCGATGATCCCGACACGCTCCGCGATTATCTCGGCACCACCCTCCGGGAGTACCGGATATGGCGCCAGCGGGGACTGATCACGGACTTCTCGAAGCAGACTTTCGATCCCGAAAGCAGTTTCGCACGTATCGGGGGCGGATCCCTGGGTGGCAAGGCCCGAGGCCTCGGCTTCGTCAACATGCTGATCAACAGCTATGAACTCAGAGAGAAGTTCGCCGGCGTGCGGATCGATGTGCCTCCCGCCGTGGTACTGGGCACGGACGTCTTCGACCAGTTCCTCGAGGAGAACGACCTGCAGGGTTTCGCCCTCGCCACGCAAGACGATGTCGAGGTGGTGCAGAGGTTCCTGGCGGCGCCACGGTTCCCGGACCATGCGCGGGCGGCCCTGGTCGATTTCCTCGAGGTCATCCGTACCCCACTCGCCGTCCGGTCCTCGAGCCTGCTGGAAGACTCGTTGTACCATCCATTCGCCGGGGTCTACGAAACGTTCATGATTCCCAACATGGACCCCGATACTGGCAGGCGGTTGGAGAACCTCATCGCCGCCATCAAACGCGTCTATGCCTCGACGTTCACGCGCAGCGCCAAGGACTACATCGGCGTCACCTCCTACCGCCTCGAGGAAGAGAAAATGGCGGTCATCGTCCAGAAGATGGTCGGCGCACGTCGTGGCAACCGGTTCTATCCTGTCGTATCGGGCGTGGCAAAGTCGCACAACTTCTATCCGTTGGGTCCCCAGAAGGCCGGGGACGGGATCGCCGCCGTCGCCCTTGGTTTGGGGAGAAACATCGTCGAAGGGGGCGCCTGCCTGCGATTCTCTCCAAGATACCCCCGCCACGTGGTGCAGTTCTTCTCCACCCAGGAGGCACTGCGCAGCTCCCAGAAAGGTTTCTTCGCCGTCGACCTGGAGAGCAAGCCATCGGGTATCGAACACGGGGGCGAAGATGTGGTCAAATGGTACAGCTTGAAAGACGCTGAACTCGACTACACGCTGCACTACGTGGGATCCACCTACTCCCCGCAGGATGACGCGATCTACGACGGTGTGTCCCGGCCCGGCGTCCGGCTCGTCTCGTTCGCGCCGATACTCAGGCACAAGGTTTTCCCCCTACCGGAAATCCTGGAACTACTCCTGGACATGGGGAGTTGGGGAATGGGAAACGCCGTGGAGATCGAATTCGCCGTGGAGTTGACGGCGCCGCTTTCCAAGCCGAAGCCTTTCGGGATACTCCAGATGCGCCCCCTGGTGCTGAGCAGGGAGACCGGGGCGCTGTCTTTCGACAACATCGATCCGGGCCACCTCCTGTGTGACAGCGTGCAGGTGATGGGCCACGGTGTAGCAGACGACGTGTTCGATATCATCACAGTGGATATCGAGCGGTTCGACAGGGGCAGAACCCGGGAAGTGGCTGCCGAGGTGGCGCAGTTCAACGAGCAGCTCAACCAGGAACGACGCCCCTACGTGCTCATCGGCGTCGGGCGCTGGGGCTCCCTCGACCCCTGGCTCGGCATCCCGGTCAAATGGGACCAGATCTCGGGGGCGCGCGCCATCGTGGAGGCCGATTTCAAGGACATGGATGTGGAACCTTCACAGGGAAGCCACTTCTTCCAGAATATCACCTCGTTCATGGTCATGTACCTCACCGTGAACGCCAAGAAACAGCAGGGATTCATCGACTGGACCTGGCTGGAGCAGCAACCTGCTCACCGGCACGGGACGCACGTGAGGCACCTCCGTTTCGACACGCCCATCGTCATCAAGTGCAATGGCCACCAGTCTCGAGGCGTCATCTTCAAACCGGAGCCATACCGTGACAACCAGCAGTAGACGTTCAGACAGGAGTCGGCGGGACTCGGAGGTCCAACTCGAGGCCTGTCCCCACTGCGGGGTCCGGCTGAGTCCGTGGCAGCAGGTGCTTCTCGAGGTGGACCGTGCACTGGTCTGCCGGCATTGTTGGTACCGGATCGTGCTTGACGCCGGCCGGGCGGGCGAACCGGGACAAGACCCAGGGCAAGGGCATTCGAGGGACTGACATCATGGATTCGTACAACTCTTTCCACGTGTTGCAGCAACAAATTCGCGAGGCTGCCGCCATTCTCAACCTGGATTCCGCCACGGTCGAGTTCCTTTCCTGGCCCCAGCGAGAATACCGGTTCACCCTCCCCGTGCGCATGGATGACGGCACGTTCCGTATCTTTCACGGCTACAGGGTCCAGCACAGTTTTGCTCGAGGCCCTGCCAAGGGGGGTATCCGGTTTCACCCGGATGAGACCGCGGACACCATCCGGGCGCTGGCGGGATGGATGACCTGGAAAACTGCCATCGTCGATCTCCCCCTGGGCGGTGGCAAGGGCGGGGTGATCTGCGATCCCAGGCAGATGTCCGAGCGAGAACTCGAGGCCGTGTCCCGGGCCTATGTACGGGCTGTCGCGCGCGTGATCGGGCTGGAGCAGGATGTCCCGGCTCCGGACGTCTACACCAATCCCCAGACCATGGCCTGGATGATGGATGAGTACGAGACCATCCGCGGCAGGCACCAGCCTGGGGCGTTCACCGACAAGCCGCTCCAGGTGGGAGGCACCGAGGGCAGGCGGGACGCCACCGGCCGGGGCGGCGTCATTTCCGTTCGAGAGGCCTGTCGCGTGCGGGGTATCGATCCCCGGGGGACCTTCGCCATCCAGGGATTCGGCAATGCCGGCCAACGTGTCGCACTCCTTCACAAGCAAATCCTCGGCGGCCGCCTGGTCGCCGCGTGCGATTCACGGGGAGGCATTGTCAGCGAAGGCGGTATCGATCCCAAGGAGTTGGTCACCTACAAGCTCCGTACCGGAAGCGTCGTTGGTTTTCCCGGCGCAACACCTGTCGACAGGGATGACATCCTCGAGGCCGAGGTCGACGTTCTCTACCCGGCCGCGCTCGAGAACGCCATCAACGGGGACAACGTGGCCCGGGTCCAGGCACGTATCATCTGCGAGCTGGCCAACGGCCCCACGACACCGGAAGCCGACGTCATCTTGTTCGAAAAGGGAATCCACGTCATCCCGGACCTGGTGGCCAGCGCGGGCGGGGTCACGGTTTCCTACTTCGAGATGGTCCAGGACAGCAGTCGCTTTTTCTGGACCGAGGAAGAGGTGCACCGGCGGTTGGACCAGCGGATATCGACGGCCTACCATTCCGTCCAGAAAGCCGTTCGGGAGAAGCATGTCCACCCCCGCCTCGCCGCCATGGTCGTGGGGGTTGCTCGAGTCGCTCAGGCGTGCAAGCTTCGCGGCTGGGTCTCCTGACGCCGTGCCCGCCGCCCACTGCTCGGCGCACGCCCTGCCCTGTGTTCGTCAAAGCCCTCCCAGCAGCTATCAGCTTGGAACCTGCTCGCTTCGATGCTAAGAAACAGCGAAACAATCCGGAGGTACCATGCATGCAGAAAGATACGTCTCGTTGGGCCTTGTCCTGTTGGCCGTGGCGCTTGCGGGCGGATCGCCGGCTTCTGCCACCGAGACCCGGTTGCTCCGCTATCCTGACATCCACGGCGACACCATCGTGTTCTGCCATGGGGGCGACCTGTGGCAGGTGTCTGCAGAGGGTGGGGTCGCGGTCCGCCTGACCGCCCACCCGGGGCTCGAACTCTTCCCCCGGTTTTCCCCGGACGGCCGGTGGATCGCGTTCACCGGCCAGTATGGCGGGGACGAGCAGGTCTACATCATCCCGGCCGGGGGCGGCGAGCCCAGGCAGCTCACCTGGTATCCCGCTTCCGGACCGCTACCTCCCCGCTGGGGCTACGACAACATCGTGTACGGGTGGTCGCCGGACGGCACGAAGGTCCTGTTCCGGTCTCTCCGCCCCAATCCCTACTATCCGGCAGGTCGATTGTACACCGTATCACTGGACGGCGGGTTGCCCGAACCGCTCCCGATGCCTCGGTCGGGTGCCGGCGACTTCTCCCCCGACGGAAAGCGCGTGGTCTACTCACCCCTGTTTCGCGATTTCAGGACCTGGAAGCGCTACGAGGGCGGATGGGCGGAAGACCTGTTCGTCTTCGACCTCGAGAGCTTCGAGAATCGTCGTATTGCGGCCACGATACGTACCGAGCGAGACCCCATGTGGCTGGGGGACACGGTTTTCTTCAGCTCCGACCGCGACGGGCGTCTCAATCTCTACGCCTATCACCTCGAGACGGGCGAGACCGAGCAACTGACTCACCACGTGGACTGGGATGTCCGGTGGCCAAGCGCCGGCGAACCCGGACGAATAGTATACGAACTGAACGGTGCGCTCCGGGTTTTCGACACGGTGACCGGGACAGATCGGGCTCTCTCCATCGTGGTCCCTTCGGACGAACTGCCCAGGCGTCCCTTCCATGTCTCGGTGGCCGGCCACGTCGAGGACGTTTCCCTGGCCCCGGACGCCCACCGCGTCCTGTTCGTGGCTCGAGGCGACGTATTCTCGGTTCCAGCGGAAAAAGGGCCCACACGAAACCTGACGCGAACGTCATCCGCCCACGACAAGTGGGCACGCTGGTCTCCCGACGGCAAGCAAGTCGCCTTCATCAGCGACAGGGACGGGGAGGACGAACTGTACGTCGTCGTCCCCGACGGGCGCAGCGAGCCCGAGCAGATCACGGACGGCGCTCGAGCCATGCGGTTTGCACCGGAATGGGCCCCGGACGGGAAGCACATCGCCTTCTCGGACAAGGATGACCGAATCCACGTGGTCGATCTGGCCTCTCGAGACGTGACCACGATCGACGTGCCCGACACGCAGCCCTGGGCGGTCGTTCGCGACTATACCTGGTCCCCTGATGGGCGGTACCTGGCATTCAGCGCGTATGACGACACCGACCTCCGCTCGATCTACATCTGGTCCATGGACAGCAAGAAGCTGCGCCGCGTCACTGGACCGACGTTCGATGACCACACCCCCGAATGGGACCCCACCGGCAAGTACCTCTACTTCCTGTCCAGGCGGACCTTCGCGCCCCAGATCAGCGATGCGTAGTGGAACTTCGCCGTCAATCGAGCCACCGGGATCTTCGCCCTGGCTTTGCGCAAGGACCTGCCGCACCCATTCCCGCCCGAGAGCGACGAAGTCGGGGAGGGAAGCGATGAAAACGCGAAAGACGGGGCGGGGGAAGAGGAAGGAAAGCCCTGCGGCGCGCGTTCGCGCCGAGGCAAGAGGGGGGAGAAAACCCTCACGATAGACATAGACTGGGATGGGCTGGAGGCCCGCGTCGCGCCTGTGCCGGTGCCTGCGGACAATTACGCCGGCCTGGTGGCGACAGACACGTTCCTGGTCTACATGAAGAGGCCCGAGCCCTACTACGGCCGTCAGATCGAGCCTGGCGCGTCGCTCATGGCCTTTTCGCTCGAGGAGAGAAAGCCCATCGAACTGGCCACCGGTGTTACCGGGTTCGATGTCTCGAGGGATGGCAAGAAGGCTCTGGTCGTCAAAAAGGATGGCTACGCCCTGGTGAACGTGGCCAAGGAACCGGGGGAGGCCAAGCTGGTCCCGACCGGCGGGCTAGCCATGGATGTCGTTCCCGTCGAGGAGTGGGAGCAAATCTTCGACGAGGTGTGGCGGCGGTACCGGGACTTCTTCTATGTCGCCAACATGCACGGGTACGACTGGGAGGCGCTGCGTGCCCAGTATCGCCCATTGCTGGCGCACGTGAGCCATAGGGATGACCTGAACTACCTGATCGGGGAGATGATCGCCGAGCTGAGCGTGGGCCACGCCTACATCGAGGGCGGGGACCTGGGGTTGCCCGAGCGGCCTGCCGTCGCCCTCCCGGGCGGGATCCTTGAGCTGGACCCCGGCACCGGCCGCTACCGGTTCTCGCGGGTGTTCCAGGGCGAGAACGGGGAGGACGCCTATCGCGCTCCGCTCACCGAGGTGGGCGTCTCGGTATCTGCCGGCGAGTATCTGCTGGCGATCGACGGGGTGGAACTGCGCCGGACCGACAATCCCTATCGGTTGCTCCTTCACAAGGCCGACCGTCCCGTGGTGCTCACGGTGGGCACGTCTCCGGATCCAGCGAAGGGCCGTCTCGTCACGGTCAACCCGGTCTCGAGCGAGCATGCGTTGGCCTACCTGGACTGGGTCGAACAGAACCGCAGCCGGGTGGACGCACTGTCGGACGGACGGATCGGCTACGTGCACATCCCGGACATGGGGGCCGAGGGCGCGGCGGCATTCATCAAGTGGTACTATCCCCAGGTCCGGAAGGAGGCCCTGGTCGTCGATATCCGAGACAACGGCGGAGGCAACGTGTCCCAGTGGATCATCGAGCGGCTGGACAGGGAACTTCTCGCAGTCAAGTACGCCCGGAACGGCAAAGGCAGTCGCCCCTACCCCCAGGCCACCTTGATTGGGCCGAAGGCCTGCCTGATTGACGAAACCACCTGTTCCGATGGCGACATCTTCGCCTACATGTTCCGGCGCGCGAACCTCGGTCCGCTGATCGGAAAGCGCACCTGGGGAGGCGTCGTGGGAATCACCAGCCATGGCCCCCTCATCGACGGCGGAACCGTCTATGTCCCGGAGGTAGGGATGGGCTCCGTCGAGGGAGGCTGGATCATCGAAGGCCACGGTGTCGACCCGGACGTGGAGGTCGAACTCGACGCGGCCGCCCTTCTCGAGGGCCGCGACGTCCAGCTCGAGAAGGCCGTGCAGATGCTGCTCGACGCACGCGCACAGCACCGCGCCACATTGCCCCCCAGACCCCCCGAGCCGGTCAAGACCCCGTGAGCGGCCCGCACTGGACGGCCAGCATGCTTGGCACGACGATCGCCGTCGCGGTGGCACTGGCGATGGATGCCTTCGCCGTCGCCATCGGGACCGGGGCGACAATGCAGAAGGTCGGGGCACGGCAGACCTTCAGGATGTCGTGGCATTTCGGCGTGTTCCAGGCCCTCATGCCGGTGGTCGGTTGGAGCCTGGGATGGGCCGTCAGGGACGCCATCGAAGCCTACGATCACTGGCTCGCCTTCGCCCTTCTCGCCTTTGTCGGTGGCCGGATGATTCTCGAGGCCTTCCAGGAACCGGCTGGCAAGCCGAGGAAGGACCCGACTCGAGGCGCCGCCCTGATCATGTTGTCCATTGCGACGAGCATCGATGCTCTCGCCGTGGGTCTGAGCATGGCCGTGCTGGACCTATCGATCTGGCTGCCGGCAGCGATCATCGGCGTGGTGGCCGCCGGGTTCACCGCAGCGGGACTCCACATAGGTGTGTGGGTGGCGAGGGCGAGGCGATTGAGCCGATACGCAGGAGTGTTGGGGGGCTTGGTACTGCTCGGAATCGGCCTCAAGATTCTCCTCCAGCACGGTGCGCTGGACGGGCCTTGGCCGCAATGAGGGGCAGGTCCGGCACCCGGTCGTGCCGCCACCCGAACCGGCGGCGGCGAACGCAGGCTGGCCCAACAATGTCGGACCAGGGTCTACACTTGCTGGCGACACGAGGTCAGGGGCGGTTCATCCGATCCACCATCCCCTTGCCTGCCTTGAAGGCCACCACCCGTTTCGCGGGCACCATCACCACCTCTCCGGTCTTGGGATTCCGGCCTTCTCGAGCCCCTCGCTGCTTGACGCTCCAGCTCCCCAGTCCGCGTATCTCTATCCGTTCGCCGGCAATGAGCGCCTCGGCCATGGCCTCGAACATCGTATTGACTATCAATGTAGCTTCTTTGATCGAAAGGGACTTTTGAGCGGCAATCGAAGCGATCAGGTCGGATTTTGTCATGAGGTGCTCCACATGGCTGGACAACACTTATGTGTCTCGAGGTGACACTGTAACCGGTTTGGGAGGGTATTTTGCTCGAGTTTGACCGGTATGTCCAGTGGTTGTTGTGATTTTGACCCCGCCGGACCGGCGAAACGGTGAAGGTGGAAAAAACGTCTTGCCATACGCTGGCAGATGAACTAATCTGATGGTGTTGGTATTCCACGCCGAGGGTACCACCTCCGGCCCGTCCCATGTTCCTCAGTCCACGTGTCTCTCGAACTGAGCAGAAAGCACGTCCGAACGCCGCCACGGTCCGGGCGGCGCCAGCCGTGGGCCGAGCAGACCCCTGTGCTCGAAGCGCAGGGCATAGTATACTCACCACAGGGAAGCAAAACGGTATGCTGCAGCGGTACGGAGGTGGTATGCGCACCCGCATTTTGATCCTGCTCCTGGTGGTCGGTATCTGTTTTCCGCCGGCTTCTCGAGCAGGTGAGGACGACTGGCCAGACTTCATGCACGATGGAGACCACACCGGCAACCTGCCGGGAGCGGGTGACATCGATGACCCGGCCCCGTTGTGGAGCACCTACATGGGGGGCGACGTGGGCTACCAGGCGGTCGCAGTCGAGGACGTGACCGGTTCGGGTGAGCCGGGCTTTCTCTACGTGGTGGGTGGCAAGGTCTTCCTCTCCGACCGGTACAACCGCACACTCTGGGACACACCGGCGGTTGGTGCCTCCAGAATCGTAGGGCTCGAGGACCTCAACGGTGACGCGGTGACCGACATCACGGTTGCCGTGACCAGCGGCTACCTCGTTCTGAACGGCCAGAGCGGACGGACCGAGTGGTCCCTGGCCGGCCTCGCCACGCCCAGGTTGTCCCTGCACGACGTGACCGGCGACGGATACCCGGACGCCATCTGGTGGGACCGGTTCTACGAGGTGCACCTGACCACGTTCGCCGAGGATCCGGCATTGGACGAAGACGGGGCCTTCCTCGGCGTGCAGGAACTGTGGACATCGAGCGCGACCACCCGGTGGGACGACCTGACCCTTGTCGGCGACGTGGACGGTGACGGCGGCCTGGAGATCGTCATCGGCGTGGACTCCGGCGTGCTGGTCCTCGACGCGGAAACCGGCGCCACGGAGGTGCAGTACGACTTCACGCCGACAGCGGAGTACGCTTTCGCCGGATGGCTTGCAGACGTGGACGGAGACGGTATCGACGAGGCCGTCTTGATGGCCTATTCGTACTACTATTCCCCGGACTCCGGTATCTACGTCGTGGAGTTCGACAACGGCGGTCCCCGCCTTCTGTGGTCCCTGCACTACACGGCGAGCTACGCCGACCAGTACGAAATCACCTGGGCCGCCGATTCGGTGTTCGACCTCGACGGCGACGGCAAGGCCGAGGTCGTCGCCAGCGTCTGGGACGACCCGGGCGGCATCTGGCGCACCTATGTGTTCCGTGGGGACACCGGCGCCTCCATCGGCATGATGGTGGGCCAGGTGGTCGTCGGAGTCGCGGACCTGGACGGCGATGACCGGTACGAAATCCTGACGCGCTACACGGTGGACCTCGCATCGAGCGGGTTTGGCAGCGTATTCGCCTGGTCGTACAACACGGACCGGAACCGTATCGACCTGCTCTGGTCCATCAATCGTTCCCGGGACCTGTTGAGAACCGCCGACCAGTACGTGGACTTCGACGGGGTGCCCGGCGACGAGCTGATCCTGGCACTCGACACCGACGCCAACGGCAGGGTGGACCGTGTTGCAATGTACAACGGCGCGGGCACCAATCCCACGTTGCTGCACGACCGGGAGCTGGCGGATGGTGCTTCTGCTTCGGTGGTCCGGGTGGGCGACGCTATCTCCTCCCAGGATGCCATCTCGGAAATCGTTGTGGTTCGGAACAACGGGACCCTGGAAATCTGGGATGCCACGCTCGCGACGGTCGACAGCGTGCGGTATGGCGGCTACCTTCCCAAGCTCATCGCGGCGAGACTGGAACAGGATGGACCGATCATGCTCGGAACGTCGTCGTCGGTCGGCGACTTCAGGGTGTACGACGCGAGTTCCGCATCGTCGAACCAAGAGCCGGAGTTGGTCTGGGCCTGGTCCGAAGCCGATCGGGGGTTCTTCTACGTGGCCGCACCGGCCTACGGTGTGCCGGGCATCGCCCGTGACCTGGACGGAGATGGGACGACAGAGATCCTGGTCGAAGCCTACGACAGCGCCATGGGCACCGGTGAGATCGCAGCCCTCGATCCCGGTGGGAGCACGAACTGGATCGGCGAAGTCCCCGGTCGCGTCGCCCACTCGCCCCAGAGTACCCTGGTCGGCGACATCGATCTCGACGGGGTGGACGACCTCGTCCTCGGATACTACGATTATACTGGCGCCTATTCCGGCATCATGGCCTTGTCAGGTGCCGACGGCGGCGTCCTGTGGGCGTGGAGCGGTCTGGACAGCGAGTGGGACGGCGTGAGCGACGCCTACCTCGCATGGAGCGCTCCCGTGTTCACTCCCGACCTCACTGGCGACGGCGTTCCCGACATCTTCGGCAGTATCGGCCCGAACCAGCACCTGACCGACGGCGCGACCGGCTTGCCGGTCTGGATAGAGAGCCACGGCATGGACTGGAACGGCAAGGTGACTCGAGGCGATTTCCGCTCCGACGAAGGTGATGAGTACCTGACCTGTGGTTGCAGCACGAACGGACTCTGCGACATCCGACTGGACGCCGTCACCGCGTCTGGAACGGCGCGATTGTGGAACTACAACCCGTCCGACCTCTACCAGACCGAGTACCACATGGTCGTCGCCACCGCTCGAGACACCACCCGCGGCGACCGGCTCAACCCGGTGATCGTCTCCGACTACAATGACATCCGTGTCCTGAATGGAGAGGACGGTTCCCTGCGCTGGCGCAAGGCGGTCTACCAGGGTGAACTCTTCGACGCCCCCCAGTCCGAGTCGGTCCGTCCGAGTCGCCCCATCTGCATGGATGTCAACGACGACGGGATCGATGACATCGTGTTCGGGTCGTCGGACGGCTTCCTCTACGCCATCAACTCGGTCAGTGGCGCGCTGACATGGACCTACGATTTCTACTACCCGGTCGGCGACCCCATCGGGGGCGACCTTGACGGCGATGGCGCCAATGAACTCCTCGTCCCCGTGGCCGATGGCTATGTCTACCTGGTGGATAATGCCAGCATCATGGCCGTGCCAGAAGTGATCGACAATGCCGTCGGCGACGACGGCGCGATCGTCGAGCCAGACGTGGACATCGATGAACTGGAAGACCCCACACGGCTCGCCGCGACCTGGGACGCCATTCCCGACGTCGATGGCTACCGATATGCCATCCTTTCCGAGAACGGGTCGTACCTGGTCTATTGGACCGACGCCGGGGCCCGCACATCGGCAGTGGTGGACGGGCTCCAACTCGCCTACGGCAACCTGTACCAGTTCGGTGTGCAGGCCTACGTCAACGACGTCAGCTCGACTTGGACCCTGTCCGACGGGGTGCGGATTGTCGACCTGACGCCCCCGTCCATCGAGACCTTCTCCGCCTAACCCCCGCGAGCCAACCCGGACCTGGAGTCCATCACCATCGAGGCCGCTTTCTACGATCCCACCAGCCTCAGCCGGGTAGCGTACCGGATCGAGGACGAGTCCTCCAGTTCGGTACTAGAGCGAAACCGGTCCCTCTTCGGGCAACACGCCTCGGATACCTGGACCTGGGACGCGGTGGATCAGAACGGGCAGCCCGTCCCGGAGGGCGCGTACACCATCGATCTCACCGTGACCGATGTCTCCGGCAAGACGGCAACGGACAGTCGCCTCGTCGTCTGGACTCGCGACATGGACGACGACGGCCATGCCTACGACGCAGGGGACTGCAACGACGAGGACCCGGCGGTGAACCCCGAAGCGCTCGAATCGTGCAACGGGATCGACGACGACTGCGACGGAGAGATCGACGAAGACCCAGAGGACGGGATCCAGATCTTCCAGGACAGCGACGGCGACGGATTCGGAGACCCCGACGTGTCGGCGGTTCAGTGCAATGCACCCCTCGGGTGGACAACGGTGACCGGGGACTTCGACGATGCCGACCCGTCGGTGTATCCCGGCGCGGACGAGGTGTGCGACGGCAAGGACAACGACGGCAACGGGGTGGTCGACGACGAGCCGGTGGATGGGCTGACCGCCTATGCCGATCAGGACGGCGACGGGTATGGAGACACGGGCACCGCAGTAGCAACATGCGGTTTGCCCGAGGGGATGGTCGATGTTCCGGGGGATTGCGACGATACGGAACCCGCTGTCCATCCCGGCGCCGAGGAGGTTTGCGACGGCTTCGACAACGATTGCGACGGCACCGTGGACAACGATTGCTACGGGGACGACGACGCTTCACCCCCAGCCACGCCCCTTCCGGCGCTGCCCACCCCGACACCGACGCCACCCCTGCCCACCCCCACGCCACAACCTGTAGCCGCCACACCGACACTGGAACCCGTTTTCGCCACACCGACACGGCAACCTGCCTCCACCACGCCCACACCGCAACCACCTCCTCCCACGCCCACACCGGGACCACCTTCTCCCACACCCACACCGGCACCCGCCTCCGCCACGCCCGTGGCGCTTTCACCCACACCACACGTGGCCATACCCACACCCACGCCGGTTTCGGTGGAACGCACGCCGACGTTACCACCGGATGAAGGCAACCCCGGCGGCGACGTCTCCGCCACGCCGGAAACGGGCGGCGACTCCGGTGGATGCAACTGCGACGTGACAGGCCCCGCGCCCTCGAGCCGGACCCCATACTCGAGCATGGGAGCCCCAGGATGGCTCGGGATTGGGCTCTTGTGGCTCGCCCGGCGCCGTTTCTTCTTGCCGCCTGGCCCCCGCGCGTGAGCTGACCCAGGCCACCGTGTCGCCACGCGGGGCCACTCTATTCCCTCCTTTTTCGGAGGGTTCGAGCCGTTCCCTGCGGGGAACTGTTCGATTGCCTCGCCGAATCAACCGGTGTATCGTTCGGTTTGCTGGAGGGGCGGCTTCCGTCGATTCTCCGTCGTGCAAGCCATGGCCCACGCGGTGCCGACATCCGCTGCTGCGGAGACGGCGCCGTCGCGGACGGCATCGCGCGGGATGCTTCCTGGCGGGGCGGCAATCCGGCGAGCGGGCATGGCGCCTCGGACACCGCGATGGACCCTGCTCCTGCTACCGACTACGCCTTTGCGGAGCGGAGGGACCTGTGGCAACGGACAGTGCGACATCCAAGCGTGTTGTGACATGCTATGCCGTGTTCGACAAGTTCTTTCCAACAGCAGGACTGCTCGACTACACCGAGGGCATCTACGACGATGACCCGAACACGCCCTACGACGTGGCCAAGCAGAGACAAATCGACTACCTTCTCGACGAGGCCGGTTGCACCGAGGGGACGCGCATCCTCGACCTGGGATGCGGCAACGGCACGCTGCTCGAGGCCATACGCAAGCGTGGCGGCATGGGAATCGGGATTACCATCACGCCGGAGCAGGTCGAGGTATGCCGCCGCCGTGGCCTCGATGCACGTCTTATCGACTTCAAGGAGATGGGCGAGGAGTGGAACGGCACGTTCGATGCCATCGTTGCCAATGGGCCGATCGAGCACTTCGTCCAGCTCGAGGACGCTGTTGCTGGCCGGGCGGACGCCATCTACCGCGAGATGTTCAGGACCATGCACCGGCTGCTCGACCCGGATTCCCCTGTCCGGCGGGTGGTGAATACCACCGTTCATTTTGCCCGGCCGCCTTCGGAGCCGTTTGCTTTGACCCGTAGCCTGTTCACGCACAGGCCTTTTTCGGACCTGTTCCACTACGTGTTGCTGGTTCGGAGCTTCGGCGGGTACTACCCGGTCGATGGGCAGCTCGAGCGATGTGCCGCGGGTCTGTTCGATCTTGTCAAGGAGGTGGATGGCACGCGCGACTACTACCACACATCGGAGGCTTGGCTGCGACGGATGCGGCGCGCACTGGTGTCCCCGGCAGCGCTCAGGATCGCGAGCCGTGCGCTGCCCCTGCTGGCGAGAGAGCCCGGTCAGTTTCTGACGATGGTCACCTGCATGTTGGTCACGCGGTCCTGGAACTGGCAATTCCGGTCGGACAACCCCCCGGCGAAGCTCTGGCGGCAGACCTGGGCCTATCGGCCGGCATAGCGCTGGCCCGCGTGGAACGGCCTCCTTCGCCGGACAGGTGCTGGTCAGGAACGTGCGCTCTCCTGCTGGAGGTACCGGCGATACTCCCGGACCAGGCTCAAGTAGGCCTGGTAGAGCATGTCGATCTGTTGTTTCCGCCACGGACCGGCCGGCCCGGTGGCAGGCAGGCGGTTGTACATGCGCAGGGCGTGCTCGTAGGCTTTCAACTGCGACTCGAACATGGCCGGCACGAAGGACGCCTGACCTTCAGGGACGCCGGATGACATGCTGGGCGGACCCGGGGGAAAAGCGCCGCCTGGTGCCGGGAGAGGGACCGAACCGGGGAACAGGAACGGCGAAAAGCCCGACCCCCACGGTGCGAACGGGGGCACACTGCGGGGTGGACCGAACAGATCGAGGAACCAGGGGAGGAGCCCGAATCCCATGCCCGGCCAGGAGAAGGGAGCGAATGGCGGCGCCATCGGTCCGGGTGTCTCATCTTCGGTCGCTGGCCCGCCGTCTTCCACGGGCACCGGTGCGGGAGGCCACGAGGGGCTCGGTGCCGTCGAATCGTCCTCCTTGATCCGCCCGATGGACGCGCGCTCGTTATTCAGGCATGCGTGCATGCGTTCCACCTGGCCTGCCGTGAACATGCACATGATGTCGTCGTCGACATAGTCCAGGTAGTCCATGAACATGTCGCCATTGGGGGCATTGTTGCAACTGACTTTGGGGAAGCTGGGCTTGCCATAGTTGGGACCGCCCTGGTTGGGCGTGTCCTGCACATAGTCGCTTCCGGAGCATCCATCCCCGTCGTCGCCCCAGATGTGGCGCAGGTTGAGCCAGTGGCCGATCTCGTGCGTGGTGGTTCTTCCGAGGTTGAACGGCGGTCCGGCGGTACCGGTGGTGCCGAATGCGCGATAGAGGATGACCACGCCATCCGTTTCAGGAGGCCCGCCCGGAAACTGTGCATAGCCGAGCAGTCCTCCGCCGAGTTGACAGACCCAGAGGTTCAGGTACCGGTCGGAGGGCCAGGGGTCGGCGCCACCGGTGGCTGACGCCTTCACCGAGTCGTCATCGGCGAACGGGCCGGCGCGTGAGGCCGTGCGGGTGACGCCGTTGGTGGGATTGCCTTCCGGGTCGGTGGTCGCCAGTTCGAATTCGATCCGCGCGTCGGCCGCGAACTCGCGAAACACGGCGGGCGCGTGGGCCAGGTCCGGGTTCTTCGCCCGGTAGTCCCGGTTGAGGGCGTCGATCTGGCTTTGGATCTGCTCGTCAGAGATGTTCTGCTCGGGGCGTCTCGGGTCGTAGACCACGTGGACCACGACGGGGATGACCGTGATCCCCGTGCTATCCACCATCCCGCGCATGATGGAAAAGGCCCGTGCATGGTTCTCACTCGCGGCACGGGCGCCGGCATACTCGGGGAGATGTTCGAGCAGCCTGTGATGGACGCGCATGGTCGCGCACGTTCGACGGTCTGGCAGGGGCTCGTCGGCCGGGCCCTGGGCATCCGGTTCTTTTCTCACTCGTCACCTCCTGTGATGGGTTGCTGGCGATAGACCAGACGGGCTGGAGTGCTCCATCGCGCAAGGAGGCTGTCACGCCGGGCTCCTTTACCAGGCACATCGCCCAACGTTCTCCGCACGGACACAGCCAGGATGATGGTTGGGGGGTACCTCGGCAACGCTGCCGCTCGCGCGGGCGCAGCCTGGCTGCTCTTCCACTTCCAGAACCATCGCCCCGATATCGAAGGACGGCGGGATGCCGTCCTGCGCCGGTGGGAACTCCGAACCTCACGGCTCACAAAACATAGCAGAGTCGGCCGCCAGATTCAATAGAATGGCGGCTTGTTCTTGCTTCCGCCATGCGCTAAGCTGGCGGGAGTATCATGGAGACATCGACGCAAGGACCCCGAGACCGGGCCACGTCCGGCGGGAGGAAATCGACCCATGATCCCAGGGAAACCACCTGTCGCCGGAGAATCGAACCCGAGCGAAGGCGAATGCTGGACCGAAGAACGCGCGCGGCTCTATTGCCAGGGCATGGAAGCCAACGTCAAGCATGACCATCGCCGATGGGCGAAGCGAATCGCCGCGGACCTGCGAGCGTGCCGGCCGGACCTGGAACAGCCGGTGATCCTCGATGTGGCTGCCGGTCCCGCGTTCCTGCTTCTCGAACTCGCCCCCTACTTTCCGTCGGCACGCCTGCTGGTCAACGACAACGCTCCGATCATGCTCGAGCTGGCCCAGGAGCGCGCACACCGGCGGAACCGGGTCATCGAGAAGGTCGCGTCACCCGCCGAAGCGCTCGACCTGCCCGACTCGAGCGTGGATGTGGTCTTGTGCAAGCACTATCTCCGGCTGTCTCCGGATCCTCTCCGGCTGCTCGAAACGTGTTGCCGCGTGCTGAAACCCGGGGGGCTCGCCTATATCGTCGATTTCAATGCCGAGGCCTCGAAGCTCAAGGCCGCTGTGCTCTGGGCCTGGATTTTTTTCATGAACTCCCGGGAACTCGCGCTGGAGTTCCGGGGCTCGCTCGGCTGTGCTCTCCCGGTCGGATCGGTCCCGGATCGGTGTGCGGCGGCCGGATTCGCCTCCGCCTCCATCCTGGCCAGGTCCCTCAGCTACCTGGTCCGGGCTGCTCGAGCGGCCTGACGCGCTCCACCTACCGGATGGTGCCCCGACTGCCTGCGCCAGACCGTCCTCGAGTCGTTCACCCGACGAGGTAGGTGATGGTGATGTGGGCGTCGCGCGGTGGAATGGCGTCGCCGTAGAAGTCGACGGCGTTGGTCTCGTCGTCGAAAATCCAGCCTTCTCCGAGGGGTATCTCGACGCCGTCCACGTCCACCTCGATGGACTCTGCTCGAGCCGGGCGGGACAGCACGAAGTGCGTGCGCACCCCGGCCGCGCTGAGACCCATTTGGTAGAGAATGTTCGAGAAGTTGCTCTCGCAGATGCTGCCTGCCACGCCGCCGGTCTCCCGGGTCACCTCGAGATACCGCTTGCCAGCCGCGCTGTTCGCGCCGCATTCGCTGTCGTTGTCGACCCCTTCCGGGCCCACGATGGCCGATACTACCACGTCCTCATCACGGCTCTTCACGGCGAGGAAGTCGCCGATGTACTCGAACACCGGCCGGAGTTCGTCGGCGTTGGTGTAGCAGGCGACCTGGTCGCCCTCGAGCGGGTTGCCTTCGTCCGAACAGTCGTCCTCATCGCTGACGAAGATGACCGCCAGCTTGGCCTCCTTGCGAAGGAAGCCGGCGTTCCAGCCGTCCGCCTCCCCCCCGTCTCGAGCGGGGTACAAGGCTGTTTTTGCGGCCCAGAGGCCTTTTTCCTTGGCCGGCCCGTTGCCGAGCCCCCGGATCATGTCTTCGAAGATCGCGCGGTATTCCTCGGGAGTCATGTCCGACGTGATGTAGCGCACGCCGTCCACCTCCTTGAGTCTCCCGGCCGTGCCGCCGTCCTCGGCCACGGTATCCATGTCCATCGTCGTGATGCCGATATGAAAATCGGCCTGGTTCTGCTTCAGGTTCACCAGGAAATCGTCGAAGGCCTGGATGACCCGCTCTTGCTCTTGCCCAGGCCCCTGCATGCTCAGGGAGTTGTCCACCACGAACAGCACATCGACCTCGAGAGTCGGTGACTGGTCGTAATGGTCTTCCCACCGCAGCGACTCGAGCTGGAGGTCGGTGCATGCCGCCGAGAGCAGTCCAATCGCCGCAACCCCGAACCAGGTGGCACGGGGGCTCTGTTTCCCCTGTGTTCGTCTGTCCATCGCTCTATCTCCTCGAGCCCGGCATGGCCCGCCGATCCATGCTCGAGCCGGTTTCTCACGTTGGACCGGCCCGGCAGGGAGGGCCGGCGTATCGTGGCGTTCTGCGGCAGGTGTCCGCCGGAGCCTGCCCCCCCTCCCCGTGGACCTGTCCGCGAAGTCGAACGGACGGCGACAGGCTGGAATGCACCACGCCAGCGCGCACATTCTCCTGATTGTTCATACGTCTCGAGCCAGCGCGAGCTTGAGATAAAGTCATCGGCAGAGAAACAGTTGCGGATTCGCACCTCCGAACCTATCCTTGTCCAGCACGCAAACCGGAACAGGAGGAATCATGCCCCGTGTCAAGACGTTGTCGTTCGATCTCTGGGACACCATCATCGTGGACGACTCGGACGAGCCGAAGCGCGCCGCGGCCGGACTGCCGCCGAAGCCTCGAGCACGCCGTGACCTGGTCGCCGCCGCGCTTGGCCTCGAGGACCCGGGCGGACGCAAACAGGTAGACTGCGCCTACGACACGACGGATGCCGCAGCCCGGCTGGCCTGGTATCGCTACAGCGTCACCTGGACCGTTCGGGAGCGGCTCGAGGTCGTGCTCCGGGGGCTCCACCGCACGCTGCCCGCCGACACGCTGGAAGAGTTGGTGGCGCGCCACGAACGGATGGAACTGGACGTGCGGCCGGACCTGGTTCCCGGGGTGGAAGACGCGCTGAAGAACCTGGCCGAGACCTATCCCCTGGTCGTCGTCTCGGACACGCTCTTCTCCCCTGGCCGGGCGCTCCGGGAACTCCTCGAGTCCTACGGCATCGCAAGGTATTTCCGCGGGTTCGTATTCTCGGACGAGGTGGGCCGGGCCAAGCCCGACCCGCTCACCTTCCAGAAGGCAGCCGAACTCGCGGGTTGCCGCGTCGAGGAGATCGTCCACATCGGCGACCGGGAAGAGAAGGACATCGACGGCCCCATGGCAGTGGGCGCTCGAGGCATTCTCTTCACCGGGGTCAAGGATCGGGGCAGCACGACCACCAGGGCTGCGGCTGTATGTACACGGTACGCCGATCTGGCCGGTATCGTGGCATCGCTCGACCAGGACTCCCCCTGACATGCGTTGCGACCGGCACAGCGCCTACCGCGGCCATCGTTTTTCGCCGCTTCGCGAATATCGACATTCGGAGGATTCATGACAAGCCGACTTCTATTCCTGATCATCGACGGGTATCCCAGGGAGAGCCGCGAGGAGTTCGACGTGGCCGGGATGACCCTGTCCTACAAGCTGTATGCGAAGATGCTGCGCCGGTACCTTCCCGGCGCGGAGACCAGGGTGTGGCTGCCGAGCGACACCCCCTACCTGCCGGACGGCCTGGACCTCGAGGCCTGTCACGGAATCCTGTGGACCGGCTGCAACCTCACTATCTATCACACGGACGATCCTCGAGTCGCCTGCCAGGTCGAGGTGGCGAAGCGGGCATACGACATCGGCATCCCCTCATTCGGATCCTGCTGGGGGCTCCAGATGGCGGTGTTCGCGGCAGGAGGGGAGGTGCGACCGAACCCTCGAGGCCGCGAGATGGGGGTCGCCCGGCGGATCCACCTGACCGACGCGGCACGCAACCACCCGATGATGGAAGGCAAACCACCGGTCTACAACGGGTTTATCAGTCACGACGACGAAGTGACCGGACTGCCTTCCAACGCTGTCCACCTTGCCACCAACGACTTCACCCGCGTTCAGGCCGCGACTGTCAACTACAAGCGAGGTACCTTCTGGGCGACGCAGTATCACCCGGAGTACGACCTCCACGAAGTGGCCCGCCTGATCGTGGCTCGAGCGCCCAAGCTCATTCCCAAGGGGTTTTTCAAGGACATGGACGCGCTCATGGCAATGGTCGAAGACTACGAGGCACTGCACCGGGAGCCCGACCGCAAGGACCTGCGCTGGAAGTACGATATCGGCGATGACCTTCTCGATCCCGATCTGCGCCAGGTGGAGTTCAGGAACTGGGTGCACAAGGTCGTGCTACCTTCGGTTGGGTAGCCCCCGTCAACTCCCCTGCGGCCCGTCCGGCAACCGTTTCCGAATCCAGTCCATCATGTAGGGCCAGGTGACTCGAGGCGCGTGCTGGCCGCAAATCAGGTCGCAGTGGCCCCAGTGAAGCCCTCGAGCCTCGCCGCCGAACACCTTGAGTTCCTTGTCCGTGGTGGCGGCCTTGTCGAAGGCCTCCCGCACGGAACGTTCGGGCACGACGTAGTCCCGATCGCCGACCACGAACAGGATCGGAACGTCGAGCGCGGCGATGCGATCCTCGAACCCGCTCTTGCCGTCGCTGGCATGCAGCCTCCCGCTCGCGGCCCACTCGATCAGGAGCCAGAACACGGCGAAACTCGTCCGGTCGAATCCCTTTTCGATCCGCTCGACCAGGATGTCCCGTTCGATGCTCTTGGGAAACCAGACCTGGACGCGAAGGCGATTGAACCGGTTGTCGAAGAAGAACAGCCCGTACTTGACGAGCACCCCGATGACGTCGACGTAGAAGGCACGTGGATGGAAGCGGTGCAGGCGGACGAGGTTGCCGGCGAACGCGCCAAGCCTGGCGCCGAGCCTGAGCAGCAGGTTGCCCTGTCCCATCCGGAACGGCCCGCCGATGGATATGACCCCGGCGAGGTAGCGCTGGTGTTCCGGCTCGAGGCAGTAGGCGATGGTGCCTCCCAGGCTGTGGCCGACCAGGAACGCCTTTCGGCCCCCGGAGATGTCGTGGACCGCCTCGAGAATGGCCGGAACGTCGAATTCGAGGTAGGTCTCGAACCCGGTGGGATAATCCGAACCGTTGGCCCGGCTGAGACCGTGCCCCCGTAGTTCCGCGTTGAACGTCTCCAACCCCTCGCTGACGAAGTAGTTCTCGAGGCTTCGGCGGGTGAGCGTCCAGCTATAGCGGTTCTGGCCCAGCCCGTGGATGAACAGGACTGTCCCATTGACCTTCCCGGAGACCGGCCGCTTGTGGGTCATGACCAGGTTCATACCGTCGGCGGTGACGACTTCGTGCAGGGTTCGCTCGAACTGGACCGTCTGGGTCCCGTTGACGAGTTCGGTGTGGATGTTCCGTTCCATGGGCATGCTCATTGACGTTGGCGGCGCCGGCAGCCCGCGTGGCTTCCGGGAACGGCAGCGGGCCGCTCGCCGGCGACAGGTCTACAGGCTGTCACGCGGCCCACCGGCCGACTCCGGCGACCGCGCCAAGACATCCGGCGCCCTGGGGGGTGGATTCGAGGTATGATACCGGAAATCGCCAGCAGTCGCATCGACAACGTGCCTGCGGGACGAGTTCAGGCTGATGGGGCGTCGGGCCGGCCCCCGGCGTTCCGGCGCGATGGAGGATGTGGTATGCTGGCCCGCGGTGTGCACATCCCCTGTGCATCCCGGGTGGTCCCGCTCTTTTCGCGAGGAGGTCCCTCCATGTACCTGCCGGTCTCGGGCCTGGAGATCCATCCACTCCTGCCGCCTCTTATCAGCTTCGTCGTGTCGTTCGTGACCTCGATGGGGGGCGTATCCGGCGCCTTCGTGCTGCTGCCGGTGCAGGTGAGCGGATTCGGGTTCACTTCACCCGCCGTCAGCGCCACCAACCACCTTTATAACGTGGTGGCGATTCCCGGTGGGGTCTACCGGTACATGCGCGAAGGACGCATGGTCTGGCCGCTGACCTGGGCGGTCATCGTGGGTACGCTGCCCGGCGTGTGCCTCGGCGCGTTCCTCCGGATTCGCTTCCTGCCCGACCCTCGCCATTTCAAGATGTTCGTCGCCGCCGTCCTGGCCTACATCGCGTCGAGGATGGTGCTCGACCTGGTCAGAGGCCGGCGGGACGGGGCCCGGGTGCGGCTGGAGCCGGAGGCGAAGCCGGGCATGTCCGGTGTGACGGTGCTGCGTTTCGATATCCGCCGGATCGCCTACCGGTTCGAGGGTGAGGTTCACGAAGCGCCGACGCTCGGCATAGGCGCGCTCTGCCTCGTGGTCGGTATCGTCGGGGGGACCTACGGGATCGGCGGCGGTTCGATCGTGGCGCCGTTCTTCGTCGCCGTGTTCGGCCTGCCCGTGCACACCATCGCCGGCGCGGCGCTGATGGGCACCTTCGTGACATCGGTGGCGGGCGTGGTCTTCTACCAGGCCATCGCGCCGTTCTACCCCGATCTGGCGGTGGCACCGGACTGGATCCTGGGCCTCTTGTTCGGCCTCGGAGGCCTGGCCGGGACCTACCTCGGCGCACGGACACAGCGGTTCATGCCCGCTCGAGCCATCAAGGGGATCCTGGCGGCGTGCCTCCTGTTCGTGGTGGGCAAGTATGTCGTCGAGTTTCTTGGCTAGGTACCCGCG
>JAJRTE010000149.1 GCA_024278455.1 Myxococcota bacterium
GAGCGGCGAGTGGGGAGTGGCGAGTGGGGCTGTTGGTCCTGTTCCGGCTCGATGGCTCGAGCGACCTTTTGGGGCACAGGAGCCTCGAGGGCACACAGGCAGCCGTTGATCGGCGCCCGGAGGAGCCTCGAGGGGGTACGGCCGGCCGCTGGTCGGCGATCGCAGGGTTCTCAAGGTGGCTTCGAATCAAGATCACCGCCGATCGCAGGGCTCTCAAGGTGGCTTCGAATCAAGATCACCGCCGATCGCAAGGCTCTCAAGGTGGCTTCGAATCAAGATCACCGCCGATCGCAGGGCTCTCAAGGTGGCTTCGAATCAAGATCACCGCCGATCGCAAGGCTCTCGAGGCGACCTGGACAGGCGTTCGACGGGAGGTTCCGGGGCCTCGAGCCGGCGTCGAATCGAGACCAGCGCCTCGCACCCCGGCGTGAAGCTCCGGCTCTACGCGGGTAATGCCTCGCCGGTCTCGACCTGGGCCTGCACGTTTTCGCGCGGGACCGCCGACGTGAGGTCCAGCATGTAGAGCGCCGCGTCGACGGCCCGCACCCAGGCGAGCCGGGCCTCGTATTCGCTGGGCGTGTCGCGCTGCAAGTCGGTAGGCATGGCCGTGCGGCGCTCGATAACGCCCGGTTCATCGGCGGCCCCGGTCCAGCGGTGGGCCGTGTCGAGGAGTGTCTCCTCGTTGACAGATTCCGGGAGGCGCTCCGCGAGCGCCGGCAGGAGCACACGCGGCCGGTACTTGAGGAGTTCCGAAGATGGCTTGAGGACCGAGAAGGCCGAACGCCGCCGAAGGGGCTTCTGGGTCAGGCGATCCGGTATGCGCTGAAGCAGTGGCCCAACCTGGTGGTGTATCTGGAGGATGGTCGTCTCCGGTTGGACAACAACGGAGCGGAGAACGCGATACGCCTTGCTCGAGCGATTGCCGTTGGCGACGGACCTGGAGGACTACGAGGCGCTTCTACCGTGGGAGGTGGATCTAGCTGGGTGGGCGTAGTTCAGTTGCAAGGCACGGCAAACGGCGCGCCGCCGTCGTTCTAGTTGAATTTGTCATGGGACCGGATTCTCTGGGAGGCACCTTCGCCTCGAGGCAGGAACAGCACCGTGGCACCGACGCGCCCTGCCGGCGCGTAGCTCGCCGACAGTGCCTTCAGGACCGGCACGGGCCACCGCTCCCGCAACAGCTCCTTGTCCTCGGGGGCGAACATCAGTACGAGGGGGAAATGCTGTTCGAGCACTTCCCGGGCCAGTGGTTCCGGGTCCCACAGCCCCCGTGCCGCGAGCTGTGTCATTTCGAAGGGCTGGAAATAGACGGACCGGCCGTCAAGGGGCAGGAGGCCCAGGTCGCTGTCGGCGAGCACCACGCCATCGGCCTCGTGGACCGAGGCCATCAGGCCGTCCAGGGCGTCGCGGTGGGCGATCCGGGTCTCGGATCGCGCGAAGTACTCCTCGGTTCTGGGCGCGAACAGCAGGATCTGCGCGGCCAGGACGGCGAACAGGCCCCATCTCGACACCCCCCGCCTCGTGCCGGCGTACAGTATCCCGGTCAATCCGCCCAGCGCCGCGCTCAACTCCATGAAGTAGTTCACGTTGGAACCGATCTTGCCGATGGTCGCCCCGGACAGGACAGCACCTGCGAAGTAGGCAGCCAGCAGCACCTTCTCGTCCCGTTCGCCTCGAGGCCCTTTCCACAGCGCAAGGAGGGCGACTCCCAGGAGAAAGGGAGAAAGTCCCACCAGGTCCCGTACCTGTTCCCCGAGCCGGGCCAGGCTGTAGGCGTTGACATTCGCGGTGATGATGTTGTGGGTGAACCCGCCTCTCGTGCCCACTTCCAGTCCAAGGAGGCCGAGTCCCCCCAGCGCGACACAGGTCCCGGCGAGCAGTCCTGCGTCGCGACGGCGCCCGCGGGCCAGCAGCCAGGCGAACGCGGCGAGTGGTGCGGCGACGCCGTAGGACTGGCGAACGAATACCGCTGCCACGAACAGAACGGCCGGCGCAAGGACGCTGCGACCAGTCCCGGCGCCGCGAACCAGGAGCCACAGGCCGCCAAGACTCACCGCCAACGCGAGTGCATCGATGCGAAACAGCACCGACCAGTAGGCGACATAGGGGATGGCCAGGAAGACGGCGCCCGCCACGGTCGCAGCCGGCCTGTTGCGGGTGGCGCGGTGCACGATGGCACCCAGCAGGACGGCGGCGACCAGGGTCGAGATCCAGGACAGCACCCTTCCGTACCAGTAGGCAGGTCCGAAGGCCCGGTAGAACGCTGCCAGCGCTGCGGGATACAACGGTGGATAGTTGGCCACGGTATAGGGCGGAGTCGAGAGGTCCGCGCGGTACAGTGGCTGGTCGTGCACGATCCTGGCCACCTGGTCCAGTAGCGGACCTTCGCCGTAGTCCAATGGGTAGGGAAACCCGATGGCTCGAGCCGCGAGCCACCCCCATCGAGCCAAGGCCGCGGCGAGGACCAGGGCGAGGAGCATGGTGGGAAGCCGCCGTATCCAGGGGCTGTCGTGCCAAGCCGCAGGGTCCGTCACCGCAGGTCCTCCCCCCCCGGCTCCCTCCCGCCTTCACCGGACTCCATGGCTGCGCTCCCGGGCACAGGCCCTTCCTCGCCGCGCTCCGCCCCGCCGACGACCTCCATCTTGCCCCGGATGACCATCCGGTCGTCGTCGCACGTCACCTCCGTAATGATGACTCGAGCCGACCCCGGTCCCATGTCCCTCTCGGCGGAGACCGGAATCGATGCGGCGAGCGCGTTGTCGATCTGGTCTTTGATACGTGCACGCAGCAGCACCTTGAGCGGATTGGCGAAGCGCTCCTTGACTGGTCTCGCGTCGAGGCTGACGAGCCCGAGGGTGTTGTTCGCGTTGATCCCGATGGCCCCGGTCGCCCTGAGCAGGATGGGTTTGTGCGGCCACCGGTTGGGATGGATGTTCAAGTCCAGCACGAACCGTCCATCCTCGAGGGACAGGGCGACGGGCTCCAGGCGGCCATCTTCGGGGGGAGGTGCCTGGTACACCGCAGCCTTGACAAGGGCCAGGAGCGTACCCGCCGGCACCCACGCGGCCCAGCCGTCCCCCGGGTCGGGCAGCGCCTCCTCCACGTGGTCCGGGTCCACGACCATGAACGCCTGGTCGAGCGCAATCCCGCCGGGCACCGGCCGAACGCGAAGCGCGCGAAGAGCGAGCATGCTATCGTCCTCGATGCGTGCAAGCTGGATCGAAAAACGCTTGCCCGATGACACGAGGCGCCTGAGATGGTCCCGCACCGGGTCGAGCAGCGGGGTGGCATAGGCCGGATCGAGCTTCTCGAATTTCAGATCGACCTCCCACTGGTCCTCTTCGGCCGGAGCGGCCACGATGGAGACATCCCCCCGCACCTCCTGAACCGTGTGCAAGTGGTAGACCGCCTGGAGGGTCCCGGTCCACGGCAGGGTGCGCGTCATCCGGCCCGTCGGGTTGCTGATCTCGAGCACGGTGTCTCCCCGGACGCCGATGGTGGCCACCAGGCAAGATGCACACGCGCCCGTGGCCTCGATACGCGAGCGGGTTCTGTGGATCCGCGGGAAGAGCCGGATCGTGGCCGCCATGAACGATACCTCGAGCTTGTCGGGCAACTCGGCCAGCGTCATGTCGGCGGCTCGAGAGAACGCTGTCTGGAGCATGGCGTCGCCGAGCACGAGAACGGCTTCGGGGCGCCAGTCCTCGGGAAGCGCCGCCTGCCGGACCTCGTTGAGCGCCTTGCCGTAGCTCTCGAACGGGTCGGGGCCGCTCGCGTGACACCCTGCCAGGACTGCGGCAACCAGGGGTAGGCCGGCAGCAAAACAGAAGCACGCACGAAACGTGGAGATCGAAGGTGGCAGCATGGCTAATCCGTGTCCGGAAGCAGGGTGTCCTCGTCGAAAATGGCGATGAGCGCTGGGAGAAGGAAGATGCTCACGATCAGGCACGAGAATATCCCTATCGTGGTGACCAGGCCGAGGCTGAAAAAACCGGGGTGGATCGACAGCATGAGGCTCCCGAACCCGATGCCGGTGGTCAGGGAGGTGAGGACCACCGCCTTGCCGGTGTGGAGCAGCGTGTTCGACAATCCCCGCTCGAGGCGGACCCGGTGGTAGATGTGGACGCCGTTGTCGATGCCGATACCCACGGTGAGGGGCACGGCCAGGACCGAGACCAGGTTGAACCGCATGCCCATGACGCCCATGATCCCGACCATCCACACGATACCCACGACCAGAGGGATGAGTGCGAGCAACGCGCCGCGAACCCGGCGAAGACCCACCAGCACGAGGACGGAGACGATGAGGAAGATATAGGACGTCAGTGGCGGGATCTCGTCCTGGAGGATGTGCATGGTACGGTGGGAGATGGGGATTTGGCCCGCGATCTCCGCGTCGATGCCCGACAGCTCCTTGAGGAGAACGGTCCTGAACTCGTCGATGAACGGGTTGCTCCTCGGGCGCGCGATGACCAGCCACCGCCCGTCCTTGCCCCGCATCCGGTCCACAATCGAAGAAGGCAGGTCCTCCTCCGACACAGACGTGTTCTCGGTGATCTGCCTGGCCAACGCCACCGTCTTGTGCAATTCTCGCTCGAGCAGCCGGTCCAGGTAGCGGAAGCGATCCGCGCTGACCGTCTGGATGCGATAGTCTATCCTGTTGACCTTGTCGCGCAGCTTGCCGACAAGTTCCTGCGTCTCCTGGTCGTAGAGAACCGCCGCCAGGATCGAGTACTCGAGCAGACTGCCCTTGAGCTTGGCCACTCGGTCCTTGAGAATGCCCAATTCCTTCTCGTCGTAGGGGTGGCGGACAGGTTCGCCGTGCGGAAGCACGGCCTCCAGCCGCTTCTTCAAGGTCTCGATGTAGGGCCGCTTCTTGTCCTGGTCGGGCGGAATCAGGCTCGAGGCCGAAAACACGTCGGCGATGGTGCTGGCCGCCAGTGCCTCCTTCCTCGCACGCTCCGCCTGTTCAAGGTTGTCCACGATCAAAATGATGTTGTCGTTGGCCGTCCCGAACCGCTCGAGGATCTTGTCCTGGGTCTTGATGGCTGGCAGGTCTCGAGGCAAGGAACTCATGTAGTTGGAGTCGAGCCCGACGCTGGTCGCGTTGTAGGCGAACGCCACGGTGGCGAACAGGAAGAACGCGAGCACCATGTAGCGGTGGCGCCTGACCGTTTTGCCCACGTAGCCCAGTGGTGCGAAGTTGACCAGGGGCAACGGGCGGTGGGCTCGGGCATTTCGGCGATCCCATATCACGAGAAGGCATGGCAGGGAGACCAGCATGGCGCACAACGCCATCAGGACACCGACCCCGGCGGTGAATCCCAGTGCTCTCAATCCGTAGTACTCGCTGATGAGCAACACCAGGAACGCTGCGGCCGTCGTAAGCGCCCCGGTGAGCAGCCCGGCACCTATCTTGTCGAACGTCTTTTGCAGGGCGGCCTCCGGTGTTTCCCCGGCTGCGCGGAGTTCGACGAAGTTGGACATGATATGGATGGCGAAGTCTATCCCCACGCCGAAGAACAGCACCGGAACAGCCATGGAGAACAGGGTGAGTTCCCCGTACACGAGAGCCTGGAGCCCCAGGGTCCAGGTCATGCCCATCAGCAGGGGAATTCCGGCAAGCGATGGCAGCGCCACCCGTTCGAACCCGATGACGAACACCGCCAGGATGCCGATGAGCCCCAGAAGCGTGACCAGCCACAGGTTGTTCAGCATTGCCGAACTCTCTTCTTTCAGTATCACCGGGAAGCCGGTCATCGAGATCGTCACCTCCGGGTTGACCTGAAGGATGTCGTCGATGTGGGCTTGAAGCAGGCTCTGGAACTTCATCGTGTCGTCGATGCGGGCGATGTTCTTCGTGGAGCTGACCTCCATGAGCAGCAACCGCCCGTCGTCGCTGACTCGGTACCGGGAGACTCCCACGAGCTTCTGGAGGTCGATGTCGAGCAGTTCGTCGACACGCTGGCTGACCTGTTCCGGAGACAGCCGCTCCCCTTCGTCCACGATGTCGGCAATGAGGGCCAGGATCTCGTTGGCACGCTGCAGGAGCAGGCGTGCCTCCTCCTGCGACTGGGGCAGAGGTGCGTCTCGGAACGTCTCGAGCCATCGCTCATCCATGAGCTTCTGAGCCTTGCTCGCATCGACGGACACGCCCATCTCCAGCCCGAGGCCGTTCCAAGGGCCCTGGCCCACCAGCCCGCGGCCAAACATCTTCGAGGTCATCAGTTCCACGGTCGTGTTGGTCTCGGACTGGCGGGCTCCCACCTGCTCCAGCACCTCGATCAGCTTGAAGAACGAGGGATCCGCGAGGAGCCCGCGCACGTTGTCCTCCCACTCCGCCGTCACCGAATCCAGCACCCTCAAATCGTCCACCGGAACGTACAGCAACGCATGGGAGATGAAGTAGTCCAGGGGCTGCTCGAGGTACACGGCGCGAACCTCGGGGCTCGCCAGCAGCGAGTCCTTCAGCCGCTCCGCCACCGAGATGATCTTCTTGCGATCGTTCCCCTCGATCGCCAGCATGATCGTGGTCACCGCAGGGAAGTTCTGCTCGAGGTACTCTTCCTGGATGGATAACGGATCGTCCGGGCCGAGAGTGTCCTTGAAGTTAGTCTTCAGTTCCAGCGTGCTCGCCAAACCCAGTGCCACCATCGTCAGGACAACGCATGCGGCCAGCACCGCCCAGGTATGGTGGACAGCTTGCCTGGTAATGAGCCGAAACAGGAGCTTTCGAATCATGGTCGGTCCGGTTCAGGGTCGACTGGCATGCCGGAGGCAGGGACGACACCCCGGCCCCGTTTCCTGACAGATACCTCCTCGAGGTGCACGGTGACCGTGCCCGTCCCGAGCGGCTTTCGTGTCCCATTCTTGCACCAACGGGGCTCGAGTGCAACGCCGGGCGCCCGTCGATGGACCATTTTTCCAGCCACCAGTCCCGTGAAGGGCACGGACCGCAACCGGGCGCGCTCCAGCAAAGATGGAGCGCGCAACCCTTCCCTTCGCGCCCCGGTTCGGGTATGCTGGGTCTCAGGCAATGCCGTCCCACCCCCGATGTCCACCGGCACGGGACGAAAAAGACCATCTGGAGCAACGTGCATGAATCCGACTGCCTTGACGCGACCTACCCGGCACCGCTTCCGGGGATTCGTCTACCCCCTGGCCTTCGTCCCTCTCCTCACCGCCTGTGGAGGGGGAGGGTCCGACGACGACGCGACGCCCGCAGACGAGGACACCCCAATCCCGGCAACACCGACCCCGGAACTCAGCCCCGTCCCCGGCGACTACTCCCTGGAAGGGACCCTCTCCTACGAATACGTCCCCTATGACGAGCAAAACGAGGGGCTCGACTATGACAACACGACCCCTCGCCCGATACGCGGATGTGAGGTCTATCTGATAGACGCCAAGACAGAGGAGACACTGGCCGATACCGTCTCGAGCAGCGATGGCGGCTATTCCTTGGCCTGGTCCGGGAGCAACTACGTGAAGCTATGGGTCTACGCGCGTACCGTGGACCCCGTGATCCGCGTCGAGGACAACACCCACGATGACGCCGTGTGGGTCGTCGAGAGCGACCTGGTGGACGCTCGAGACGGGACCCCTTTCCACTACCTCGCCACGACAGGCTGGAGTGGATCGAGCTACCGGGGGGAGCGCGCCTCCGGTCCGTTCGCGGCGCTCGACGCTGCGTACACCGCCGCGCGGCGATTCGTCGAAGAGACCACGAACCCTCCCGAGTTCCCGCCGCTGGCTATCAACTGGAGCCCTGGCAACCGCCCGGAGTCGGGGGACAAGTCCCAGGGGGAAATCGGCGGTTCCCACTGGGATGGGCAGGAGATCTACATTGTCGGCAAGGAGGACATCGATACGGACGAATTCGATTCCCACGTCATCGTCCACGAATGGGGCCACTACTTCGAGGACAAGCTCAGCCGGTCGGACAGCCTGGGCGGCGTCCACATGTTGGGTGACCTCCTGGACCCTCGACTCGCCTGGGGAGAAGGGTGGGGCAACGGGATCAGCGCAATCGCCCTGGATGACACGCTTTTCGGCATGTCCTACGGCATGCGCCAGGCCTACGGCACCCATCTCGAGGTCGACGAGAACTACACGGAGTCGGACCGTCACCCCGGCTGGTACTCGGAGGAGACGATCATGGCCCTGCTCTACGACCTGTACGACAGCGGGGACGACGAACCCTTCGACCACGTGGCCCTCGGGATAGACCCCTTCTACCAGGTCCTGACCGGACCCCAGATCGACACCGCGGCATATACCACCCTGTTCTCGTTCATCACCTTCCTCAAGCAACTCTACCCTGACGAAGCTGCCGCCATTGACGAGCTTGTCACCTACCATACCGCCGACGGCAACTTCGGCATCAGTGTCATCCAGGACGAATGGGGGACCGGGGAGACCCATGGCGGGGGCATCGAGGGGGCGATACCCGTGTACCAGCAACACGCCATTGGAGACACGTTCGAACTCGAGTTCACCGGTGGCCTGGAGTACAACAAGCTTGGCCAGAACAGGTACGTGACGTTCGTCGGAGATGGTTCCGTCATCCAGATACGGACGACCTGCGACGAGGAGATCGGGGTGTACGTGCAGCTCCGGGGTGACTATGTGGCCTGGACGAACGCCGCCGGTGGAGATGAGTATACTGCACTCCGGTCCACGCTGGGTGAAATCTATGTGTTGAACGTCATGGGAGAGAGTGAGCGGCCCGTAACCTATACGGCGACCGTGGAACTGTTCAACTGACTCGCGCGGCGGCACCGCTGCCGGCCGGCTACCGTTTCCGGGCGGGGTGGCCGGGGAAGCGGGCTGACCTGGTGCCAACAAGTCGTCGAACGGGGCTGGACACGATCTCTGGGCAAAGGTGGCCAGGTAGAGCGGGCTCCCTGGCGCCGTCCCGCGGGACCGACTCGACGATGGTACTGGAGATGCCAACAATCCTCCATGCTCGTGTGCTCCTGCGGCGAGCGGCCTGGCCGGTCTCGGTGGTCCTGGGGAGTGCTTTGGTAACGCTTGTCGCCACGTGGCCGTCGGCGAAGTACCTCCCCTCCCGGGTCTACTGGTCTCTCTACTCCGAGGACATGGGCGCCGGACTCTGGTGGCCGAACGCCTTCGTGGACGCCCTGGCGCGGGGGGAGAATCCCTTCTTCGCCACCTCCCTCGAGTGGCCGGTGGGGAGCCATCCCTTTGTCTGGAATTTCGGCCTTCCCCTGCTTTTCGCCCCCATCTACTATTTTGTTGCGCCAATCCTGGCGGTCAACCTGGTGGCTTTGGCCATTTCGGTCTTGAATGCCCTGTCGTGCGCGTGGGTGGCTCGAGTCGTTACGCGATCGAGGTTCGGAAGCCTGGCTGGGCTATTCGTCGGGGCAACGAGCGCATATTCCTGGGCCGAGGCCGGGTCCGGAAGGCAGGACCAGGCGTTGTGGGCACCAGTGGCCCTTTACTTCGGATCCCTCGTCCTGCTGCTTCGCGAGCCGGCCCGGTGGCGGTACAGGGTGCTGGCGGCGTCGAGCCTGGCGGCAGCCGGGGCCTTCTACTGGTTCCACGCCCTGTTCCTGGTCCCGATCACCCTCCTGGTGGTGGCATTCCTGGCGTTGCGCGGTGCGATGAACATTCGCCAACTGGCAGGCCTGGCGGTCGCGGGCGCCGGGGCCCTCCTCTTCGTCCTCCCGTTCCTGGTCCCCGTGCTCGCCGGTTGGCGGGCCGATCCCGAGACGTACGATATCCTCACACGACAGGTGCCTGAGTTGATTCCACAGCAGATCGCCTGGTCCTTCAGCCCGACCTGCTTCGGCGGTCTCCTGGCACGGGGAAGATATGATCCGTCTATCCATGCCCCCTTGCTGTTGCTGCCCGCTTGCCTGTTCGCCGTCACGAGAGGGAACGGCGAAGTCAGGATCCTTGGCGCGGTTGGCCTGGCCGCCTCCCTTTTTGCCGCCGGCCCCGTCGTAACGGACTGGGCCGGCGAGCCGCTCCGGGTGTTCGGACACTGGATCCCCTTGCCGACCTACTTCTTCGACGCCATCCCGGGCTTTCGCCGGCTGTGGTGGCCGCACCGCTGGATCGTCGTCGCCTTTCCCGCCTTCGCGGTCGGCGTGGCCGCATTCCTGGCCCGCTCCGGGCGCTCGAGGTGGTGGGTCGCCGCGTTCGGCGCCTACTGCATGGTCGAATGCGCCGTGCTCCTCCGGCTCAACGATGGACCCCGGTCAGGACACTGGCCCGACGAACGGGTACCCGCTGTGTTTTCCCGCATCGCCCAGGAGCCCTATCCGGCTCCGATCGTCCACCTACCGGCCGGCGTCGTGGTACCCAAGTATTTGGTGTGGCAGCCGTTCCATCGCCAACCTATCGACCAGGGGCTGGACTGGCACATCCCCGGATTGGTCCCGGATGACTATCGAGACCGC
>JAJRTE010000150.1 GCA_024278455.1 Myxococcota bacterium
CTCGAGGTCCGAGAAGAGGTCGGCACGATCCTCCTCGCTCTTCTCGAAGAAGTACTTCAGCATCGAGAGGTTCAAGGTCTTGCCGAACCGGCGCGGGCGCGGAAAGAGGAGGATGGAGGCCGGATCGTCCACCACGTCGGCGATGAACCGGCTCTTGTCGATGTAGTCCGCGCCGGACCGGCGGAGATTGCGGAAGTCGGAGACGCCCAGGCTGGGACGGAACCCCATGACTCACCCTCCATACGACAGTGTACCGAGATCGTGGGGGCATGATACCACAGGAAAAGCACAGCCGGTAGGGGGGCGAGACACCCCCGTTCCCGACTCGCCGCGCGACACCAAATCCTTCGCTCCCCGGGCATGATTCCGGTATACTCCAGGTAAGCGAGCGGCTGCGGTGGCCAGGCGAGGCTGCGGCCGTGCCTGCGAACGTTGGTGGCGGAAGCTCACACCAGGAGGAAGCGGCTCATGCAACAGCGAACGAAGATGTGGATCCTGGCCAGACTCTCCCTCGTGCTCACGGCTTTCCTTGTCGTTGCGTGCGCCGGTTCCGGCAATGAGGGCGACGACGACAGCAGCGGCACCAACACCGTTGCCGACGCGGACGGCGACGGCGTTTCCGTGGACGATGGCGACTGCGACGATCAGGACGATACGGTCTACCCCGGTGCGACAGAGGCGGCGGACGGCGTGGACAACGACTGCGACGGAGAGATCGACGAGGCAGCGGCTACGCCAACGCCGACCCCGGCTCCGGTGCCAGGCCCCACTCCCACCACACGCCCGGAACCTACCCCGTCCCCTGAGCCGGAAGACCTCGACGGCGACGGTTTCACCGAGAACCAGGGCGACTGCGACGACACCGACCCCGAGGTCAACCCGGACGCGACCGAAGTGCAGGACGGGATCGACAACGATTGTGACGGCAGGGTCGACGAGACCGGTCCCGGCGGCAAGGACACCGATGGAGACGGCTACACCGTCAGTGATGGCGACTGCAACGACCTGGACCCGAGCATCCACCCCGGCGCCATCGAACTCCCCGACGGCGAGGACAACGACTGCGACGGCGAGGTCGACGAACTGGGAGGCGGCGATGACGTGGACCGGGACGGCTACACCGAGGCCGATGGTGACTGCAACGACCTCAACCCGCTGGTCTATCCCGGCGCCACGGAAATCCAGGACGGGCTCGACAACGACTGCGACGGCGACGTCGACGAGGGCGCTGGCGACGGCGACGAGGACATGGATGGCTACACGGTCGACGGCGGGGACTGCGACGATGCCGACCCCACGATCCACCCCGGCGCCATCGAACTCCCAGATGGGATCGACAATGACTGCGATGGCGAAGTAGACGAAACCCTTTCCCTGGACGGCGATCAAGACGGATACTCGCGCATCGAGGGCGATTGCGACGACACCGACCCATCGGTCAATCCGGGCGCTCCCGAGATTCCGGACGACGGGATCGACAACGATTGCGACGGCGAAACCGACGAGTCGGTCACCGGGGAGGACCAGGACGGAGACGGATACACCGTCGGCGACGGAGACTGCGACGATACCAACGTCCTCGTCAACCCCGGCGCATCGGAGATCGTCGGCGACGGCATCGACAACGACTGCGACGGCGAAATCGACGAAACGGATGGCGGTACCGACGCTGACGGCGACGGCTACACCGACCTGGGAGGAGATTGCGACGACGCCGACCCCCTGGTCAACCCCGGCATGCTCGAGATTCCCGGCGACGGCATCGACAACGACTGCGACGGCGAAATCGACGAGAGTTCGGGCACGACGGACCAGGACGGAGACGGATACTCGACGGCGGGCGGGGATTGCGACGACGCCGACCCGCAGGTCAATCCCGGCGTCCCCGAAGTCGAGGGCGACGGTATCGACAACGACTGTGACGGCCAGGTCGACGAAAGCCCTGGCAGCGAGGACCAGGACGGAGACGGATACACCCCCGACGAGGGCGACTGCGACGATAGCAACCCCCTGGCCAACCCCGGCCTGCCAGAGGTCCCCCTCGACAACGTCGACAACGATTGCGACGGCGAAGTGGACGAACGCGATACCGAGGACCAGGATCGGGACGGCTACACCGTGGAAGAGGGCGACTGCAACGACAAGAACCCGCTGGTCAACCCCGGCGCCACCGAGATCCCCGGCGACGGCATCGACAACGACTGCGACGGCACTGCGCTGTAGCCGCTACCGGCACGGGACGGGTTCCCAGGCGAGCACGGCGAAGGCACCAGGAACCACGCCGCGTTCTCCACCCTCTCCGCGGGGAATCCAGCGCCGTCCTCTCTCCTTCCACGCCCGCCTCGACGCCACCGTCGCCTTGAGCGATGGCCGGTCCTTTCGCTCACGGGGGGCGCAGCCGGCTGGCCGTTGCCGTATCACACCGTGGCCAGCGCGTCGTCCAGCGCGCCCAACAGGTCGTCCACATCCTCGATACCCACCGAGATGCGCACGAGCCCGTCGGTGATACCACCCTTCTCCCGCTTGTCGCTGGGCACGCAGGCGTGGGTCATCGACGCGGGGTGCTGGATGAGCGAATCCACGCAACCGAGCGAGACCGCGAGGGTGAAGATCTTGATGTTGTTCATCATGCGCCGGCCCGCCTCCACGCCGCCGGCCAGTTCGAACGATACCATCCCGCCGAACTTGCGCATCTGCTTCCGGGCCAGGGCATGGTACGGGCTACTCTCCAGGCCGGGGTAGTAGACCCGCTCCACCTTGGGGTGCTTCTCGAGGTACCGGGCGATGGCCATGGCGTTGTCGCAGTGCTTCTCCATTCGGATGGGCAGCGTCTTGATCCCGATACCGACCAGCCAGACATCGAACGGGCTCGGCACGGCCCCGGTGTCCTTGATGTACTCGTAGGCCCGGTCCTTCACCTCGTCCACGACCGTGGTCATGCAGCCCCCCACCACCACGCCGTGGCCGCAGAGGTACTTGGTCGTCGAATGGAGCACCACGTGGGCGCCCAGCTCGAGCGGCCGTTGGAGATAGGGGGTCGCGAAGGTGTTATCGACCATGATCACCATCTCCGGCGCGTGCTTGGCCGCGATCGCCGCCACCCCCTCGATGTCCGTCAGGGCCAGCATGGGGTTCGTCGGCGTCTCGAACAGCAGGCACTTCGCGTCCGGGTGCGCCTTGATCGCTTCTTCGACCTGGTTCAGGTCGGACGTGTCCACTTCCACCGTCTGGATGCCGAACCGGGTCAGGATCGATTCCGCCAGGTGCTCCGTGGCGCCGTACATCACGTTCCCGGTGATGATGGTGTCTCCGGCACGGCACAGGGCCATGATCGTGGAGGAAATCGCCGCCATGCCGGAGGAGAACGCCAGCGATGAGATCCGCGTCTGCGGCGACGACAGCTTGACGTTGCCGCCCTCGAGCGCGTTCATCTTGGCCTCGAGCACCATCACCGTGGGGTTGCCCATGCGGGTGTAGATATAGCCCTGCTTGTTGCCCGAGAAGATCTCCGCACCCTCCTCCGCGTTCTGAAACACGAAGGTCGACGACTGGTAGATGGCCGTGCTGTGCGACGTGTGCTGCGGCTGGCCCACGTGCTCCCCGGCATGAAGCGCTCGAGTCGCGAATCCACAATTCAGGCAAAACTTCTCGACATAATCCGGCAGGCAGGAATCTTCCATCGATCACCTCCATCCGCGTGCTCTCGAGCACCTGCGCGGGGTTGAATCCGCCCGGGCGAAACCACCTTCTCGCATTCCGGGGGGACCCACCCTAGCCGACCGGATCGACGCTTGTCAACCGGGATCGCGAGAACGGCCGAATGGTTGCACCTTCGCGGTCTCGAGGTGCAACCAGCCGGCGAAGTGTTTCCATCGTGGAACACGTTCCGGGGCGCTTTCCGCACCGCACAGCCCAGCGCAAGAACCTGGCGTGGCAGGAAGCCCTTTGCCACCGGGGAGTACCACGACTGGACAAACGACCGCGAATGCATAAGATGAGTGGGTCCAGATTCGAGCCGCGAACACGAACATGGGAGAAGACATGAAGGTAGGAACCGTCGCGACGATCACCTGCACCCTGGCCCTGATGGTGGCCTCCAGCGTGCCTCGAGCCGCCGGGGCTGCCTGGATGGATCCTGAACTGGCCGCCACGCTGGAAGGTGCCGCTCCCGGCGACCGCATCCAGGTGTTTGCCGTCCTCGAGCAGCAGGTGGATCTGCCCGGGATACTCCAGGAGATGGCGTCGGTACGAGCCCCCCTGGCGGTGCGACATTTCGAGGTGGTGACACGCGCCCGGGAGTTGGCTCGAGCCACCCAGGGCCCCTTGCTGGACTGGCTGGAGCGCAACCGAGGCTCGGGGGTCACCTCGTACCACGCTTTCTGGATCACCAACGCGGTGGCCGTCGAGGCGACGGCGCAGTTCGTGGAACGCCTGGCAGGACGGCCCGAGCTGTCGTCGATATTCCCGGACTACCCGATCGAACTCATCGCCCCGGCGAGTGAACCCGCGACCACCGCCGCGACCGGGAACGGGATCGAGAACGGCATCATGGTGACCGGTGCCCCGGAGATGTGGGCGCTGGGTTTCGACGGGACTGGGACCCTGGCATGCCACCAGGACACGGGCGTGGACGGGACCCACCCCGCTCTGGCGGACCGCTGGCGGGGGCTCGAGCCGGGGGTCAGCCCGTCCGAAGCCTGGTTCGATCCCCACTACGGCGAGACGTTCCCGACAGATTCGGACATCCACGGGACCCACACGATGGGTACCATGGTCGGCGACGATGGTGCCGGCAACCAGATAGGCATGGCGCCGGGCGCCCGCTGGATAGGGGCCAAGACCATCGACGTCCCGAGCGGCGACATCTTCTCCGACGCCGTGGCAGGCTTCGAATGGGCGGCAGACCCGGACGGCGACCCCGCCACTATGGACGATGTGCCCGATGTCATCAACAACTCGTGGGGGCTCCAGATCGCTACATACGGGTCCTGCCGTTCCGACTTCAACGCCGCCATCGACACCGTGGAAGCCGCGGGCGTCGTAGTGGTTTTCGCGGCCGGCAACGAGGGCGCGCAGGGGTTGCGCTCGCCGGCAAACCGTATCGCCACGGATCTGAACGTGTTCGCCGTGGGAGCGCTCAACCAGGACGGCGCCACCGCAGCCGGGTTTTCCAGCCGCGGACCGTCGGACTGTGACCGCCAGACGATCAAGCCGGAGGTCGCTGCTGTGGGTGTCCATGTGCGGTCTTCCTTCCCGGGCGGCGGCTACGGCACCCTTGACGGTACATCCATGGCCAGCCCACACGTCGCAGGCGCAGTCTTGCTCCTCCGCCAGGCGTTCCCCGAGGCCACTCCGGAAGAGATCAAGTACGCTCTCTATATCACCGCGGTCGATCTTGGGGTCGAGGGCGAGGACAACACCTACGGCATGGGCGCCATCGATGTGTTCGAGGCCTACTCGTGGCTGAAGACCTACATGGTCAACCCCAACGGACGGGTGCGCATGAACGACCTCTTCACTTGCGACGACCTGGTGACCGTGACCGTCTCCGACATCGACCTCACCAACGACACGGTGGACGTGACCGCCTCGAGCCTCACGGAGCCCGGCGGAGAGACGGTGACGCTGTTTGCCACGGAGGACGAAGGGGTCTACACCGGGACCGTGCAACTCTCCCCTGCCGCCGCCGTCGCGGGCGACGGCCTGCTCGCCGTGTCCGACGCGGACACCATCACCGTGACCTACCTCGATGCCGACGACGGCGACGGGAACCTGGACGTCCCCAAGACCGATGAGGCCACCACGGACTGTGCCGCCCCGGTCTTCGACGGACTCCAGACCGCCGACGCCGGGGACTACCAGGTGGCGCTCGCCTGGAATCCGGCCATCGACGCCCACGCGATCTCCTACAACGTCTACCGCTCCACCGAACCGATGGGGTACGATTTCGACCAGCCGCTGGCGACCGTGGCGGAAACGAGCTACCTCGACGACGCGGTCGAAAACGGGCAGACCTGGTACTACCTCGTCCGGGCCGTGGATCTCCTGGGTCAGGAAGACACGAACCTCGAGGAACGCTCCGCCACTCCCTTCGGCCCCGACCGCCTCCTCCGGGAACGGTTCGACGGCGAGGACTTCGCGTCCTGGACCCGGGGCAACGGCGGGAAATGCCGCGCCACCTGGTTCCTGGTGAACTGCTGGGACTCGAGCTGGTGTGACGGCGGCATGGCCTACGTCGATCACGACGACTGCTTCCCCTGGTCGCCGATGGACGAAGAGCTGGTCAGTCCGCCTGTCGACTGTTCCGGCCACACCGGCCTCGAACTCCGTTTCGACCACTACTTCGACCAGGGCGGGTCCGAGATCGCCGACGTGGACGTCTCGACCGACGGCCGGAACTGGACCACCGTTGCCCGGTTCCGGGGCCAAAGCAGGTACGGAAGCGAAGCCATCGACCTCGGCGCCCTGGACGGCGAACCCACGGTCTATCTCCGGTTCCACTACTACAAGACCAACATGACGTCGGACGACTGGGGGGTGGACAACATCGAACTGGTCGGCTGGCCGGCCGAATAGGGAGCGGGCGGGCCGGGGACCGCCTACCGGCAAGACGGATTTCATGGCATACTGGCTGGGAATCCCGGAGGGCGCCTGGAACGAAGGCGCGAGCGGTTGCGGTCCAAGCTAGGCGCAAACTCAGCGATGGAGGCTCTCATGGTGGAAACGATGTCGATGGACCTTCCTCTCGGCACGCCGGCGCCGAACTTTTCCCTGCCAGACGTGGTTACTGGACAGGTCGTGAGCCTGGACGACTTCAAGGACGCGCGGGCGCTGTTGGTCATGTTCCTGTGCAACCACTGTCCCTACGTGATTCACATCCGCGAGCGGCTGGGAACCATTGCGGGCATGTACCAGAAGAAGGGGGTTGCGGTGGTGGCCATCAATTCCAACGACGTGGAGGCCTATCCCGACGACCGCCCGGAGGAGATGCGTCGGATCGCTCGAGAAAAGAGGTGGACTTTCCCGTTCCTTTTCGACGAGACCCAGGAGGTGGCCAAGGCGTTCCGAGCCGCCTGCACGCCCGATTTCTACCTGTTCGACAAGGACAGGAAGCTTGTCTACCACGGGCAGTTGGACAGGAGTCGCCCGAGCAACCGGCACCCGGTCACGGGCGAGGACCTGCGGGCGGCCATGGAGCGGTTGCTCCACGGCCTCCCGATACCGGGAGAGCAGGCGCCGAGCACCGGGTGCAACATCAAGTGGAAGCCGGGCAACGAGCCGCCCTGGTTCGCGTAGCCTTCTCGAGTTGCTTTTGGCAGGCCTGCTGTCCCGCCGCTGCCTGGGACCACGATCCGCTTGCCGTCCTGCCGCCTCCCGTCCCCACGCTTGCGACGCTTTCTTTCCTCCCCTGCAAGTGCCCCCCGTTTCGCCAGCCCATTCCACCGCGCGCGGTTTCTGCCCGCACGCCCGGAAAAGATCGCACGGTAGCGCCACTGTTCGACCATGTTGTTGTGCGCACACCAATTCGGGCTAATGCTCCCGCCGAATCGGCCGAAAAGACAGGTAGAGCAAGCCAAAGCCGTTTCCGGGGAGCCCCTCGTCGCTGCCCTGGGACGGTCAGAACTCGAGGTGGACATGTTGCTCCCTGTGAACCGTCCTGCAGAACGGTACCTGGACTTTTCGGTGAATGTCGTTCCGTTCCTGGGGAAACAGCCCGGAGCGATACAACGGGACCTTGTGGCGAGGATTCGCAGCATGGTCCTGGACTGCTGGGATGTCTCCTATTCGAATGCCGGGTTGGAGCAGCGACTGCTGGGTTCACACTGGCTCACCCTGGCGCACCGCCGCGGACACGTCGCGGGCTTCGTTGCCGGACGCCATCTCAAGGACCTGGAGGCCGACGGTCGCACCGAGGACGCGGCGGTCATCGATGCCGCGGTGGTCCATCCTTCGTTCCAGCGCTTCGGCATCGCGTCGAAGCTGATCGGCAAGGGTGTGCTCGAAACCACGCGGGCACGCAACGGAACCATTCCGCTGGCGTTCAAGCCCGTACCCATCGTCATGGCAACCGGGTCACGGTACGCGCTGGCATTCGGAAAACGGTTCCTCAAAGGGGTCGCCGGTCCCGGGTATCGACCGGATCCCAGGTACCAAGCGCTCATCCGGGCCGTCGCCGAACGGCTCGAGTGGGATCTGGACGAGTGGAACATCCAGAAGAATGGCCGGCAGTGCCTCGAGGACGACGCCAGGCTTCCCGATCTCCACCCTCACGAGGTGCTCGCCGTCGCGGGCGACCTCACGGCCACCAAGTGGCTGAAGCTCCAGTGGCTGCTGAGATTCCAGTATCCGGCACGCTACTGGAACGCCTCGAGACGGCGGCGAGGTGCAGGCATGCCGGTGCCCTCGGCCGCGGGCGCCCACCTCATGCTCGGCGTGCCTGCCGGCGAGGCACGAACAGCTCCCGCGGTCTCGCCAGCCGCCGGGGTCGCGCGTGGCACGACGTTGTCGGAGTTCGTTGCCTTGTCCGAAATATCGAAGCAGATAGCCACCGGCCCGGCCGGCCGTGCGAAGCCGCCCTCCGGCCGGCCTGGCCTCATGATCGAGGCCGACGGGCCGGACGAAGCACGCGACGATCCCTTCCGCTCCCCCGGCAAGAGACACGCAGCCGACCCCTTCGCCGCGTAGCCAGGAGGCTTCACGGTTGCATGGGCGACACCGCAGCACAATCCGTGGACACATCGGGGCTGATCGTTCCGGAGACCTCGACACCATCCTGGTAGCGCACGAGGACGTATCCCGCGGCACCCCCCCCGCCGCCGCTCTCCGTTCCCCCGCCGCCACCACCCGGCGAGGTGCCGGCACCGGCGCTTCCCCCGGTCTGACCGCCAGGCACCCACATCAAGTTACCGTTTCCCCCGCGCCCCCCGTCCGCGCGCAACGCCCCGGTCACGACAATGTTCGACGCTTCGAGCAGGACCGAACCACCGCTGCCGCCACCACCACCACCGCCATAGGCATCGCCTCCCCGCCCCCCGGAGGCGATGATCGTGCCCGAAACGTCGATCGTGCCAGGGGCCACAACCTGGACTGCGCCGCCGCCAGCACCGCCACCGCCGGCCGCGCCGTTGGGGTTGTAGTCGGTGTCGGAAAGCCCCCCGGCACCGCCCGAGCCTCCTTGCAGCGGAGACAACGACAGGTCGCCGTAGGGATCACCACCGTTTCCCCCACGACCGCCGTCCCCGTAGTTGAATCCACCGGCACCTCCCCCGGTCGCAGTGCCCGGTGAGCCGGCAACGCTGGGTCTGTCTCCCATCCCACCACCACCGCCCCAGCAGTGCCCCGCACCTCCACCGCCATTGCCATAGTGGATGCCGGCGACGCCCACTTCCCCGGCACCAGGACCGTTCCCGGGCGTGGCTCCGGCGTAGTGGTTGTCCGAACCCATCCCCCCATCCGCACCCCCCGCCACACCACCACCCGCCTGGGTGGGACCGAGCGTCGTGTAAGCGTCCATGCCGTCACCCCCCACCAGGGACAACGAGCCGGCCACCAGTACGTCTGTACCGCTGACCAGCACCAGCGGGTACGGTCCCACGACCAGGACCGTCGCCCCGGTCGAAATCTCGACACGACGCGCAGCGAACAAGCCCAGGAAAGACCCGTCGGACTGTGCGGACACTTCGAAGTAGATACCGTCGACCAGCCCTTCGCCAGGGCCACGCAGCCCCTCGATCTCCCCCGTGTCCGTGTGGATCGTCGTGTCCTCCGCGAACACGAGTTCGGCCTCTCCCGCCCAGAACATGCCGGGATCGATGTTCGTCGGCTCAAAGCACACGCTCGAGCCCGCAGCCACATCGATCGCGCCGTCACAGTCATCGTCCACGCCGTTGCACCATTCCGTTGCAGCCGGGTTGACCCCTGCGGCCGTATCGTCGCAGTCACCAGCCAGTCCCACGTACCCGTCCGGCTGCACGCAACGCCCCGTTGACACGTTGCCATCGCCGTATCCGTCCCCGTCGCTGTCCGCGTACCAGGTCGGCGCACCCTCGACGTCGCTGTCCGCATCGTCCACGGCTCCGTCGCAGTCGTTGTCCAGCCCGTCGCACACCTCCGCCGCTCCGGGGTAGACCGTCCCTTCCGCGTCGTCGCAATCATCCCCGCCCGTGGAGAACAGGCTCCCTCCGCCGGACGGGTCGTGGCAATAGTAGGCCCCCGGCACGTTCTCATCCCCATGCCCGTCGCCGTCGCCGTCCGGGTAGAAGAGCGCCATGGGCGTCCCCCAGGACGCGTCTGCGGGAACCAGCAGTGTGTCGGGGTCGATGTCGTCGGCGAGACCATCGCAATCCTCGTCGGTCCGGTCGGGATCGCAGACCTCGTCGGCACCGGCATAGACGAAGCTGTTCTCGTCGTCGCAGTCGTCGTCGGAGTCTACCCAGGCCTGACCGGGATTCGACGGGTCGTCACAGGCGAGGATGCCGTCCCCGGTGTCATCACCGTGACCGTCGAGGTCGGCGTCAGGGAACCAGGTGGTCTGCGTGTCTGGATCGACGCTGGGGTCGGCATCATCGACGAGGCCGTCGCAGTCTTCGTCGACGCCGCCGACGTCCTGGCCGGGACCGTCCGGGTCACCGCCCGCCGCCGGCGTCTCCTGTGGGTCGCCGGTGCCTCCCGGATCGTCGCAGACTTCCTGGGCGGCGGGGTTCACAGAGGGGTCCAGGTCGTTGCAGTCCTCCCCTCCGACCTCGACAGCAGCGAACCCGTCTCCGTCCTGGTCGAGGAGCGGGGTGGGCTGCGGAGTCGGCGTCGGGGTGGGCGTCGCGAAAGGGGTCCCCGTGGGTGCCTCGACAAACGGCGTGGAGGTGGCCGATCCTGCTGGGGTGGGAGCGGCCGGAGTCGGCGTGGCCGTTATGGTGAGCGGCGAGGGCGTGGCCATTTCCGGCGTGGGAGGCAGCGGGGTCGATGTGACGGCAGGGGGCGGCGATGGTGTGGGCGCCGGAAAAACGGTCGGATAGGGGGATGGGGATGGCGACGGCGACTCGACGCTCGGGGTGGAACCCTCCTCTCCCGGGTCTGGGCACCCGCTCGCCACCAGGATGATCAACACCACCAACCCTGTGCAACATTTCGCTCTTGCCACGATCCGCCTCCGGTTGGGATTGAAAGCCTGCGCCGGCACGACCAAGTACGCCCGCACGGAGCACCCGGTACCATGGTGCATTATCTCAACCGGTCACCTTGCGAAGCAAGCACATTTCGCCCGATTGGATCGTTCACGTGGTCAGGTTCTTCAAGGGATGGGCCGGGAGAAGCCGTATTCGACCGCGCGAATGGCGGGTGTCCGGGCGCCACGGCCCGAACGCGGGGCTTATCGTCGCCACATGTCCCTATTCCAGCCATTCGGCGATGTCTGCCATGGACCAGTAGGCGAAGTCACCGCCTCGAGGACCTCCGAAGGCGCCGATATCGGCTCGACTGTCGTCGGGGTCGTTGTATTCTTCGTCCGGATCGCCGGTGTCCACGGCGGGAGAGTCGGCCTGGAGTCGATAGTCGTCATCGGTGGCGACCAGGTCGAGCGGCCCGTTGACGAACTGGGGATCGTCCACCAGGTCGGTGCTTTCCGGCGTCATGCCGACACAGCCGTTCAGGCCGGACTCGAGGTAGAACAGGTTGTAGCTCGAGACGAGGTTGCCTTCCGGCGCGTTGGTGTTCACGACGACGTTGGCCCCGTTGGGCGCTTCGTTGAAGGCGATGATGTTGTTCTTGGCGGTCACTTCACCGGCGAACATGACAATGCCGCCGCCGGACTCGAGGGCCGAGTTGGCTACGATGGTATTGTTGTTGATTTCGCCCCCGGCCAGGGAATTGACGATCCAGATGCCGCCGGCGTTGGCTTCGTGAAGTTCGTTGTAGGCGATCACGTTGTTGGAGATGATGGGGTAAGAGTCGTAGAGCGCGATGCCCGCACCGTGTCCGGGAGCCACCACGGACCCGCTCGTGTCTTCGGAGACGTTGAAGGCGATGATGTTGTTCGCGATCAGCGGACTGCTTTCGAAGGCGTAGAGGCCCGCGCCGTCGCGCCCGGCGTCGTTGTCGACGATCACGTTGCCGATCACCTGGCCGCCCGCCTGGGACAGGTTGATGCCCGCCGCGTCGTAGCCTGCCGAGTTGCGCCTCACGATGTTGTCGCGGACGATGGGGCTACCCAGGTCGAGGTACATCCCACCACCGCTGCCCCAGACATCGTTTTCCTCGATGATGTTTCCCTCGATGGTGGGGGAGGCGTTGCGGGTACAGATCCCCCCCCCGTAGCGCGTGCCGATGCCCAGTTCGTAGCCACAGATGCTCCCGGCGGTTCCCTTTCCCCCGGTGATGGTGAAACCATGTATCCGGGCAGCATTGCTTTCCCCGTTGATGAAAAGCACCACGGAGTCCATCTCCGAGGCGTCGTCTTCCCTGCCCTCCCCGTCGATGATCGTGACTTCCGGCCCCTCGAGGCTGAAAAGATCGACATCCTTTCCGTGGAAGTCGATGTGCTCCCGGTAGGTCCCGGGCCCTACCGCGATGGTCTGCCCACTGTAGGCCATGTCGATCGCCTCCTGGATGCTCGTGACGACCGGGATGGTGTCCTCGGCCACGGGGCTCGACCCGTCGGCCGTGACGAACACGGAAACCACCGCGTCCACCAGGCCGTCGCAGTTGTCGTCGATCCCGTTGTCGAGCACCTCGTCCGCCGCGGGAGATACATCGGGGTTGGTATCGTCGCAGTCACCGGCGATCTCGGCGGTGCTCGCCGGTGGCGAACAGACCGCGGTCGCCCCGGTGTCGGACCCGTAGCCGTCACCGTCCGCGTCGGGGTAGAACAGGAATTCCGGATCCTCGTCGATCTCGGAATCGCAGTCGTTATCCTTGCCGTCACAGGTATCCGGGGCGCCGGGGAAGACCGCCGCGTCCGCGTCGTCGCAGTCGCCAGGCTCGATGGCATATCCCTGGACAGACTCGAGGCAGGTATCGAGCGCATCCGCGTCCGTGCCGTAGCCGTCGCCGTCCGTGTCACGATAGAGGGTGACGTAGGTCAGGTCGGAGGCCTCGTCGACAGCGCCGTCGCAATCGTCGTCGATCTCGTTGCACTGTTCCGCCGCGTCCGGATTCACGCCGGCGTCGGTGTCGTCGCAATCTCCCGCGACGCTCGAATAGGCCGGGTCGATGTCGCCGCACTGGGGATGCGGGTCTCCCTGGCCCCAACCATCGCCGTCGCCGTCGGCGTAGAAATCGATGACCGGAAGATCCTCGTCCACCTGGCCGTCGCAGTCGTCGTCTCGACCGTTGCAGACCTCCTCGGCGCCCGGATGGATGGAGGCCACACTGTCGTCGCAGTCGCCGCTTTGGAGAATGGCGTCCGGATCGAAAGACTTGCACCATTCTCCCGCCACGACCCCGCCGTAGCCGTCGCCGTCGATGTCCCAGTAGTAGATGTCAAGCGCGAACCCGTTGTCGGCCACACCGTCGCAGTCGTCATCGATCCCGTTGCACGCCTCCGTGGCACCGGGCGAAACAGCAGGGTCCTCGTCGTCGCAGTCGACCTCGGCAGGGTAGCCGTCGCGATCATGGTCGACCGCCGGCGTCGCCGTCACCACGGGCGGGCTCGACGAGTCATCGTCTTCGACATCGTAATAGCACCCGGCTGGCAGCCCCAACAAAACGAACCACACGAGCGGCCGGAAGAGAGCGGCCGGCGAATACATCCTCTTCTGTCGATCTCTGTCCATCGGTTCCTCCATGGTGTTGGGCCAGATGTCCAACAGGTTCAATGTCCATGCCGCCGGTCCCTCGCCACCGCCCGACCGTGGCAGCGCTGTCGTGGTCCCGGCGGTTCACGGTGGAGGGCGATCCACTATCGAGCGGGTCTCTCGGCGGATTGGACGACGATTTCCCCTTGCTATTCAGTTACGGAGCCGCGTCGTGGAATCAGGCCACACACGTGCGCCACGGGCGAGGCGTTGCACGGCGCGTGCCAGGCTTTCGTCCGTTTTTTTGCCCTCTGACGGTCATATCGTGGGTTTCTTGCTCAGAAAGTTTTGACAAAGCTCTCAATATCGGTATACTATGGCAAGGTCAACATTTCAACCTGTCGCGTTTCGGTCGAACACGGGGTTCGACTCGAGGCGACGACACCAACGCCGAGGACCTATCATGACACACACATTCGGTGACATCATCTACCGCAGGCGCAAGGCTTTGGGGATGACCCAGGAAGCACTTGCCGAGAAAGTGGGCGTCAAGTCCACCTACATTGGCTATCTCGAGCGCGGCAAACGCCATCCGAGCCCGAAGGTGGCCTCCCTCATCGCGGAGCAGCTTGGTCTGAACCGGTCCTACCTGTTCCTCGCGTCCAACCCGGAGGTTCGTGAGTTCCTCAACATCAACGAGGATACCTACGAGCTTGCGGAGTACCCGCTGCCGCAATCGATGATCGATCTGAAGGAAGACAAGGAACTGTGCAAGCTGCACAAGATCTCGGACGAGGAGATCGAGACGTTGCAGAAGCTTGCGTTCCTGGGTGAACCGCGAGACAAGTTCGACTACATCCTGTTGCTCCAGATGATTCGTCGAATCTTCCACGATCGGTAGGCCAGCGGCAGGCCAGCCCTCCCGCGCCTGTTCGCGGCCGTTCTCGAGGCCGGGGCGTGCTCGCCGGAGCACGATGGGCGGAAACCCTGCTGGTTGCGGCCCGTCCGTCCCGCAGCAATTATCTGCACCCTGGTCACCATTTTCTTTTCCAGGATTGTCTTTTTTTCTTGACGCTTCTCCGTAGTGGGCTATAATCCACCAGTCTGCATGATGACTGCCGGATGACCTCAAGAAGGGCTCCTCTGCTGATCGACTTCCACGCGCAAGGCTTCGCAAGATTCCCCGCCGTCTGGTCGTGACCCAGGATCTGGATCCATTCTCAGAGCCTTCCAGCATTCCGCACCACGGGGTGCTCTTTCATGTCGGCGTTCGTTCAATGTTTTCTCAGGAGTACGTAAGATCATGACCCAGAACAGCAAGCTCTATGTCGGCAACCTTTCCTTCAACACCACCGAGGACTCACTGCGGGACACCTTCTCGGAACACGGCACCGTCAACGATGTCAAGATCATCACCGACCGTGACTCCGGGCGTTCTCGGGGATTCGGGTTTGTCGAGATGGACAGTGCCGAAGAGGCCCAGGCGGCCATTCAGGAACTGGACAACACGCAACTGGACGGGCGTTCGATCCAGGTCAACGTGGCTCGGCCGCGCAACGACCGGGGTGGTTCTCGAGGTGGCTATCGCAGCAACTCCCGCTGGTAGGCTCCAGCCTTCTCCCTGACCTCATGCCTTCTCCCTGACCTCGTGCTTTCCCCTCTTCCGCTGCCCCTTTGACACGATTCAGAAATCAACAGGAACCAGATGAGAAAGTGCTCATTCTTGGGAATTCCAAGGATTTCCTCGGTGCTGGACGATCTGGAGGGGGCAGCGTTCGTGCCGGCGGGGGGGTCAAGCCTTCTGGTCGAAGAAGAAGTATCCGTTCTCTTGCAGGTACTGGATGATACGCTCGGTGCACTGCTCGACCGATTCGGTGTCGGTGTGCACGATGACTTCCGGAGACAGGGGTGGCTCGTAGGGCGCCGATATCCCGGTGAACTCCTTGATGAGACCTTCTCGAGCCTTCTTGTAGAGCCCCTTTGGGTCCCGCTGTTCGCATACCTCTATGGCACATTCGACGCGCACTTCGATGAAGTCTCCGGGCTGCATCTTGATACGCGCCTCGTCACGGCCCCGCCGATAGGGGGAGATGAAGGCGGTCAGGGCGAAGAATCCGGCCTCGGTGAAGAGTTTCGCCACCTCGCCGACGCGCCGGATGTTCTCCTCCCGGTCCCTGGGAGAGAAGCCAAGGTCCTTGCTGAGCCCGAAGCGCATGTTGTCGCCATCGAGGACGTAGGCCAGTCCACCGATTTCGTAGATACGTTTCTCGACCTCTCGAGACAGCGTGGACTTTCCGGATCCCGAAAGCCCGGTGAACCAGATGGTTGCGCCGCGCTGCCCGAGCCGCCGCTGCCTGTCCATCCGGGAAACTTCTCCCCTGTGCCAGGTGATGTTTCTGCTCTTGGGGGAATTTGATGCAGCCAATGTGGGACCTCCCGTTCCATTCTACCGGTTGTCGGCGGCATCCTCGGGGGACACGAATCGCGATGACCTGCGCCCTGCTCCCCGGGGACGGACAATAGCGAACCAGGACAAGTATTAGCGCAACATCTATCGAGGATCAAGGAGTAACGTGCCCGGCGAGGAGAGGACGCTGGGGTCCCGGCGTGAGGCGCAACGGCCGGGTCGGGCGGGACCGGCACGGGAGGTTCAGTTGTAGCGGGCTCGCTGCGCGGCCCAGTAGTCGACACTCCGGCGCAGGTACTCGAGGTACTCCGGGGAGGCCTTGCCGTCCATCCAGGCTCGAGCCTGCTCCGCCTGCAGCGATTCCATCCTCTTCTCCGCGGCGCGTTCAAGCCGATCTTCGGCATCCACCGCCACGTCACGACTGGACGCCCTGGGAATCAGTGTCAGCACGTTGCGATCGAGGTCGACCTGGAAGGTGAAGTGCTCGAGAAAGCTCCGACCGAGCAAGCCGATGGTGTCTCCCTGGGCGTCCTGGAGGATGACCGCGGTCACGGACCTGACCCTGGCGCTTCCCAGTTGCACCTGGTCCAGGGTGACGAGCCGGCCGGTCACCGTCCCCTGGATGGTGTTGAGCCGTCGCTGGTGTCCGTCATCCTGCCCCAGACCCAGTTCGTCTGCGACGTCGGGGGGAAGAATGACGACGGACGACCCGGTGTCGACGAGCATCCTCGCGGTGACGCGCCCATTGATGAGGGCTTCGACCCACAACCCGCCATCTCCCCGGTCGATCGGGACTTCGACCACCGGCCGCCCGGCGACGACTACCGGCGTCGATGGCAGCGCGCCCTTGTCATCGTGTGGTGCATGGCCGGTGGTGTACACGACTTCGCGCACAACATCGATATGCGAAGGCTCGAGAGCGCCCGCCTGGATCGCGCCCGTGGCGATCAGGGACACGGCCCCCAGCAAGAGCCGAACAGATTTCATGAAATCCTCCGGTTCAGTCCAACGGTCTTGCCTATCCAATCGGCATGGCGCGGCGAGTACTTGACAAGTTCCCCCTTCCGGAGGTCGCCCTGGAGTGATGGAATACCTATCGGCTAACTGGATGCCGTTCCTTGCACTCTGCCCGCGACCCGCCGTCCACACCCGCCCGAAACGGACAGCAGGACGTGCCTCCCGGCCCGTGCCGGGCCGTTCCTCACGTTCGTGCTAGCATACCGGCAGGCCGTGGCATTCAACTGGTATGGGATCGGTAGCTGTCCTGGCGGCTCGAGGACTGCCCGGGCCCGGTGACCATCCGATGGCTTGATGGAGGATGCCGTGATGACGTATTGTCCCTGGGAATCGAGAACCCTGGTCCTCTTGCTGGTCGCATTCAGTGCCGCACTCGGGGCAGGATGCAGCGGTGCCGGAGGCGACGACGACAGCACGTCGCCAACCGGAACGCCTTCGGTAACGCCGGCAACGGCGGGGGAGGACTTCGTTTCAGCCCTTTCCGGCGGTGGCTACTACGGCGAGGACGCTGCCGCGGCTCCGGGTGATGATGCCGCACAGGAAGGCGACGCGTCGGGAGACGCTCGAGAGGTCGAGGAGGCCGACATCTTCCTCCAGGAGGGCGACACGCTCTACATCCTGAACATGTACCGGGGGCTGATGATACTCGACGTGTCGGACCCGGACGACCCGCTCGTCCTGGGCCGCCTTCCCCTCACCGGCTACCCGGTGGAAATGTACGTGCGCGACGGCCGGGCCTACGTGGTGGTGAGCGACTACTTCACCTACTGGCGCGTCGACGAGGCCGATACGTCCACGTCGAGCTTCTACGGCTCCATGATTGCCATCGTGGACGTGGCGGACGGCACGGCTCCCATGCTGCTCGGCCAGATAGACCTTGAAGGGTTCGTGAGCCAGACGCGGGCGGTGGGCGACGTCATCTACGCGGTGAGCACCCGCTACTCCTACTACAGTTGCGGATCGGTCTCCGACGATGACGAGGATTCGACCACCGTGATCTCCATCGACATCGGCGACCCCACCGACCCTCACGAAGTCGACAGCGTCTCCTGGCCGGGAAGCTGGGCCCAGGTGCACGCCACATCGAACACGCTCTACGTGGTCGAACCGGACTACAACTACGAGGACACCATCGACGAGGAACCGGATGAACTACCGCCGGAAGAGCGCCCCGATGGCGACGACGACCCGGACGGGGCCGCCACGCCCACCGGAGAGGGGACGGCCGGAGACTCCCACAGCGACCCGGAGCAGGCCGGTGGCCCCGCCGGTACCGATCCCGGGGACCAGGCGACCCCCACGCCATACGGCGACCCCGGCAACGAACCGGACGAGACCATCACCCCGACTCCGGCTCGAGACCCCGGCCAGGACGAAGAACCCACCGAACCTCCGGCGGAACCGGCGCAGTCCTACTATGTCTCCCACATCACCTACCTCGACATCTCCGACCCCCATGGCACCATCGTCGAACGAGGCCGGATCGACGTGCCCGGCCAGACATGGGACAAGTTCGCCCTGGACGAATTCGAGGACACCTTCCGCATCGTCACCCAGAAATGGGACGGCGTGACCAGCGGCACGCTTTCCGTGATCGACGTCAGCGATCCCGGCGCACTTAGTGTGATGGCCGAAATGGACATCGTGCTCGACGTCCTCGAGTCGGTCACCGCCACCCGGTTCGACGGGACTCGAGGCTATGTTGTCACCGCGGAACAGACCGATCCCCTGTTCATCATCGACCTTTCGGACCCGTCCAATCCGCGGCTCGCCGGGGAGGTGCACATGTCCGGCCGGCTCGATCACCTGGAACCCCTCGGCGAACGGATCGTGGCCCTGGGACAGGATACCGGTGACGAGGGCACCTGGCGCTTCGCCGTCAGCCTGTTCGATGTGTCTGACATGGACGACCCCAGCCTGCTGGACAGGGAACACATCGGCGACGACGCTGACACGAGTTGGTCCCAGGCCACCTGGGACGACAAGGCGTTCACCCTGCTGCCCGATGACGACGACCCGGATGACCGCGGGCTCATCGCCGTGCCCTTCTACGCCTATACCTACGCCGAAGAGGGGTACTACAGCGCTCCAACCGGAGGGGTTCAGCTCCTGGACTTCAACCAGGACGACCTCAACAAGCGCGGAATGGTCACACACCCCGGGTACGTGACTCGAGTCCGGCCGGTGAACAACCGGCTCGCAAGCATGTCGAACACCCGGTTGCTTATGATCGACATCGACGACCTGGACAATCCTCGAGTCACGCGGGACCTGCAGCTCGCACGCAACATCACGGACTACGTGCCCATGGGGGACCGGGGTGTCCAGCTTGCGCTGCCCAACTGGTACGACGGCCAGGAAGAGGCGAACCTGCGCGTGGTTCCGGGGGATTCCCCGGACCTGGTGAGCGAGGCCCTCTCCGAAGTCGCACTCGACCTGGACAGCGGTCAACTCGTACCGCTATCGGACGCCCTGGTCGCGGTGGCCTACACGCGCTATGACGAGTCGTGGGAGGCGACGAGTTGGCTCGACGTGTACGACATCACGGACCCGGGCAATCCGGTCAGGGTGTCCAGCACCGAGCTTCCCGCACCGGTCTGGGTGTCATACTACTATGGATGGTATGCCTACAGCTACGGCTCGAGCGGCGGTGTCCTGGTCCAATCAGGCTCCCTGCTGGCGTACCTCGAGACCACCTATGACTACTATTACTATGGCTACCCCGTGGACACGGTGGAGGAGACGGAGCCCGGTGAGGGAGGCGCTTCTGCCGGCGAGACATCGGAGGAGACCGGGGATTCGGAATCCAGCGGCACGACCGGAGAGACAGGGGAAGCCACACCGGCGCCCACGCCCCGCGACGGCACACCCAGCCCCTATCCGGGCGACGATGAACCTGGGGAGGAGGCCGCCGCTCCGCTGACGACGCTTCACATCATCGACCTGGCCGACCCGGTCCACCCGTCGATCGTGTCCATCCCGTTCGACCAGAGCCTGTTCGGACTCTGGGCAGACGGGACCCGCCTGTACGCGACCCACGCGGAGCCGATCGAGGGGGAATCCCTGGCTCGCTACTACGTCGACGTCGTGGATGTGTCCGACTCGAGCGCGCCCGAGGTCCTGGATCCGGTCAACATACCCGGAACGGCCTTGTACACGCCGGACGGTGGTGCGACCCTGGTCACCCTCGATTCGCAGTGGGCGACGTCCACCGAAGGCTACGACTATCTCGAGTACCGGTTGTACACCGTGGCGCTTCGCGGAGGGGGCGCGAGCGGGCTGGACCGGATCGAACTGCCCGGCTATGTCCAGTCTTTGGCTTTCTCCGGCGACGCCGCCTACGCGCTGACCCAGGACTACTACTGGGACGTGGATTGGGAGAGCTACTGCGGCTACTACGGTTACCCTCTCCATCTTCGGGTCATCGACCTGCGCGATCCCAAGGCCCTCGTCGAGGCCGGTGACCAACGGCTCCCGCTTTCCTACGGCTACCTGCGGGACATCGAACAGGGGAGGCTGTTCGTCGACGGGTACGCCCAGGGCATGCTGATATACGACATCACGTCCGATCCATTCGTGCCGGCGTTCGAAACCTCGATACGGACCAGCGGGTGGGTGATGCAGGTCCGGGCGCAGGCGCACCGGGCATTCCTGCCGGCCGGGCTGTACGGTGTGTTCTCGGTCGACCTCGCCACGCCGTGAGCCGCCGGGACGCTCCGAGCGCGCGTTTCACCTGCCCCTGACCCCACTGTTCATCTCCTCGCCTGCTTGCGTATCCACCGTCCTGGGGCCGTTCCGGCGGGGCGGGTGCACCGGTTCACGGCGGCCGGGGGTCCGACACACTCCGAACGGGAGTTCGGAAAAAAAAGCCATCGAGACCCGGCGCGTCGGCTTCGAAGGAGGGAGGTGAGCTTTCACGAACAACTCTTCTTACCTTCGAGTGCAGGCAAAGAGTGGTGATTGCTGCTCACGAGCCGGGTTCGATGGCTCTGAGAAACATAAGTAACGCACTCGGCTCGAAAATAAAGCGAACGAGATGGAATTTGCCGGTATGGGGGGACCGCACCGTCCTGCCTGGGACATCCTTGTAGTCGAGACTACAACAATCGCTGGCATCCTCCCGCCGATGGACGACGTTCCTGCTTGCCCGCCTCCCGGGATTCGAGGTATCCTTGCACGACTGCCCGGCGACCAGCGTGGCTCTGGGTCGCCCCCCGGGTCGAGCGCGGGTCGCCCTCGCAAGACCCCGGGAGCCGGAACAGGGTCCGGCGGCTGTTCAGGAAACCTGGAGACCATGTCGACGCGCGCATCCCGCTCATCGTTCCTGCTGCTACCTGCCTTCCTCCTCTCCGGCTATGCCGCTCTCGCCTACGAGATGTCGTGGATGCGACGGCTGGTTTCGCTGTTCGGCGTCACCTACTTCGCCATCACGACGATTCTCACCGTGTTCATGGCCGGCCTGGCGTTGGGGAACTTCTCGGCCGGCAAGCTCGTAGATCGGTGGCAGAAGCGCCCGCTGCTCGTCTTTGCGGGCCTCGAGCTGTTCCTGGCGGTCTATGCGCAGCTCTTCCCGCACGTGCGACACATCGTCGAAGGGGTGTACCTGTCATGGTCACTGGGTAGCGACGCCTCCTTCACCGCCCACGCGGCGCTGAGGTTTCTGTGCGCGGTGTTGATCCTCTTGCCGCCCACGCTGGTGTCCGGAGCGACACTGCCGGCCGCGAGCAAGGCGTTCGTGACTCGAGACACGCGCATCGGCGCCGATCTGGCTGTCCTGTACGGCGCCAACGTGGTGGGAGCCGCATCCGGGGCCCTGCTGACGACCTTTTTCACCATCGGCCTGTTCGGCTACGGCGTGACGGCATGGCTCGGCACATCCGCCAACCTCGTCGCGGCAGGGCTGGCGCTGATCGCGGACCGCAGGAGGCATGCCGGGAAGGTGGCGCCGCCAGCGCCACGGGTCGCGCCGCCCTCCTCGCCACGGGAGGAGACCGGCCCACCGCGGGACGAAACGGCGGCCGAACGGTCCGGGCGGGGGTGGCGGTCGGTCTGGCGTCCGGAGTTCCATGTCGTGGGGACGGCCTATTTCGTTGTGGGCTTCTGTGCGCTCGGCACGGAGGTACTGTGGACTCGAGCGTTCTCGCAGTTCGGGTTCAATCCGGCCACCTACGTCTTCGGCCTCATCCTCGCGACCTGGCTGACCGGCCACGCCATCGGCTCGAGCCTGCTCTATCCCCTGCTCGTCAGGTGGGTATCGCCCCGCCGCCTGTTTCCCGCACTGCCCATCGCGATTGGGCTGATGTCAGCAGCCTCGGTCCCCTTCCTGCGCCATCGACCGGACATCATGACGCCGGTTCACTGGTTGCGATCCCTTGGGATGGTCCTTCCGGCCGAACGTGCCTGGCTGCTGATCCCCGCGCTTCTCCTTCCCGCGGCCTGCTCCGGGGCCATGTTCCCTCTCGCGTCGAAGCTTTCCATCCGGGGTGTCGGCGGTGTGGGGAGGGGGGTCGGTTCTCTTGCCGCCCTGTCGACCGTCGGGGGGATCGCCGGCTCGTTCCTCACCGGTTTCTTCTTGTTGCCGGCGCTGGGTGCCGTCCACGGTATCATACTGTTCGCGGGACTCGTCCTGATGGCGGGTGTCTGGAGTGCCTGGGCGCTGGCTCCCCGCGGGCTTGCCCGGCTGGCTCGAGCGGCCGCCGGCACGGTCGTCGCGGCCGCCATCACGGTGGTCGTCATTGCGGAGGTCCCTGCCTGGGCCCACCTGATCCTCTTCGAGAACGAGAAGCTCATCACCTTCGCCGAGGGCCGGAATAGTTCCACCGCTGTCATCGAGCACCCCGCCAGGGGACGGATGATGCTGGTGCAGGGCGAGCGACTGATGGGGGGCGGCTCGGACATCGCCCTGGCCGCGCAACTCCACCCGTCACCCCGAAGCGCCCTGATCATCGGCCTCGGCACCGGTCGAGTGACCATTCGCGCACTGCAAATGCCGGTATTCCAGGAGGTGACCGCTGTCGACGTGGACGGTGACCTTCCGGCGATAATACCCTACATGAACGTGTTCGACGACAGCCTCATGGAACCACCCCGGTTCCGGTTCGTGGAGGACGACGGGCGCCACTACCTCCTCACCCACCGGGACAGCTTCGATATCATCGTGAACGACGCGGCCATCTATGCGTGGTACCTCGAACTCTCCACCCTCGAGTTCAACCGCCTGGCGCGCTCGAGGCTGGCCCCCGAAGGGCTCTATGTCGGCCGACTCCATACGAGGCGCATCACGCGACGCGCGCTCCGGAACGAACTCAGAACGTTCCTCGAGGTGTTCCCCAACGCGGCGTTCTGGAAGCTGACCCCTGACATCGGGATGCTGGTGGGCAGGAACGGAGATCGTCCTGTCGACGACTACGGCGACGTCTACCACGGTGGGCTCGACGCGCAGTACGAACCCCAGTTGTGGATGACCGCGGACCAGATGCGCGCCGAGGCGGAACAGGGCAGGCTCATCACCGACGCCCGGCCGCTCCACATCCCGTACACCTTTCTCCCCTACGACCTCCAGCCCATCCTCGAGTACACGCCCCCCGGGGCGCTTCCTGGCGCGATGGTGGCGCCTCAGGCGGAATAGGGAAGACCATGCACGCAATGCTTGCTGCCTTCGACACGACGGGTTATCTTGGGGGCATCCCGATCGTGGCCCAAGGCAGCAGCCAACTTCGACGTTCCACGGAGGAAACCCATGCCCCGCGTCTCTTCCTTGTTCGCCTTCGCCACCGTTGCCTTTTCTGTAACGCTCCTGGTTCCGGGAGCAGCCTCCACGCCCCGGCATCCCATGGGCGGCTGGTCTGGCACCCTGCCTGGTGGCAGCGGAGCCGCCCGAACGTGGCCCGCAGCCGAATTACGGTATGAAGACCCGGACGGATTGCTGCTGGCCGGCGCGCAGGAGCAGCAGGTGTCCCCTTTCATCGCATTCGGAGACGGCCTGTTCCTCGTCGTCTGGGCGGACTGGCGTGCGTTCGACTACGACATCTACGCTGCTCGAGTCACCCCGGACGGCCAGGTGCTCGACCCGGACGGTATCGAGATCGCCGCCAGCAATGATGACGAGACAGTCCCGGACGTGGCATGGAGCGGCTCCACCTTCCTCGTGGTCTGGCAACGGTGCGACTACGGAACCGGGGCGAACTGCCACATCGAAGCAGCTCGGCTGGACACCGGCGGGGTGGTTCTCGACTCGGCCCCCATCACCGTATCCGGGCCGGGCGGTCACCAGGTGGAGCCTCGAGTCGCTTGGAACGGCAAGCGATTTCTCGCTGTCTGGACGGAGGCCGGCGGCGAAGCCTCCGATATCCACGGCAGCCTGGTGACCGAGACCGGCGGAGTCGGCAGCGGTATCCTCACGTTGTCGGACGCGAGCGGCGACCAGGTGCAACCGGCCTTGGCCACTGGTTCCGACAGCACGCTGGTGGTCTGGACGGACGAGAGAAACGACGGCGCTTCCGCGATCTTCGGGACTCGAGTCGACACGCTCGGCGAGGTCCTGGATCCGGACGGTATCCTGGTATCTCCAGGCGACGGATTCCGTGTTCATCCGGACGCGGCCTGGGGTGGCCACCTCTTCCTCGTCTCCTGGGCCGAAGCGTGCTCCCAGGACGGATGCAACGCCATCGAAGCGGCATTGGTCGCGCGAGACGGCGCGGTGCTCGACCCATCCCCCGCCACCCTCTCCGACACCGAGACGATCGTGGGGTCTCCTCGAGCCGCCTGGGGAGGGTTCGATTTCTTCGTGGCATGGGCATCACTGGAGGCCGGGGCCGGAGACTGGGATATCGCCGGTATCCGCGTCGATGGCGGCCTGGTGCCGGTTGACGGCGCTCCGATCTCCCTGTCCAGCGCCGGGGGAGACCAGGACACGCCCGCCGTGGTCTACGGCTCTCCCACCTTCCTGTTCGCCTGGACCGATCGCCGCTGCACGCCAGAAGGGAACGACTGCGCGGACATCTACGGCGCTCGAGTCGTCCAGGAGGTATCCGACCTGGACGGAGACGGTCTCACCGGCGACGTGGACAACTGTCCCGACGTGGCGAACGCGGGCCAGGAAGACCAGGACCTGGACGGTATCGGCGACGCATGCGACATCTGCCCCACAGACGACACGAACGATGAGGACGGTGACGGGTGGTGCGGCATCGATGACAACTGTCCCGGAGACGCCAACCCCGATCAGGCTGATGAAGACAAGGACGGTGTGGGCGACGCATGCGACACCTGTCCCCTCGATCCCGCCAACGACGCCGACAGCGACGGCATCTGCGCCGGCGACGACAACTGCCCTGACGTTGCCAATCCGGACCAGGCGGACGGGGACAAGGATGGTATCGGCAGCGCCTGCGACCCCTGCCCGGCCGACCCGCTCAACGATCCCGATGGCGACGGTGTCTGCGAGTCGGCCGACAACTGCCCGGGCACCGCCAACCCCGACCAGGCCGACACCGACGCTGACGGAGTGGGCGACGCTTGCGACGCCTGTCCGGACAGGCCTGACGACGACGCGGACGGTGTGTGCAACGACGCCGACAACTGCCCGGTCACGGCGAATCCCGACCAGGCCGACACCGACGGCGATGGATTCGGCGACGCATGCGACACCTGTCCTCTCGATCCCAAGAACGACGGCGACGAAGACGGGGTGTGCGGCGACGAGGACAACTGCCCGGCCATCTACAACAAGGACCAGGCCGACACCGACGGCGACGGACTGGGCGACGCTTGCGACACCTGCTCCAATGACCCCAACAACGACGAGGACGGCGACGGATTCTGCGCGGACGAGGACAACTGTCCCCGCGTCTCCAACCCCGAGCAGGTGGACAGCGACGGCAACGGCCTCGGCGACCCTTGCGACAACTGCCCCGGTGACACCGACCTGGACTACGACGGTATCTGCACTTCCGCCGACAACTGTCCCGAAACCGCCAACCCCGACCAGGCCGATACCGACGCCGACGGCACCGGCGACGCATGCGACCCATGCCCCCTGGACCCCGACAACGACGCCGACGCCGACGGATTCTGCGCGGACAACGACAACTGTCCGGCCAAGTTCAACGACGACCAGGCCGACTTCGACGCGGACGGGCTGGGTGACCTCTGCGACGCCTGCCCCGAGGACGCCGCCAACGACGCCGACGGCGACGGCAAGTGTGCGAACGAAGACAACTGCCCTGATGTTGCCAACGCGGACCAGGCCGATGCCGACACCGACGGCACCGGCGACGCATGCGACCCCTGCCCCATGGACCCCGGCAACGACGCCGACGCCGACGGCCTCTGCGCGGACGAAGACAACTGTCCCGACGTGGCCAACGCGACCCAGTTCGACATGGACGGCGACGGGATAGGCGACCTCTGCGACGCCTGCGTCACCGACCCGGACAATGACGCCGACGGCGACAACCTGTGCGCCGCCGAGGACAACTGCCCCGACGTCGCCAACCCTGGCCAACTGGACACCAACGGCAACGGCATCGGCGACGCATGCGACGGCTGCGCCACCCAACCCGACCTCGACGGGGACGGACGCTGCGGCGCCGACGACAACTGCCCGCGCGTGGCGAACCCAGACCAGGAAGACCGGGACAACGATGGTATCGGTGACGCATGCGACCCCTGCCCGGACGAGGCGGGCGACGACACGGACAACGACGGCGTGTGTCCATCCGAGGACAACTGCCCCTCGTTCCCCAACGCCAGCCAGACCGACAGCGACGGCGATGGCGTGGGAGACGCCTGTGACCCCTGTCCTCGAGACCCGGACGACGACGCCGACGGCGACGGCGTCTGCGCCAACCAGGACAACTGCCCGAACGACCCCAACCCGCAACAGACCGACCGGGACCGGGACGGCATCGGTGACTCCTGCGACGAATGCCCCCAGGACCCGGATAACGATGCTGATGGCGACGGCCGCTGTGGAGACCGCGACAACTGCCCCGATGAACCGAACTTCACCCAGATCGACTCCGACAACGATGGCGTCGGCGATGCATGCGACCCCTGCCCCGACGACCGCGAGGACGACACGGACGACGACGGAATCTGCGAAAGCCGGGACAACTGCCCGGACCTGTACAACCCGGACCAGAACGACACGGATGAAGACGGCTCGGGCGACCTGTGCGACACCTGCCCGCTCGACCCCGAGGACGACGCCGATGACGACGGCTACTGCGCCGACGAGGACAACTGCCCAGACATCGCCAACGAGGACCAGGCAGACATCGATGCGGACGGCACCGGCGACGCATGCGACGACACCGACGACCGCAACCTGGCCGGCGACGAATATCAGGGAGAACTCGCCGGCGGTCCATCATGCCGATCGAGCACCGTAGGGCAGTCGGCCTCCCCCCTCCCCTTCCTCGGCTGGCTGCTCATCCCGCTGCTGCGGCGCCGGCGCCGCGCCTGACCTTCTCCCGCACCCTGGCCGGTACACCCAGGTCGAAGCCCTCAAGGCCAAGCAAGGCACCCAGCCCGCACCCGGCGACCAGTCCCACAACGGCGAACCCACCGTGTGGTGCGAAAAACCCGGCCAGCAGCAACGCCGCGGCCAGAACCACGACCCGTTTCCCCACAACCGCCATCCATGTCCGGGGCAGATACGTCCGGCACCGGATCACCCCGGCCAAGGCCGCCCCGGCAAGCCCCAGAACAGACGCGCTCGACGTCACCACCAACCGCTCCGGGGTGACGGCGCCGGCCACAATCCCGGCCAGAAGCCCCGCGACCAGGTACAGGCTCCACAGGTTCAATCGACCGTAGACGCCACCCACCGCGCCGCCAATGACAACCACCCCGGCCATGTTCAACACCAGGTCCAACGGCCCGTCCTGCAACACGGTCGCCGTGACGAATCGCCAGGGCTCCGCCTGCCACAGCCCCCCGAAGGCCGCGAAACCAATCACCCCAACCTGCGGCTCCAGGATGACATGCCAGGCCACGAAGGCCGCGACAACAACGGTGACCAGCAGCGCGACACCGGGCACCCCGATGAGCCGCCGATCGATCGGGCCGACCAGTGTCGGCTCGAGAAACGCCATGCCCTCGATCCGGTCCAGGGCCGCCTCCTGTTCCTCTCCCCGCGCCGGCACACTATCCGGCAGGTGGCGCTTCTGTGCCTCGAGTGCCTCCCGGACCGACGCCTCGAGCGCACCGGACTCGAGGAGCCTGTCGATTTCGGCCACCGCTCGAGCCCGGTCACCAGCCGCGACTGCCGCCCGCGTCCGCCATGCCGTCCGGGTCGCCGCTCCGAGGTGGGCGAAATGGCGCTCCAAGAGCATGTCCACCGCTCGCTGCCGGCCCCCCACGGCAAGCGTGGCCATGAACGCGGACCGGAGGTGCTTCCGAACCCGGTGCCAGTCCGGCTCCGCCTCGAGCAACCGCAGTGCATGCAGCGCGCCCTCGAGATCGCGCGCCTCGGCATCGGCTCGAGCCACCAGGCACAACGCCATCCCTCTCAGGATGCCTGCCCGGATGCCCGCAACCTCGTCTCTGCGCGCACGAATGGAGGGCCAGTCGTGGGCCAGGGCATGGCGCTTCAGTTCGTTGACCAGTACCACGTCCGCGACGAGCGCCAGGTCAGCCTCGTCGAGCGCGCGTCCCGGCCCATCCGCCAGGGTCTCCGCGTCGAGCCGGCCCTGCTTCGTGGCCTCCACGAGGGCCTCGAGCACCCGGACATCCCGCCGGTGTGCGCGAAACGGGAGGAGCATCGCGCGGGAACGGGCCATGGTCAAAGCCTGGTTGAAGTCGCCGCCGGCCATCGCGCGTTCCATGCCGAGTCGATACCCGGTGACGAGGACGTAGGGGGCGACCACGAAGATACCCTGGAGTACGAGGGCGTTCGGTTCGTCCCACCCGGTGGCCATCGCCACGACGACCAGGGCGGCCGAAGCTGTGTGAAACAGGAAAGGCCCTAGATTGGCCTTCGGGCCTCGCCGAGCGTACTGGATTGCCGCCAGGGCGGCCATGACCACCAACATCGACTGGATCACGAAGGGGACTGTCATCGAAGACCTCTCGCTAGAGCATGGCACCGGCTGGAGGCAGTTTGTGCGGCCCGTCCATTCCATGGACGGCGGCGCGGTCTCCCCAGTGTACCATGCCGGCGTGGGCAGGAGAAGGCAACCCCGGCGGTTCCAACTCCTCCCCGTGGGGACGCCAACGGAACGATGGCGGCAGCGTTGTTGCCCGTCCGGACTCCTCGAGGTATAGTGTTCCGGACGGAGCACCCGGCTCCGGCGTGGTGAAGCGGGGTTTCCCGCCGTCCACCCAGGCTTGGACCGGGAAAACGGCTGGAGTCGTCCATGAACTGGGCAGTGGTCAAGATGTTGCTCGCGGGCCTCCTGGTCGCGCTGGTGATCAACCTCGTGATTCCACCCACCGAGGACGCCCGGATCTCGAGGCCGACCATTGCGTTCATGGGTCTCGCCGGGTCGTTTGCGGGACACTATGCAGCGAGGCGCGTGTTCGGCGTCACCCACGGCGTCTGGGGTCTCTCCGCCGCCGCCGCCGGCGCACTCGTGCTCATCGTCGCCTACCTCCTTCTGACCCCCGCCGAGAAGTAGCTCCCAGACCCGCGGTGCCTCTGTCCCCCCAGCTTGACACCGCTTCCCCCTTTCCTATCGTTAGGTGACAGGGCCGCGTCCGCGTGCCGGCGGTAACCGAACTGCTCGAGCCATTTTCGGCCGGTGGGCGTCCCGCAATGGAAGGTCGCGACGGAGCAAGGCCGGCGTGGGGACTGCCGCCAGGCAGCCAATTCCGTGTTCGCCGCTTCACGGCGGCAAAGTCGACGCGACGCACGTGCTGCCTTGCTGGGTGAACCATGAACGACAAGCCATCTCTCCACGACTCCAGCGGACGCAAACCATGGCGCCCCTCGTTTCTCCTGGTGGGCTTTCTCCTGGGAACGGGCTTGTGGCTCCTGGAAAGTCTCCTGCACGCCCTCCTCATCGATCACGATTCCCTGGTCGCTGGTATCGGGTGCCACGCCGCGGCCAGCGAGACATGGATGAAGTCCGTCGCAATCTTGTCGCTCCTGGTCTTCGGCTACGTCGTGGACCGGTTGATCCACCGCGAGCGCGTTTTGCGGGGCTCTCTCGAGAAACTGATACACGCACTCATCGATGTCGATGTCATGCAGCAAGCGCGAGAATCTGAGAATCCCACCTTGCAGGACAGCAGTGGCGTCGCCACGTTGTCGGGCATTATCGACCTGGCAGGCAGGGTGGCTCACCAGGCCTCGCGAAGCGCCGAAGGTGTCCGGGACCTCTTGGACGTCACGGCGAGACTCGCCACATCCAACAAGCTCGACGAAGCCATGAATCAGCTTTATGACGCCCTGCGCAACACCATTCCGTTCGACCGACTCGGCCTGGCGGTGCTGTCGTCCGGGGGCGCCACTGTCACGTCGGTGTGGGCCCGTGCCGACTATTCGTCGATGGGGCTCGGAAAGGGCTACAGCGCACCCCTCGCTGGAAGCAGCCTGGAGGCACTGCTCGATTCGAGGGTTCCTCGTATCCTCAACGACCTCGAGGCCTACCTGGCGGCGCACCCCCACTCGAAGTCCACACAGCGCATGCTCGATGAGGGGATTCGCTCGAGCCTGACCTGCCCGCTCTTCGTGCAGGGACGGCCGTTGGGGTACATCTTTTTCTCCAGCCAGAAGCCCAACACCTACACTGGCGCGCACGTCGTGCGTTTCAAGCTCGTGGCGGGGCATGTCGCCGCCGTGGTGGAGCGGGGACTCCAGCACGAACTGCTGCTCGAGGAGAAACGGCGCAGCGAGGCGCTCCTGTTGAACGTGATTCCGGAGCGTATCGCACGCAGGCTGAGAAAGGGAGAACTCCCCATCGTGGAGTACCACGACGAGATCGCGGTGATGTTCATCGATGTCGTGGGATTCACACCCATGGTGGAACGATTCCCCCCTGTCGAGATCGCCCGGTTTCTGCAGGCCTTCTTCGCCTCCCTCGACGCGGTCATGGAGCAGCATGAGGTGGAAAAGATCAAGACCATCGGCGACGCCTACATGGTCATCTCGAGGGGGCGGTCCAACGGCGGGCTCGAGAAGCTCTGCCTTGCCGCGCTCGACGCGCGTGCGCAGTGCCTCGAGCTGCGCGCGCCTGACGGCGAACGGGTCGCCATCCGCGGTGCAGTCGCCATCGGCCCCGCCCTCGGCGGTGTGCTCGAGCACTCCAAGTTCGCCTACGACATCTGGGGCAGCGTGGTGAACCGGGCTTCGCGCCTGTCCGAAGTGGCCTCGATAGGCGAAATCCTGGTCACCGAGGACGTGTTCCGCCGCCTCTACGAGCGCTGCGCGTTCGAGAAAGCCGAGGTACGGAACCTGCGGGGCGTCGGCCTGGTACAGACCTATCGGCTCACCGGTCTGAGCACCATTCGAAGGCTTTCTTCCGCTGGCGGCATGCGGGCATCGTCATGAACGGACCGGCGCAGCAGCGACCCCGCGAGCAGGCGGAGCGGTTCGCGGAGAGCGTGCTGATCCAGCCACTGCCACCCGCGTCACCGAAATCCTCCGGCATGCCGAGGCAGGTGCGTCCGCGCTCGGCCCGTTCGCCCGGAGACGCCGGGCCTCCCACAGCCCTTCGCCCCCTTGCCGCTGGCCCATCCCGAGCTGGAGCAGGCCTTGGTGGCGTCCATGACTCGCCATGGGCAGAACTCGGCTCTGGTGGCCTTCGAGGATCCTGTCCACGGCTTGCAACGCCTGGATGGCCTCAGCGCCCCAACGCCGGACTGGCGACTCGTGACTCGCGACGAGCGACTCGTGACTCGCGACCCGCGACCCGCGACTCACGGTGAGCAAGACCCGGCTTGCGGTCCGGCAAGCAGGAAGGTATCATACCGCCTTGCTGGGAGCGACCAGGTGCCAGGCCTATCGGCGGGCGTGCCTCGGTGCGCGACAGTCATTGTTCGAGGGAGCAAGGCATGTACGATTATCACCTGCACAAGCGCATGATCCGGGCGGCCTGGAAGAGCCTGGGGCCCGGGAGTGCGGTTCTGGCGATGGGAGGATTCCCGGCCTTTTCGGGATTTGCGCACCTGACCATGGCCCTGGATCCCCTGCTCTACCCGGAACTCGACAAGGTCGAGGTCAACAAACCGGTGTTCATCCTGGGCCACCCGCGTTCCGGGACGACCTTCTTCCACCGGCTGCTGACGCAGACCGGGGAGTTTCCGGTGTTCGAATTGTGGGAGTTGCTCGTCCCGTCGCTCGCCGCGCGGCGGGTCGTCGGTCCTATCGCCGACAAGGTGGGCAGCGGGTTCCGGGGCACGATGTACCACAACCGGGAAGCGGTCTTCTCGGGCGGCGCTCACGACACGAGTGCACACTCGGTCGAGGAAGAGGAACTCCTGTTCGGATTCAAGCTGGACACGCAGCTCTTCACGTTCCTGACTCCCCTGGCCTTTGACGAGGAGGATTGGGTCGAGTTGGTGTTCAGCGACCACCAACCGGCGGCACGGAGAAAGGCATCGACGCGGTTCCTCCGCGAGTGCTTCAAGCGCCACCTGCTCGACAAGGGTCGCACCCAGATCCTGGCCAAGATGCCCTATTCCACCATGCGGGTCAAATCGCTGCTCGAGGAGTTCCCGGACGCGCGCATTGTCTATCTTGTCCGTTCTCCCTTCGAGACGATCCCGTCCCACCTGTCGCTGCACCGGAGCTTCTTCGCCAACCGCTGGGGTCTCGAGAACATCGACCCCCAGGCGCTCCAGCGTTACTACGCGCGCCGCTACCAGCACAACGTCGATCTGTATCGCTACTTCTACTCCCTCCAGCAGGCGGGCGAACTCCCCGAGGACCAGGTGATGGTCATCCGTTACGACACGCTGCTCAAGGACCTCGAGGCCGCTTTCCACGACGTGGTGGCGTTCGCCGGGTTGTCGGTGAGCAACGAACTCGTCGAGCGGGTCCGGGAGCAGGCGGAGAAGCAGAAGAGCTGGAAGCGGCGCCACAAGAACCTCGAGCCGGAGGAGTTCGGGATCAGCAAGGACCGGATCGCCCGGGATCTCGAGTTCGTCTTCGACGCCTACGGATTCGAAAAATAGGGGCGGAAGCGGCCATGGCGCCGGCCCTTCCGGCGGCAGGGGCTTTCGTGCGGCTGGTGCGGAGGCGCTGCGCTCCCGGGGTGATGTCTCCTGATTCGCCCCGGTCCCGGGAGCGGCGTGCTCCGCCGTCCCGAAGGTGCCGTGGGAGGAAGAACGTGGAATGGCAGCAAGCCTTGGAACTGGAACTCGAGGTGGCTGTCGCGGACGCTCTCCAGGGAGGGCCAGCGACCAGCGGGGCCGTGGCGCGGGCCCGGCGCAACATGCGGGTCGTCATCGACCGCTGGCTTGCCGAAGGGAGAATCCCGTCGCCCATCACCGGCTACCGTCTCGAGGTGGAGGGAGGACGCGGGCTGACCATCCAGCTCGCATGGGAGGAAGCCCGGACAGCCGGGGAGGTCGTGGTGAACGCCTCTCCCACCGGCCGCTGAGTCCTCTCGCACGCTCCGAGCGATCGAGGTGTTTCCATGACGTCCCCCGCCTTGTTCTCCCGCTTTCCCCGCCTGGCCGAGCGGATACCCTGGCGCCCCATCGGGACCTTCCCGACGCCGGTGGAGCCGCTACGCGCGCAGGAAGGTGGGCCGAGCGGGCGGCTGTTCGTCAAGCGTGACGACCTGTCCGCGGCCCGGTACGGGGGCAACAAGGTCAGGAAGCTCGAGCACGTCTTGGCGGACGCGGTGTCCAGGGAGCGCAGGTCACTCATCACGGTCGGCGGTCTCGGATCCAACCAGTGTCTTGCCACCGCCATTTACGGGCGGCAATTCGGCCTCGAGGTGGATGTGTGCCTGTTCGACCAGCCGGTCAACGGGCATGTGGTCGACGTGCTGCTCGCCGACGTCGCCGCGGGTGCGCGGATACGGTACGGTGGGACCTACCTGGGTGCCGCGTGGGAGGTCGTTCGGGCGTGGCTGGCGCGCAAGGGAGCCGGGGAGCGTCCCTACTACGTGCCGCCGGGTTCGACCACCCCGCTTGGTGTACTTGGTTACGTGTCCGCGGGCCTCGAGTTCGCCGAGCAGGTGAGAAGCGGGCTGGCGCCGGAACCGGACCGGGTGTTCGTCGCCGCGGGGAGCTGCGGGACCGTGGCCGGGCTGGTCATCGGTCTCGAGCTTGGGGGGCTTGCTTCCCGTTGCGTGGCGGTGCGGATAACGACCGGGCTGGCGGTCAACCGGTGGTACATCCAGCGACTGGTCGAGCGGACCGTGGCGCTGATGCGCCGGGCCGACCCATCGATCCCCGGGATCGGCCGGGCGGCCGGGCGGTTCGATTTCGATCTCGAGACCCGGTTCTACGGAGGCGCCTACGGAAGGGAGACGCCGGAAGCCCGGGATGCCATATCCCGGGCGTTGCCGCAGCTCAGACTCGAGACCACCTACACCGGAAAGGCCCTCGCCGCGTGCCTCGAGCACCACCGCCGCCACCCTGGCGAGACGCTCCTGTTCTGGAACACGTTCAACTCCGCCCCCCTCGAGAAGGCCGCGGGACTCGAGGCCCTTCCCGGGAATGTGCGAAGGGTGCTCGAAAAGAACGGGATACGCGACTATCCTCCCGAAAGGTAGACGAATCGCAGCACGAAGAGCAGCGCAAGGACGTACATCATCCAGTGGGCCTCCTTGCCCCGGCCCGACAACAGCTTGATGACCGGGAACGCGATGAACGCCAGCGCGATGCCGGTCGCGATCGAGTAGGTAAGCGGCATGGCGATGATGGCGACAAAGGCCGGTACCGCCTCGGTCGTGTCCCCCCAGTCGATATCGGTGATGGCGCGCACCATCAGGGTGCCGACGATGACCAGGGCCGGTGCGGTGATGGCCGGGACCTGCCCGATCGCCGCCACGAGCGGGGTCACGAAGAGCGAGAGGAGAAACAGGACCGCCACCGTGACCGCGGTGAGCCCCGTGCGTCCCCCTTCGGCCACCCCGGTGGTGGATTCGATGTAGCTCGTAACGGTCGGGGTTCCGAAAAACGCCCCACCCACCGTCCCCAGCGAATCCGCGAGCAGCGCTCTCGATGCTCGAGGCAGCTTGCCGTCCTGGTCGAGGAAGCCACCCTGCTTGGCCACGCCGATGAGTGTCCCGACCGTATCGAACATATCGACGAAGACGAACGCGAAGATAATGTCCAGGAATCCCAGGCGAAACGCACCGGCAACGTCGAGCTTGCCCAGCACGGGAGTCCATCGTGCCAGGGATGGTACCTGGAAGACTCCTTCCGGGGCCACGGTGACGCCCATCGGAATACCGATGAACGCAGTCACCACGATCCCGAGCAGGATGGCTCCCTTGACGTTCCGGGCGAGCAGAACCGCTGTCACCACGATACCCAGGAGCGTCAACACCGGCTGCGGTTCATGGAGACCGGCCAGGCTCACCAGCGTCGCCGGGTTGTCCACGATCACGCCCCCGTTCTTGAGCCCGATGAACGCGATGAACAGACCGATTCCCGCACTGATGGCCCCCTTGAGCGCCGGCGGGACCGCGTCGATGATCGCTTCCCGGACCTTGGTCAATGTAAGCACGATGAACAGCATGCCCGATATCAACACCGCGCCCAGCGCCGTCTGCCACGGAACGCCCATGCCCATGACCACCGTGTAGGTGAAGTAGGCGTTCAGCCCCATGCCCGGCGCCAGCGCGATGGGGTAGTTGGCCACGAACCCCATCACGAGCGTCGCGAATGCCGCCGAAATCGCAGTCGCGTACATGGCCGCCTCGACGGGCATGCCGGTCGTCGAGATGATCGACGGGTTGACGAAGATGATGTAGGCCATCGTCATGAAGGTCGTGAGCCCGGCCAGTAGCTCTGTCCTCACCGTGGTGCCGGACGCCTCGAGGTGAAACACCCGGTCGAGAATGCCGCCTGGTGGTCTCGTCGTGTCCTGTCCGCCCATGGGGCCGCTCTCCCTTTCGCCGTGACGCCCGTGACGCGGGCTCGACCACCGCCGGCCACGCCGCCGGGCCTGGATTGCCCCTGTCTCCCTTTTCCCGGACGCCGCCCTTCCACGGCGCCGCTCGAAAATATGCTACACTGGAAGCCTGGAGCCGGGCACGGAACACGCCAATGGTAACACGACTCTGCCTCGAGCACATCCCCTGTTGTGTCCGGTGCCTCGAGCCGCCGGCCTGGTGGCCGGCCGGTGCGAGCCGTGCACGCCGGACGTGAGGACGAAGCATGGGAACCGGCGAGACCATCCTGGTGACCGGAGGTGCGGGATACATCGGGTCGCACACGGTGCGCGCCCTCCTCGATACCCGTTGGGAGCCGTGGGTTTTCGACAACTTCTCCACCGGGCACCGGGCCGCCCTGCCTCCTGACCTTCCGGTATTCGAAGGGAACCTGGGCGACCGGGCACGCCTGCGGGCCGTGCTCGAGCACGCCCGTCCGTGGGCGGTCATCCATTTCGCCGCGAGCATCGAAGCCGGCGAGTCGATGGCCGATCCCTCCCGCTTCTACTGGAACAACGTCGTCAACACGCTCAACCTGGTCGAGGAGATGCGACACGCCGGGGTCCGGCGGATCGTGTTCTCGAGTTCCGCCGGCGTGTACGGCGCGCCCGAGCGGATCCCCATCCCGGAGACGACGGCCCTGCTGCCGGTCAACACCTATGGCGCCACCAAGGCCATGATGGAGCGGGTCCTCGAGGATTACCGGCGGGCCTACGGCATCCAGCAGGTCTCGCTGCGCTATTTCAACGCCTGCGGTGCGCACCCCCGCGGAGACATCGGGGAAGCCCACCCGGTCAAGAGCCACCTGATCGAACTTGCCATCCTCGCCGCCTTGGGAAAGCGACCGGGAATCACGGTGTTCGGTACCGACTATCCCACGCCGGACGGAACGGCGGTGCGCGACTATGTCCACGTGGTCGACCTGGCCCACGCCCATGTCCTGGCCCTCGACGCCCTGTCTCGAGACCAGTTCTCCGGGGCCTTCAACGTGGGCCTCGGCAGCGGGTTCAGCGTGCTCGAAGTACTCGAGGCGGTCGAGCGCGTCACCGGCCGCAGGCTGGCTCGCTCGAAAGGACCACGGCGACCGGGAGACCCGCCGGTCCTGGTGGCCGACTCGAGCCGGATCCAGCATGACCTGGGCTGGCAGCCGCGCTACACGAACCTCGACGACATCATCGAAACCGCCTGGAGGTGGCACCGGACCCACCCCGACGACTTCGGCAGGACGGGACCATGACATCGTTTCGCGACATCTTCGGCGAGGACGAACGGGTATCCTCGAGCGCGCCTGGGCGCGTCAACCTGCTCGGCGAGCACACGGACTACAACGACGGATGCGTTCTGCCGGCCCCGATTCCCCAGCGGACCACGGTGCGTATCGGCCCATCCGCGGACGACTGGCACCATTTCTACTCCCACGACCTCGACGCCCGTGCCGACTGCCCCAGGGACGCGGTGACCATCGACGGGTTCGGCGTCTACGTCCTGGGGTGCATCCGCGTGCTCGAGCGCGTGGCGGGGCCGATCCCGGCTCTGAACCTCACCATCTCCTCTCGAGTCCCCATGGGCGCAGGGCTCTCGAGCAGCGCGGCGCTCGAAGTCGCCACGGTGAGAGCGCTCTGCCGGTACCTCCATCTCGCGCTCGACGGCGTGGCGATCGCACGGCTGGCCCAGCAGGCTGAAATCGCATTCGCCAAGGTCCGTTGCGGCATCATGGACCAGGTGGCATCGAGCCTGGGCAAACCCGGCCACCTCCTGTTCCTCGACACCCGGACCCTCGACAGACGGATCCTCCCCCTCCCGGAAGGTACGGAGCTGTTGGTGCTCGATAGCGGTGTGTCGCGGCGCCTGGCATCGAGCGCGTACAACCGCCGGCGCGAGGAGTGCGAAGAAGCTGCGCGGCTGTTGGGCGTTCGAGCCCTTCGGGATGTCGAGGACCCCGCCATGGTGGAGACCTTGCCCGAGCCGTTCTCGAGGCGTGCCCGGCACGTTGTGACCGAGAACCAGCGCGTACTGGCAGCCGCGGCCGGCGCGGACGCAAAGGCATTCGGGGACATGATGAATGCCTCCCACTCGAGCCTTCGAGACGACTTCGAGGTCTCCTCGACACCGCTCGACACGCTCGTGACCCTGCTGCAGGAAGCGAAGGGCTGTTTCGGGGCCCGGCTGACCGGCGCCGGGTTCGGTGGCGCCTGCGTGGCGCTCGTCCAGGCCGGATCCGCCTGCCGCGTGGCCGGTGACGTGTTGGCCCGGTACCGTGCGCTCGGCGGGAGCGGCAGCCGCCTCGTCCCCGGACCGTCGGGGCGGGCTTGAAACCTGCCCGTGCTTACCGCCCGCCCTTGCTACTGCGCACGCGCAGGCCGCTCAATCTCCCCCGGAGAGAATCGCCACCACCTCATCGATCTCCCCGGTGCTCATGTCCCGGTCCTCCCGAACCGAGCGAATCATCCCGAGGTTCCGTGCCGTGGTCTCTCGCGTCCAACCGGGCCCACCCATCATCACCACACGCGCCGCAGCGCGCTTCGCATGCTCCCAATCCTCTCCGAGGACCGCGGCCTCCAGGACGGTCGAGACATCCCAGTAGTCGTTCGATGCCATGCCGCCGCGCCGAGCTGCTGCAAACGACACCACCGGCAGAGTCCGGCGCAGCTCCTCCAGGGCGTCCGGCGTTCCCTTCACGAACAGCAGGGTTGCCAGATTGATCCCCGGATAGTAGTCACGAGGATCGGCTTCGAACCCTTTCCTGTACCACCCAATCGCCTGGTCGAGATGGGCACTTGCTATCTCCGGCTTGCCACGATCACGGCCATCTTCGTACCCGTCCTTGTAGATACGGCCGAGGAGCCCGCACGTTTCGGGTGACGGCCCCCGTTCATCGACGACCTCCTGGAGAACCTCCGCGGCGCGCCTCCTGTCGCCCGCCTCGTTCCTGCGGTTCAGGGCGAACGCGAACTGCTCCCGGATGGTGACGGACGCACGGACCGTCCCGGGAAGACGTTCGACCAGGCGAATCATGTCGTCCCACGCCTTCACGTCGCGATAGGCAAGGAGCAGGTCCACCAGCAGTTCGGTATGCGTCTCGTTGAACGCCCCGAGGCCGCCCTCGATCGCCCGAAGCCCCCTGGCCGCATCCTCTCGATCGACGTCTTCTCTCGCCGCGTGTATCGCCCTTCGAACCTCATCGAAGTAGACCACACGGTCGCGGAAGCTCTCGGTGACATCGTGGGGGAGATCGATCCCGGGAAACTGCGAAATGAGCTGGAACAAGGGGCTATCCTTGGCGGCAAGATCCGCCACGGCGACACGGAGCCGCTTCTCCAGGTTCTCACCGAGCGCCATGGCCGCGGCGTCTGACAGGACCCCCTTCTCGAGGTCGTAGGGAACGGCGCGAACCAGGGCCACGTCGAAGGGAATCCGGTAGTCCCGCGCGTATATCAGGATGGTGGCTCGAGGCCGGGCACAGTGTCTCACCCCAAGCTCGTAGAACACGTTCGGGTTCTGAAGCGTCAGATCGACGATGACGATCTCCGCCAGGAGGAGGCGTTCGAACATCGGCACGTGGATGATTCCCGCGGACCGCTCCTCGTCGGCCCGGATGACGTCCACCCCCACCCGTTCGGCCGCCGGCCGGATCGCGGCTTCATAGATACGGTCGAAATCGATCTCGCACTGCCCTTCCGTGTCGCGCTTCTTGCCGAAAGGCATGGCGACGAAACAGAGAGGTCGAATTGCATTCGACATGGCCATCCTCCTCGTCATGAATACAGCCGAACCCGGTCCATCGACCTACCTACCTCCCTACCTCCCTACCTCCCTACCTCCCTACCTCCCTACCTCCCTCCCTACCTACCTCCCTTCCCTTCAAACCTTGCCCTCCTTGACGAGCCGCCAGTAGTACTTGCCCAGGACCGTGAGGCCACATGCCTTGGAACGAACGGCCGCGTAGTACATGTGCGCCTCCTCGAGCGGCTCGA
>JAJRTE010000151.1 GCA_024278455.1 Myxococcota bacterium
CGATATCGGTTGGCTCCCCAGGCGTCGCGTGGATCGCACCAGGTCGCTCTCCCTGGGGCTGGCCGCGGGCACCTACGCGGCCGGGGACGGACAGGGTGGCGGCTACCGGGACAGGGGATTCGGGCTGACGCTGCGCTACCGTGCGGCGGAATCGCTCGGGATCGAGGCGGCATGGCAGTTTCACCAGGCATCCTGGGAGACGGCCAGCACGCGGACGACCCAGCCCATGGCACTCTCTTTCCAGGTCTTCGCATTCCCCTGGTCGGTGGTCAGCCCCTACGCTTTCACCGGGGTAACCGCTACCAGGCAGATCGATCATGATTTCTACAGCGGTGGGCTGCCGGCGACATCCGGCACGCGGCGGGTCTACGCGGGCCCCCATGCGGGGATCGGCCTCGAGATCGCTATCGGTTTCCAGACATCCCTCAGCCTGGAGGCCAGGGCCATCTGGTACACGGCAGCGATCGCCGGCGCCCCGGACGATCCAGCCGCGGTACAGTCCCGCGCCAGCCTCAACGTCTACTTCTGACGAAGGTGCTCAAGGTCGTCCGGGCAGGTGCGTCTCGAGGACCAGCTTGGCGTCCAGGACCACCCATCGATCTCGAGACCAGACCACCGGGTTGAGGTCGAGTTGACCGAATCGGTCTCCCAAGGTCACGACCAGGTTCTCCACCCCGGCGATCGCATCGAGCAGGGCCTCCCGGTTTCCGTGCAGGCCGCGATACCCGCGAAGCACGGGCGACATGACCAGTTCGTCCAGCATCTGCTCGGCTTCCCGGCGGGAACACGGCACCAGACGGAAGGCGACATCCCCGTACAACTCCGCAAGGACCCCGCCGGAACCCACCATGAGCGCGGCTCCGAACGCCTCGTCGACTGTCGCGCCCAGGATCAGCTCGATCCCCTCGTGGGGGATCTTCTCTTCCACGAGGATGTACTCGCCGGGAAAACGGGCGCGAAAATCGGCGACCACGCCCGGATAGCCGGCGCCGGACACGCCGACCGCGACCCCGGCACGTTCCGTCTTGTGAGGCACCTTGCTGGAACACACTTTCACGACGTAGGGGGCAGGGAACGGGGGAGCCGGCACCGGCCCGGCCGGGGCCACGAGAACGGACCGGGGAGTCGAGAAACCGCACCGGGACAAAAGCTGCTTCACCTCGTGCTCGTCGGGCTGGTCTCCGCCCCTGAATCCAGACTCCACCCGGGCTGTCACACCGGGCACGGACGCGGTCCGCGCTGGCGGGACGCCGGCCTGCTCGAACATGTCCAGGATCCGTGCCCTCTGGACCAGGTACCGGGCAGCACGAACCGCCCGGCCGATAGACGGAAAAGCGACGACGCCGGCATCGTGGAACCGGCGCAGGTACGTGTTGGTTCGCGGCCCGTACTTCGTGAAGGCGATGACCGGCTTGCGGCCGCGCGCGACCCTCCGGGCGACCACATCGATCAAGCCGTCCGATATCGACGGCGGTGCGAAGCACGCCACACAAATAACGATATCGACACCGTCGTCCTCGAGCACAGCGTCGAGCACTTCCCCGAACATGGCATCGCTCGCTCCCGCGGTGAGGTCCACCGGATTCCGGCTCGAGGCATAGGCCGGGGTCGCCCCCCGGATACGGGCCACGGTTTCCGGAGCGAAGGCGGCCATCTCCAGGGGCGTCCGGGAGCGTGATGCCACGAGGTCCGCCCCCATCACACCGTACCCCCCCGCGGGCGTGACGATGGCCACGCGGTTGCCCGGGGCCGGTGGCAGCCGTGCAAGGGTCCTCGAGGCGTCGCAGAGTTCCTCGTCGTCGAACACCCGCTGGATACCGAACTGCCGCAACGCGCCATCCACCACACGGTCCGAACCGGCCAGGCGCCCGGTATGCGAACTGACCGCCGACATGCCCGCCGGGGTACGCCCGGCCTTGAGCATGACCACCGGCTTCCTCCTGGCGGTCCGCCGGGCCGCCTCGAGAAACGCCATGGCATGCCCGGACTTGATGCTCTCGAGGTAGAAGGCCAGGCAACGGGTCCGCTCGTCGGCTGCAAAGTGCTCGAGGAAGTCCAGTTCGTCCAGGTCGCAGGCGTTGCCCAGCCCGATGAAGGCCCTCAGGTCGAAACCCGTGACTCCCGCCAACCACAATGCTTCCACCCCGACCGACCCGCTCTGGGTGATGAACGAGACGCCCCCGCCACGCGCGGCGGACGAGAACGCCCTCCCGTGCTCCACGAAGATGGTGTCGAGCTTCTCGTCCGGGAGGAACATTCCGAGGGTGTTGGGTCCCAGGATACGGGTGGCCCACCGCTCGTGGATGGCCACAAGACGTTTCTCCAGGCGTGCGCCACCGTCTCCCGCTTCGCTGAACCCCCCGGCAACGACGACAAGGTTCGGGATCCCGTGGCGCGCACACTGCTCGGCCGCTTCGACCGCCCCTTCCGCACCGATGGCGATCACGGCGAGGTCGACCCCTGACGGCAAGTCCTCCGGGCGGCGGCAGGCCTTGTGGCCCAACACGGTTTGTTCCTGGGGATGGACGGGATAGATGGGCCGGCCCGCCTTCAGGAGCCCCTCGAAGATCCTCCGGCCGACCTTGCCCGGCTTCTCCGTGGCGCCGATGACCGCAATGGATCGAGGCCGAAGCAGTGACAACAGCCCGGGTTTCCTGTCCATGAACCACTCATCAGGTGATCAGCTACCCCTTGCCTCTCTCATGGCGGCCTCGAAACCAGGCAGCGACCGCTCGATGGTATCCGGATCGACGCAGAAGCTGATCCGGAAGTACCCCGGACGGGCAAAACCGGCGCCGGGCACGGCGAGGATCTTGTGTTTCAACAAGATATCCACGAATGCGGTGTCATCCTCGAGCGGGGAGCGGGGAAACACGTACAGCGCTCCCCCCGGAACCTGGAGGTCATACCCGAACTCGAGGAGTGCATTGCACAGGCGATCGCGATTCCGGCGATAGAAATCGACATCGCACAGGGCGTTGGCGCACCTCGTGATGACCCGCTGCATGAACGCCGGGGCATTGACATATCCCAGCGTCCGATTGAGCATCGTCATGGCGCCCAGCACATCCTCTCGCCCAGGTACCGACCGGGGAACGGCGACATACCCCAACCGTTCGCCGGAGACGCTCAGGTCCTTGGAGTAGCTCGAGACGATGAGGGTCCTGGCGTAGGCATGCGCGGGCGTCGGACACCATTCCAGATCGTAGAGGATGCGCCGGTAGGGGTCGTCGAGCACCAGGTAGATCGGGTGGTGGGCACCGTCGTGACGGGCCAACATGTCCGCCAGCGCGTTCAACCGTGCCTCGGTGTAGACGGCACCGGAAGGGTTGTTCGGGGAATTGAGCACGACGGCTCGCGTCTTTTCCGTGATGGCGGCCTCGATGGCCGGCACATCCGGTTGAAAGCCCGCGTCGGTCTGGACCACGACCGCCCGTCCTCCAGCCTGCTCCACGTAGAACCGGTATTCGGAGAAATAGGGTGCCAGAAGGACAACCTCGTCGCCGGGGTTGCACAGCGCCCGCATGATCACGTTCATGCCGCCCGCCGCGCCGGTCGTGAGGATCACATCGTCCTTCCCGAACGGCATCCGGTACTCGAGGCGCAGGAAATCGGCCACCGCTGTCCTGGCGAACTCGAACCCCGCATTCGGCATGTACCGGTGGTACTCCGGTCGCCTGTCCCGGGCGACCTCCATCACTGCGTCGAAAAAAGCATCGGGGTGGGCGGCGTTTGGATTCCCGAGCGACAGGTCGCACACGGCGCCGGGACCGAACTGCGCCTTCAGCCGGCGTCCCTTCTCGAACATCTCCCGGATCCAGGACGCATTCCTCATGTCTTCCGAGACCTTGTGGGCGATGACCTGGGTTTGCATGGGTTCCTCCCATCCGGCGGTTGATCGCGTTCCCATACCATAGCCGCACGGGAACGGTGTGTCCACTCCAAGACCCGAAAGTCAACCCCTCCGGACGACCGGCGGCCCATTCTCTCCCCCGCGGTCCCCCCCACCGCCCATTGCAGGTTTTCTTCTCGAATGCTGGTACCACCCTGTATAATGCCGCTCCATGTGGCCAGGAAGAACCCGACACATCACGCGCCCACCCATAGCGCTGGTCAACCGTCTCGCCCGACGCCTCGAGTCGGAAGGCAGGGATATCATCAACCTCGGCCAGGCCATTCTCGGCCTGCCCCCACCCTCGAGCGCGCTCGAGGCTGTCCGGCGCGGCATCGCGCAACCGGGGACCCACGCCTACAGCCCCGATCCGGGCCTCGATGCGGTCCTGGCACGCACCGCAACATTCTTGAGGACCCACAAACACATCACCGGCGCCTCGCCCCGCAACCTCATGCTGACCTGCGGGGCCAGCCAGGCCTTCGCGAATGCGGTCTTCACGACCACGAACCCCGGCGACGAAGTGATCGTGTTCGGCCCCTACTACTTCGATCACGTCTTCGCCATCCAGCTCGCAGCCTGCACCCCGGTCGAGGTACCCTTCGCGAAAGAGGGATCCCGGTTCGCCATCGACCTGGACCTCGTGGAGAGGGCCGTGACGGCGCAAACAAAGGGCATCGTACTGGTTTCACCGGGCAATCCCACCGGCTTCCTGGCCGATACCGGCACGCTCGAGCGGCTCTGCCAGCTCTGCCGGCGACACGAGCTGTGGCTCCTCTCGGACGAGACCTACGACCTGCTGACCTTCCCCCCGGGCACGCACGTGAGCCCTGCCTCCCTGGACGTGCTGGAACGGGTGTGCGTGGTCGGGAGCTTCTCCAAGACCCTGGGACTCGCTGGCTGGCGCATAGGCTACCTCCATGGACCGGCGGACATGATCGAGGAAGCCATCAAGGTCCAGGACGCCCTGGTGGTGTGCGCCCCGGTGCCTGCCCAGTTGGCCCTGCTCGCCGCACTCGAGACCATCGACACCTTCTCGAGCCGCGCCCGGAGCGAACTGCTCCGCCGCCGTGACACCATGACACGGGTCCTGGAGGCCTCCGGCCTGTTCGATATCCATCCCCCGGAAGGCGGTACATTTCTCCTGGCCCGCATCCGTTCCGCCGAGCCCTCCCTCCCCTTCTGCACCAGGTTGCTCGAGGCGACCGGGATCGTGGCGGTTCCCGGCGCGGCTTTCGGCCGACATGGCGAGGGCCACGTGCGGTTCTCCTTCGGCAATCAACCGGTGGAGCGTATCCTCGAGGCGGGGGAGCGTATCGCGGCTGTCCGTTGACCAGGCCCGGCGTTGCTGCCGCTGCAGGACCTTGGGCAACCCACCGCGTGCGCCCCCGGACACGGACGAATGAGCGAACTACGGCTCGAAGACGGGCCAGGGTCGTCCCCACGCCAGGATGCAGGCGGGCCAGAAGCCCAGCACGCGGAACACGGTGGCGACGGCAGCATGCCTGCTGGCGCTGGATGCGGTTCGGGCGGCAGCGTGCCTGACGTCGATGTTGCCTGCGACCAGAGGGGGATGAGGCCGCCCGGACACGGGCCTACGGCCTCACCGCGTTGGTCTCCGCGCCAGGCGCCCGGTAGTAGAGCCCGCCATCGCCATCCACGGCCACGGAAAAGGGGAGCCAGCCGCCTTCGAGGTCGATGGTGTCCAGCATGGGGTGGGAGAGCCCGGTACGAAGCCAGTCCTCTCCCCGGGCCAGCGCTTGCTCCCGGGCATCGAGCGTCGCCTGTCCGTCGGACAAAAAGCTGACATACATGACGATTCCGTGACGCGCGTCGGCGTAGCCCGCGCCGGGCGCGAGAACGAGGACGGGAACCCCGACACACGCCTTCAGCCACTCGGGCCTGAGCGCCACGAAGGGTCGAAACACGTCCGCAAGGGCGAGGAACGCCCGGAGGATGAGTGTGAGGTGTCGCTGGTCCAGGGGCACGGGCAGGGTCCCCATGCCGTCGGCCCACAGCACCTGCTGCAGCAACTCGGCGCCGATCACGCGGAACAGGGGCGCGACGTCCCCCTCGTAAGCGGCCACCTGCGCGGCCCGGAAGAGGTGTGACACGGAGATCGGCCGGGGCAGCGACCCCTGCACGAGGTCGGCGAAGGCCTCCCAGAAGAGCTGGCGCACGGCCCCGTTCGGAATGGTCAACCGCCCGTCGCGGCCGGCTCGAGTCGTTATCCCCATGTGGTAGAGCAGTGTGGGAACCGTTTCTCGAGTCAGCAGGTTTTCCGGGTCGATCTTGGGAAGCAATCGCCCCTCCGGAGCACCGTGCACCAGCACCTCCCCGACCACGTCGAGCACCGCCTGCCTGGCCCCACCCTCGGCCCGCAAGATCCGCTTGAATCGCGTCGCGTCCGTATGCAGGTTGAGATCGAAGATCTGGTCCGGGAATACGTCCGGCGGCTCCAGGCCCGCCAGGAAGTAGACCACCATGTCGGGGTGGAACACGGCCTCCGCCTGCCCATCGGAGAAGCGGTACCCGTCGTGATCACGGGTGATGACCTCGAGCAACCGCCCGGGTGCGAAGTCGAGCCCCGCCTCGGCGACGACCGCCTCTACCAATTGCTCGACCGCGCGACGTTTGAATCCCGCGATGCCTGCGAACGCTTCCTCCCCGGAGATGTCCTTGAACCGGGACGGTTCGTCCAGGAGGGACTGCAGCCCAACGGGACACATGCCGGTGATGAAGCAGCGGGCCACGGTGCCGTCCCGGACCCCGCGGACGATCTCGCGGTAGAATTCGCCCGCCAATCCCCGGCCGCAACAGAGGCGCTCGAACCCGGCGGCATCCCCCTGCGTCATGAGGTCCTGGGCGAAGGCGTCGTAGGCGTCCACGAACAGGTACAACGGGTGGGGCGCCTCGCTCACGAGTTCTAGGAAGGCCCGCAACCGTGCGGCCGGCTTCACGACGCTGGGAGCACTGTCCCAGCGGCGGGTGATCTCCGGGAGCCGCTTCCAGTACTTGAGAAAAAACTCCTGGATGCCGTTGCGCACACGCATGGCGAAATCGGCGTCCAACGCACCCGTGCCCCGGTCCGACTTGAGTCCGTCGAAACCGAAACTCAACGTCAAGTACCGATTCTTGCCCGCCGTGGGGTGCTCCCCGATGTCCAACCCCGAAAACAGGCTATCGAACAGGTGCGCTCGAGCCAGATCGTAGTACCGGTCCAGCATGGTCACGAGCAGGGTCTTGCCGAACCGCCGGGGGCGGAAGAGCACCAGGAAACGCCCGCCCACGTCGTCGTCTTCCAGGAGCCGGATGTAGGGCGTCTTGTCCACGTAGTCGTAGCCTTCACGACGTAGCTCACCAAAGTGAGAAATGCCGTAGGGGAGCTTCATTGCGCCTCACCTCGAGGGACGACCGGCGCCGATTCGCCGATCGATGAAAAGAGCCGGCCTGGCGGCAGGACATCGTGGTCAGTATAGCATGGGGTCAGCGTCGTTGCAGCCCCCCGTTTCGGGCGCAATCCACTGCCCCCGTTCGCACGCAACGCCCGCGGAGGTGGAAATCCCGGATCAGGCCATGCGCACAATCTTCCACGTGCTCGAGCAGGGCAAAGCCACTGCGTCCACACCGGCACCCTACGCCCGGGTTCATCGAAGCACAGGCCCCGACCGAATCCATGCCTGCTCGAGGTCTCGGCGCAAGTAGACGCGGTTGTGCAGAGACTCCACCAGCACGTAGCCCGGGAGCATCTCCTCCGGCCGAACAGACGCGCGAGACCCGAGGCTGGTCTCCACCACCAACGCTGGAGACGCACTCCGCACCCAATCGCTCCGGGGCACGCCAAGCGCTCGAGGCGTTACCAACCCAAGCTCGTCGTGGACGTGCAAAGGATAGGCAGCCCACCCGAGCGCACCGACCTCCCGGGCGCCAAGGGTCTCCCCTGGCTCCACGTGGTCACGAACCCACTTCCCGAGCGCAAGATAGGCGCGCTCCCGCCTCTCGTACTTCTCCCCCAGGTCCCATCGACTCAGAAGGAGCGGCACGATCGCCACGACCCCAAGAAGGAGCCATGCCCGGCCGGTGCGCCCGGCCGCGCCGTGCACGTACCCGCCACATCCCGCGCCTGCGGGCAGCAGCAAGAAACACCTGGCTCGACGCCCGTGGGAACTCGATTCCCCCTGGCCGGCGAACACGACCAGGGCAAGGCAACCAACCAGCAGCGCAACGAGAACCAGCCCAAGGTCCTGGTAGACGAGAGGCCATAGTTCACGCAGTACATCACCTGGCCGCCGAACCACGTCATGCCATGCCACCAGGTAGATCGGCGATGGCGATACGACCCAGCCGGCCACGTCGGCGGAGGTCCCCCGTGCCCCGTTTCCCCCCGCCGCGGCCAGCCACGGGGCAACCAGCCATGCTACTCCGACCGACAATAGCACAACCGCCGTCGCTCGAGCCCTTGGCGCCACGACGCCGGCCAACCTCCTCCCCAGGCCCACCGACCGACTCAACCCGGGAAGCAACGCAAGCGTCACGAACGGCACGTGATACCACGGGAACAGCGGCACGCTCGGCCTTCCGGACACCACGAACAGGGCGGCATACGACGCGGCCAGACCCAGCAACGTCCGCTCGCAAATGTCCTCCCTCGACCAGCCGGACCGGCTCGAGTCGGCATCCCGGCGCTCCGGCCGGCCAGCCCCGCCGGGCTGGACAGCACCTCGGCCACGGCGCCGGGCACAGAACGCGAACCCCGCGCCAGCCAGGCCTCGCACACCATACCATGCCGAGACAGCCAGCCCCGGGAGCAGCAGCGCGTGCGGCGAAACGTGCCGGTACCAGGCGGGGAGCATGCCGGCCGTCGCGGATACGAACGACGCTGCCGCGGCAGCAGCCCCCTGCCACGAAGGCCGCGTGGCCGCCGCCTTGGCGACAAGGGAATGAGGTATGGGGCTTCCGAACAAGGTCAGCGTCACGCCCAGGTACGCCACGGCCGCCACTGTCCCCGCCCCTGCCCACACCAGTGAGATGCGTGGCCGGCCGAGGCGCCACCAGGCCCAGACCACGACGGGCAGCAGCACGACGCCGTCGATGCGGACCCAGAATGCCGCCAGCGCCAGGGACAGCGCCGGTCCGAAACGGCGCTCCGTGACGGCCAGAACCGTGGCCAACAGCAGCGCCACGAACCACGATGTCTCGAGGCCTCCTGCTCCGTTCAGCGCCACCACGGGGTGGGTGAGCCACAGCACGACGGCCGGAAGCCCAAGCGCCACGCTGCCAGGCAGCCGGCGGGACAGGGCGACCAGCAACAGGCAGACCACCAGGTCCCCAACCCATCCCAGCACGGCCGCGGCCACGGGAATGGGGGCGCCCAGGCCGCCCGCCAAGCCAAGCACCGCCGTGTACAGAAGGGATGTGCTCGAAAAGACCGGCACCGCAAGGTCGTACACCGGCATGCCGTGCTCCGCAAGGTTGCGCGCGCACCGGAAAGCAATGAAGGCGTCGTCACAGGGGAGGTAACCGACGAGAGCGCGCTGGGCCGCGAGCAGACCGGCGGCGGCCATCACCCACCTGGACCACCTCACCGGCCGAAACGCCGCCCCTCTTGGCATCGTGTCTCCCCGCGCAGGCGGATGCTCGTGAACAATGATGACGACTCCCCGACGCCCGAGCCCACGTCCCGGCCCTCCACCAGTCTAGTCAGTTTGCGCGGCCCCTGTCCACCTTGTTTCCGGCCACTCGCGTTCCCGCGTTCCCGACGAGAGATGGTTCAGGGAGGCGCTCGTCTCGGGCAGCGCCCTCGGCCCGGGTTCACGCCCCGCACCACGACTCGGGAGTCCAGCAATTCCTTGAACCCGTCACAGCCCGTTTCCAGGAGAAAGCCGCCACTCGCGGATCCTGATGGTCCTAGCCATCCGCGCTGTCCAGAACCGGAGTAGCTTCGCGGCGAACCGAGGCCGTTGAAACAGAATTGCCCCAGATTCCATGCCGAATCACGCCCTGGAAGGCGGGTCACAGCCTATCTGAAGCGGATTCCACCCCAGACCGAC
>JAJRTE010000152.1 GCA_024278455.1 Myxococcota bacterium
TCCCGGGGGGGGCGGTGTGCTCCGGGCCTGACGGCGCCTCGTTCGGCGTGCAATGGAGGGCGAGTCTCAGACCCGACCCTGCGGTGTGGACCGGGAATCATCCTGCGGCCGGGCCTGAGGGGTCCTCATTCGGGGTGGAATGACCCGCTCTGACCATGGCCGGCAGGATGCCGGCCCCACGGGTTGCACCAGGGGTCCTCATTCGGGGTGGAATGACCCGCTCTGACCATGGCCGGCAGGGTGCCGGCCCCACGGGTTGCTCAGGGGTCCTCATTCAGGGAGGACTGAAACACGGTGCTCAAGGAAGGCTTACGCCATTCCTCCCGTTGCATAGGGGTCCTCATTCAGGGAGGACTGAAACACCCGTCCTGGTCATAGTCCAGGTACCAGGTCTGGGCGGTTGCATAGGGGTCCTCATTCAGGGAGGACTGAAACACCCCAATTGGGGTCAAGCCCGGATCGTCAATCGCGACGTTGCATAGGGGTCCTCATTCAGGGAGGACTGAAACCCCAAGTTAAGGTAAAATAATTACGTCGAATAATTAGTTGCATAGGGGTCCTCATTCAGGGAGGACTGACCCCCCCCCCGTCCCCCCCCGTCCCGGGGGGGGCGGTGTTCTCCGGGCCTGACGGCGCCTCGTTCGGCGTGCAATGGAGGGCGAGTCTCAGACCCGACCCTGCGGTGTGGACCGGGAATCATCCTGCGGCCGGGCCTGAGGGGTCCTCATTCAGGGAGGACTGACCCGCTCTGACCATGGCCGGCAGGATGCCGGCCCCACGGGTTGCACCATGGGTCCTCATTCGGGGTGGAATGACCCGCTCTGACCATGGCCGGCAGGATGCCGGCCCCACGGGTTGCACCATGGGTCCTCATTCGGGGTGGAATGACCCGCTCTGACCATGGCCGGCAGGATGCCGGCCCCACGGGTTGCTCAGGGGGTCTCATTCGGGGTGGACTGACCCGCTCTGACCATGGCCGGCAGGATGCCGGCCCCACGGGTTGCTCAGGGGGTCTCATTCGGGGTGGACTGAAACACCCCCGTCATCCGCGATGGGATCGCACACCCGGCCTCTTCTCAGGCGCCAAGGACGCCATTCTCCGGCGGCGACGACACCACCGCACACGCCGTCAGACACCGGGCCCCTGTCGGGGACCCACTAGCCGGAAGGCAACAAGGCAGGGAATGCTGCCCGAGATTTGCTCGTCAGAGTCCCCCTGGCCACGGGACGGCCGTCGACCTGGGCATCGACCTCGAAGCGGACCATGTCCCCGATGGCGTGCGTCATTGCTACGAGGTAGTCGAGGCGCTGGCCCGCAAACACCGGGTGGAGCAGCTTGATGTCGATTGCCGCAACGACACCCATCCGCACGGATGGCTCCTTGAGCACCGCCATCATGGGCGCCGCAACCTCCGCACGGAACCCCGGCTTCAGCCGATACGCGAGTTCGAGGTTTCGCAGAATCTCGAGGGGCTCTTCCGGCTCGTTGCCCCTTTCCTCCCATAAGGCCTGCAGATGTGTCAGGATACCTAGAAGATTGCTGCTCTGGGCCAATCCCTCGATCGTGTACACTCCCGGCCACAGGCTCAGGTGTGGAAAGTGCCCGGCAAAGACCTCCTCGTTGGCCGAAATGTGCCTCGATGCCGTCAAGTTGGGGCGAGGCGCTCGAGAGAAGCTAACGATCCGGTCCACCATCAAGAAGGGGCGTCGATGGGGTAGGAGCAGCTTGACCACGTCGGGGCCGAGATCCAGGAGATTGGCTTTTTTTCGATTCATGATGAGACTGCTTCCAACGTAAGGGCGAGGTCCTCGAGGTCCTCGGTGGTGAGCACCCGTATGCGCGTGGCCGCGTTGCGGTGCACCAACGCTCGAAGTGTCCTGCCAGGTCCAACGGTTATCACGTCCGCCACGCCGGCGTCGCGAAGCGTGGTCATGGTCCGCACCCACTGCACCGGATGGATCAACTGCTCCGCCAACAGGTCGGGGACAGCCGCCGGATCGCCTGCGATCTTACCGGTGCGGTTGCACACCCAGAGGGGGGCGGCCGCCAGGAAAGCCTGCTTCGGGGTTTCGCCTCCCGCCGGGCTGGGCCCCGGTCTCCCCATCCGTTCCGGCCATGAGCGGCACGCGGCCCTCACCGCTTCGCGAAAGGCCTCGAGCGCCCCACGCATCGCCCTCCCGTGCCAGGGGCCTGCAACGCGCAGCTTCCTGCCGCCGTGAGTCCGTATGGCCACAGCCAGGTCCTCCAGGTTCCCCGCCACGACCCACTCGTCCGGGGCGTTGTGGGCAGCCAGATCGAGGCTTCCGCGGGCGGATGCGAGCAGGCGTTCGACATCGGACCTGGCGCGACAGCGCAGTGCCACCATCCCCCCGGGGTGGCGCGCGGCCTCCTTCGCCATCAGTTTCCCCCGCTTCGCCGCAAGCGCGACGGCTTCTCGAGGGCCGAAGTACCCGGCCGCCACCAGGGCCGGGATCTCTCCCAGAGAATGGCCCGCGACCAGGGCTGGCGACACGCCGGCAGTCTTCAGCTCGAGGTAGGCGCCCAGGGATACCGCGGTCAGGGCGGGCTGAAGCACCTCCGTGCGCGCCAGGTCCCGCCCCCCGCGCTCGAGCAGCCGGAACAGGTCCACACCTGTCAGGTTCCCGGCAAGCTCGAGCAACTCCCTGGCTCCAGTGGATTGCCGGGCAAGCGCGATCCCCATGCCGGGCGTCTCCGCCCCTTGCCCGGGAAACAGCAGCGCCAGATTCACCGTATCCGCTCCTCTGCCGGCCACTGCGGACGGGCTGCATGAGCGTGAAGCCACGTTCGCCAGACTCACAGCGTCAAGCCCCCATCCACCACCAGGGCCTGCCCAATGACGTACCCGGCCTGGTCTGATGCGAGAAAGAGCACGGCCTGCGACACCTCCTCCGCGGTCCCAAGCCTGCCCAGCGGGATCATTTTTCGCTTGCGTTCGACGATGCGCCGGTCCATTCGCACGACCATGCCGGTGGCCAGAAGGCCCGGGACCACGGCGTTGACCCTGATGCCTCGAGGGGCGAGTTCGGCGGCCAGTGTGCGTGTCAGGGCCAGCAGCCCGCCCTTGCTCGCGGCGTAGTTGGCCTGCCCGGGACTGGCGTGGAGTCCGGCCACCGAGCCCACATTCACAATGGCCCCGGCGCCACGACTCACCATGTGCCGCACAACCGCCCTGCAGCAATGGAAGACGCCGCTCAGGTTGGTCGCCAACACGTCGTCCCATGCCTCGGCGGACATCATGGGAAAGAACGTGTCACGGGAGAGCGCGGCGTTGTTGACCAGCACGTCGATTGCGCCACGCTCGGCAATGACGCGCCCGAAAGCCGCCTCCACGGCTTTCCGGTCGCGAACGTCGAACTGGAGGGGGGCTCCGCTGCCGCCGGCCTCGCGGATGGCCTCTGCAGTCGCCTCCGCGTCGGATTGGCGGGTCCGGTGGCCCACATAGACATGGGCGCCCTCGGCCCCGAAGCCAAGCGCGATCGCCTGTCCCAGCCCTCGGGAGGCGCCTGTGATCACGACCGTACGGTCCTGGAATCGCTTCATGCCCGCCCCCCCTGGTCAGAACGGACGCCGGTTACTGGCTCGGTATCCTCCTTCTCGCGCCCCGTTTCGGGGTGCAGATCGGCGTTGTGTCCTCTCGATTCACCTGCCTCATCCCAGGGTTCCGGCACCCCCTCGACCAGGGGCGGGTAGGTTTGCTCATGGCGCAAGGCGTAGGTGTGCTCCCTGGGATCCACGTACAGGCTCCGGTTCCTGATGACCGGGGGCGCCACCGTACGCACGGGCACCCGCACAGTCCCCTGTTCCACGTGATAGCGTTCGATCCCCGGTTGGGCCCACGGCAGATCGATCAGCGCGAGCCCGATCCAATCACGCCGGATCAGCGAATACCCGGCATTCACCACCGAGCCAATCGGGCGGCCATCCAGCATGACGCGATCCCCTACCGCCATCGGCGCCTCGCCGACCAGCGTGGTGAGCCTCGCTCGCGGCCCCTCCCGTCGCCGGGTCTTGAGCGCCTCGGACCCCACGTAGTCCTTGCGATAGGACACGCGCCACTGAAGCTGGAGTTCGATCGGCGTTGCGTTCGCCTGCCCCTCACGGCGAATGTTGAAGAACCAGTTCTCGAGCGCACACTGGTCGAGCGCCTCCAGGCCCGCGTGGCCCAGGCCGAATGCGCGGCCTGCCGCTTCGATCCTCGAGCGCACTTCCTCGAGCGATGCGCTGGGCACCAGCAGGTGATAGCCATACTCCCCGGTCTTGCCGGCCCTGAAGCAGGTCCAGGCATCCGAGTGGAAGAAGGTGAGGTAGGGGACTCCGATGACCTCCGGCCCCTCGAGTTCGGCCATCAGTTCCCAGGCGTAGGGACCGTGGAGGGAGACCATCGCATGGGTCTCCTCGAGGTCCTCGAGTTCGACATCTCGAGCGTCCTCGGGCAGGTGATCCCGTATGTAGGCCATCAGTTCCGGTGTCGTCGGACCTTCGGCCAGCAGAACAAAGTCCTCGTCGTCACAGCAGAAGAGCACGTCAGCCAGCGGGCGTCCGTCGTCGTGCAGCAGCAGCGTGTGGCGCATCTGCCCGTCCACCACGAACAGCTCCGCGGGGCTCAGGTGATCGGCCACATCGAAGGCGTCCGGGCCCGAAACACGCACGCAGCAAACGTGCGGCTCTTCGGCGATTGCCACGGAATATCGCAGCGCCCCGATCTCGCGCGCATCAGCCATCGGAACCCTCCTTCATCTCGAGGACATAGTCGAGCAGGGAATTGACGGTCCGCATCGCCGCACGGGCCGGCTCCTCCGAGGGAAAACGGACGCCGAACTCCGTCTCGAGGCCAATGACCAGTTCGACGGCATCCACCGAATCCAACCCCAGCCCGCTACCGAAAAGCGGCGTGTCAGGGTCGATCTCATCGGGGTCACGCCGCAACCGAACCTGCCGGATGATCCAGGTCTTCAACCGCTCGAGCGCCTCGTCACGCTTCGAAATCCGCTCCAAAAGCTCTTTGTCCATCTCTCATTCCCGTTCGCTGGTCATCACCAGCGCCCCGGTTGTCGATCGCCCGGCAGCGGCGGTGACCATGATTCTCTTGAATTGCCTGGTTCGCAATGCGGTGACAGCCGCAACACAGGCCAGCACGGAGCCGGCAGCCCCGGCATTGCCGAAAACAGGCTCGATGCTGACGACCGGCACACCGGCCAGTGCTCCGCCCATGGAACGGCGCGCTGTCTCGACCGGGTCGGGGCTAAAAACCGCGTCGATATCGCCGGGGCCCAGTCGTGCCTGCTCCAGGGCGCCTGTGACCGCGACATCCAACAGCCCCGGGCCTGCCAGTCCCCATCCATCCAGGTCAACCGCCAGGTGCGACGCGCTTTCTGCTGCCACCGGTCGCCTGGCCAGCAGGAGGCACCCAGCACCCTCGGCGACGCCAGGGCACGGTCGATCCAGCTCCTCGATCCCGCAGGTCGCCATCAGATCGACGTCCTCCCTGCGTGAAAGCAATTCCGCTGCCAGCGCGACGGCCACCAGGCCGCTGGTCTCCCCGGTGCTCACGGTGTTCAGCGGCCCCTTGAGCGCCAGCAGCCGCGTGCACGTCCCCGCAGGCGCGTTGAGCACCATTTGAGAGAAGGCACGCGCCGAGACTCGAGGCAGACCGTTCCGCTCGATGCTGGTACGGAAGGCGTCGCAGCAGGTGCGAGACAGGCGTGGTGCTCCCACCAGCAGCCCGGACCGCTCGCGGAGCGAACCTCTCAGTCGCATGCCCGCGTCCGACAGGGCGAGGGCGGTGGCGACGACCAGGTAGCGAGTCATCGGCTCCAGACCTCGAGGATCCGCGCTGGGAACAAATAGCTCCATCTCGAAAGGAGGCACCTGGTTGCCCACTCTGCCCCCATGCTCGAGCACACGACCCAGAGCCTCGAGCGTGAAGCCATGCGGGCCGACAGCCCCGGCGCCGGCCACTACTACATCGTGGCGCGGCGCCCGGGGGCGTGGCGCGGGCGCACCCCCGAGAACAACGGCGGCGTTGGCTCCCCAGAACGCCGAGTTCAAGCTCAAGGCGTGCCGATAGCGCCAGGGGCGGGGGCTGTCCCGGGCGACCGGGTCGCGCGGCCCACGGCGCCGTGGACGCGAAAAGTGCAGGGTGGGCGGAACGACGTGACGGCGCATGGCCAGCAGTGTCACAATGGCCTCGAGCACCCCGGCGGCTCCGAGAGCATGGCCGATGCAACCCTTGGTGGAGCTGACGGGAGGCTGGTGGTCCCCGAACACGGCCTGCAGGCCCAACCACTCGGAAGCGTCATTGGCTGCGGTCCCCGTGCCGTGGGCATTGATGTAGCCGATATCCGCCGCCTCGACGCCGGCATCCTGTAGCGCACCCCGGACAGCTCGAGCGACGCCCCTCCCGCGAGGGTCAGGTGCGGTGGCGAGAAACGCGTCTCCAGAAAGCCCGTAGCCGAGCAGGGCGCCCAGTGGCTCGACGCCCCGGCGCTTCGCCCGGTTCACGTCCTCGAGCACCATGAACCCGGCGCCCTCCCCCAGCGTCGTTCCCGGAGGCTCGCTGAACGGTGCACACTTCTCCGGGCTCAACACCCCCAGCGCACTGAAGCCCGCGAAGTTTTCCGGCGTCACCACGTCGACGCCTCCTGCCAACACCAGGTCTGCCATTCCGGCCTCGAGGAGCTGGCGGCCGACGCCCAGCGCGTTGGTGGAAGACGAACACGCCGTCGAAACCGTGATGCGAGGACCCCCGATTGACAGGCTGTCAGCGATGACTTCCGTCAGCCAATGGGCTTCGGCATCAGCACGATCAGGATCCGGTTGGTCCAGGTGGCTGGTTCCCACGCACAGGGCGATCCGTTCGCAGGGCAAGCCCGCATCGCCCGCTCGAGCATGAGACCAGGCTTCTCGAGCCGCCTCCAGGGCATAGGAGACACAACGTTCGCTGCCGCTGGACCTGGTGGGAACCGCCGCGCTCCCAGGAGTCTGCGAACCCGACGAGCCGGGGAACGTTCTGGTCTCTCCGGCTACCCGGATGGCATGGCCGGTCTCATCCGGCGAAAACAGGGGGCGGTGAGGTAGATCGCCTGGCGCTCTGTCTGGAACCAGGCCGGCAAGATCGCAGAGGAACCCGTCCGTGGAGAATCGATCGATCGGCTGCAGGCCATCCTGCCCTGACTCGATGGCGGCCCAAAGCGCCTCGCAACCATGACCCACGCTCGAGACGGCGCCCAGGCCCGTCACCACCGCGTTGGTGGCGTGCTTTCTCATGTTCCAGCCTTGCTCAATCGTCAGTATATCGCGCCCACGATCATGATGACTATGCCCGCGACGATGAGCACCACTCCGGCAGTCGTGCCGAAGAGGATTCCCCAGCCCACGGCGTCGAGAAGGGCTATCGTGCCGGCAGTCGCGAGAAGGCCCATACCAAGCAAGGCCCCGCCGACACCGATCATGCGCTGCCCTCTGTCCGACGCACGGTGCGTCGCCGCGTCATACTGCGGGGGCGGAGACAGCATCAGCGTGCTGGCGGCCGCCACCGGCGTGGAACCATGGGCGAGCTTCGCTGTGCTCCGGGTCGAAGCAGCAGTGCCCGCCACCTCGAGGTCGGAGATGTGCCCGCCAGAAGCATCGTAGCCCTGAATCAGCCGTCTCAGGCGGGCCCGGTAATCGGGATCGCCGCTGGCTCGAGCGACCGTCAGGGTGTGCTCGTCACCAGCGGCATCGAAACGGGCAGCCATCTTGCGCACCTTGGTCAGGCAGTCATCGACGAGTATCATGGGGGATTGCTTCTTCATCCGCCAGGAGACGTCCGCCAACAGCTTTCGCAGGTGGGCCCGGCGCTTGAACGACACCCCGAGCCCGCGAGCGTGCCTGTCGAACACCCCCCCAAGATTCATGACGATATCGGGACCCCGCTTCAAGCGATCCTGAACGCGCCTGTGATCTCGGGGGCCGAGCCGGCCCAACGCTTCGGCCATGCCGAAAACCGCTTCGTCCATCTCGGGCATGATCCGCCAGATGCGCTCTTGAACCTCCGGGTGCTCTCGCTCTCTCTCGGTCAGGTCCCGAAACATGCCCAGCACGAGAAGAGAGCGCATGGACGTCTTGCACAGGTCCTCCACCCGCGATGCTTCCGGGCTCGATACGGATGAAGCGGGCACCCCCAGGATCTCATCGAACAGGCTGCCTTGTCTTAGGACCTCCAGCGCATGGTCCATGCTCGCCAGGTGCCGGGTCAATTCCCGCTGTCGCACGGGACTCGCAAAAGCCACGTTGGCACCCAGGCCCGAAGTCGATGGAAGCGCTGCCGACAGCAGCCCCGCTCCGGCGCCGAATCTGAGGAACTCTCGCCGATCCATGACAGCCTCCAGGTTCAAGCAGACCAGGATGTTTTCCGCCTGGCGCGCTTCACCCGCTTCGCCCCGGGGGCCGGGCACCATGCGGAAACCCTTTCTGTCAACGTTAACACGCGGAGGTTGTCGAATCAACAACAATGGGGTGGATTCTCGCTATCGCCGTTCATGCCGGCCGGATCGGACTGCTGGTGGTGGGTCCGCTTGCCCGGTTGCGCCGGACGGCGCAACCGTCAACGCGATCTCCTTTCGGTCGCCTTCCCGCAGGACGGTGAGCCGAATCACGTCCCCGGGCCGGCTGCGAGCGAACAGGCGGTCGAGTTGATGGGAAGTCAGGCAAGGGCGACCGTTGACCGCGACGACCAGGTCGCCCGAAGTGAGGCTCCCCTCCTCTTGAGCCATGGTCGTGGTCCCCGTGACCAGGAGCCCGGGAGTACGTGCTAGCCGTTCAACTTCGAGCACCGTGATGTCCGGGTAGAACTTCTGGTAGCCCTCGAGAAGAACCATCGAGCGACCCAGATCATCGAGTCCTGCCATTTTGCGTTCGAGGGAGGTACCGCCGGGAGGCTCGAGTTCGAAGAGGATGTGATGGGTGGCGTAGAAGGAGAACGGTGGTGCCGCATGGGGTGGAGGCAGCGACAATGCCGTTTCCGCGGCGTCGAGCACGGCCTCGGTGAGCGCCTGGACGAGGCGGCTTGCCACGGGCCAGGGATCCGCGGGGAGTGCATCGAGCGGGTCGATGTCCACTTCACCGGATGCCGAGACGATCGGGGTGCGCGGCGAGAAGCGAACCATCTCGACTGACACCCTGGCTCTGATGGCGCGGGCATGGCGATGCCCGCCCTGCCTCGCTTCCACCGCGGGAAGGTCCCCGGTGCCGGCCGGCACGATCCGGGCTTCCAGCAACGCAACGCCTGCCGGGTCCACCCCGTCGCGCCGGATGGCGTCCAGCAGGGTCGGTGTCTCATACAGGCGGGACCCACTCACGGGAAAGCCGCCGAAGTCATCGTGGGCATAGACCATTGCCCGCCGGCGTCTCACCACCTGTTCGACGATGTGGACCGTCTGAACGTAGGCGTACTCGAGGGACATGCCGGGAAGCCCCTCGAGAGGATAGACGGCAATGGTCGATACCTGGATCCCGGGAAGGGGATGGACCGTTGTCGTCACGGGATGGGGCGCGCAGCCGAACGAGGCGAGCAAGATCGGCACCGCGGACCACCAGGAAGCCGGGGAAGGCCGAGCGCTAGCGGCGTGAGGGTCATCGGGCATGTCGCGGATAGTCTCCTCGCTGGAAGCTGGTCGCTCGAACTTCTCCATCCTACCATGGCCAGTACGAAACGGCCACGACACGGACGGCGGGACCGCGCCGGAGATGGCCACCGGCCGCTGCCTCCCGGGCGGAGGAGGGCACGGAGCGGCTACAAGTCGATCCTGGAGCCGCCCCCACCTCCCGGGGGAAAGATGGGGTTTCCGTCCTTGTCCAGCGGAACTTCGGGCTGGGACGCCAGTGCCTCTCGGATCACGGAGAAAGCCTGGTCCATGTACTGCTCATCCACGGACACCACGCCCCAGCCGCGCGACAGCCGGAAGGCGATGTCGAGCCCGTCGTTGCCGTACTGCCGTATGGTGAACGGAATCCCGGCCTCGCTCAGCGCCTGTTCGATGACGTCGGCCTCGAATCGATCGTCCAACACCACGATTTCCTTGAAGTCCATGGTTAGCCTCCCATTGGGGTTGGCACCTGGAGACGCGACAGGGCGGTCCAACATCGCTCGCCTCCCCGCGCCCCGGTGACGCCGTACCTTGCCTCGAGGACGACGGGGGATGACGGCGGCGCGCGCCCGCCGGAGCAGTCCCCTCGGCCGGTACCTGCTCGAGCAATTCACGACTCCCGGGGTGGACCGTGGCGCCGGACGTCTCGAGGAGATGGGATCATGATACCAGAGCCAGCGCCCCGGTCAACCTCAACCGGGTGTCGTGTCGGGACGTGTCGCCGCAAGGCCTGTCGAGGACGGGAACAGCGGCAGGTAGACGACGAAGCGCGTGCCTTTCCCCGGGGTGGAATCCACGGCAATCTCGCCTTCGTGGGCCTCCACGAGCCGCTGGCAGATGGCCAGCCCGAGCCCGGTTCCTCCGGGCTTGGTCGTGACGAATGGGATGAAGACGCGCTCGAGTTGGGCAGCGGTCATGCCCTCTCCCGTATCTTCTACTTCCACGGCGACGCGATCCAGCGTGGCCTCGCCGACGCGCGTGCCGGTGAACGAACGTCGCGGTGCGCGCCGAGTCCGAACGGTGAGGCGCCCGCCGCGGGGCATGGCCTGCAACCCATTCTGGATCAGATTGAGGAGGACCTGTTTCATCTTCTCGGCGTCCACCGGTGCCGGTGGCAAGTCGTCGTCGAACGCCGTATGGAGTTCCACACCATCGGGAAGGCCCTGTGCGGCGACCAGGGTGACCGCCTGGGAGACCAACCGGTTGAGATTATGGGCCTCGATCCGGACCTGCAGAGGCCTCGAGTAGTCGAGGAACTCAGTCACGACAAGGTTGAGCCTGTCGACTTCCTCCATGATGATTTCCACGAATTCCCGGTCCTTTTCTCCAACCTCATCGGCGATGTACTGGGCCGCGCCACGGATGGCGCCGAGTGGGTTGCGAATCTCGTGGGCCAGGCCGGCTGCCATCTCGCCGAGCGCTGCAAGCCGGTTGCGCTCCTTCATGCGCTGGATGGCGTTCGAGTTCTGGATGATCACGCTCGCCTTGTCGGCGATGGACTGGAGCGATCGGAGTTCATCGTGGGTGAAGCCCTCATGGAGCGATTCGTCCTTGAGGATGACGAACCCGTAGAGCAATCCGTCTCCGCGAAACGGCACCGCAACGTGGGCACCGAGTTTCGAGAGGGCGTTCAAGGCTGCGGACATCTCTTTCCGTCGTCTCCGTGAACCCTCCATCTCCCGGGCCAGGTCCTCGCTCTCCAGGGGATCCTTGCCATGGAGCAACTCTTCGACGAACGATGTCATCCCGGCGACGCCCACTCGAGGCGGCCATCCCTCCGGCCCGGACCTCGCAACGCATACGTAGTCCCTGGACCTCTCGTTCCACAGGAACACCGCGACATGCGTGATCCGCGGAACACCCGTCAACGCTCCCAGGAAGGCTTTGAGCAGATCCTCTACCGAGAGAATCCGCGGTAGTTCCTTCTCGAGGCGATGGAGGCTGGTCAACATCTCGTAGCGGCGGGGGAGGAACATGCGGTGGACGGTCCGCTCGATCCCGGCCCGGAGCGGCTCGTGCAACAGGGAGACCACGCCGGACGCCAGGAATATCGTAATGGCCAGGTTCGCCCAACTGTTCCTGTCTCCGAACAGTCCGAGAAGAAGACCGTACACGCCACCGATAATCAGGACCTGCGCTCCAAAAATCAACCCCTTGCTGATCGTCTCATGCAGGTCCAGCAGGCGATAAAGGAGGATGACCTGGGAAAGGAAGGCGATGAACACGAGCTGCGCGAGTCCGCCGACAGGGAAGCTGATGACTCGAGGCACGAAGTGGTATGCCGCGGCCTGGAAAAGGACGGACACCATCGTCAGGCCGCCCAGCGAGGCCAGCAGGGTCAGCCGCGTTCGCTCGATCCCGGAGCGTGCCCTGCGGGTCCGGTACAGTACGTTGGCCCAGACGGTTGCGTAGGCAGTGGAGACATAGGCCCCCACGGCCAGGGGGACCAGGTGCGTGCCCGGCCGGTCGAGCAAGAGACCGAGCAGCCACCTCGAGGTGGACCAGGCCCACCGGACCGGCCCCAGGGAGGGCAGCGCACGCAACCTCGAGGCGCATTCCTGCGCCACCAGTGCCAGGACGCCCTTCTCTCCGGTCAGGGACAGCGGCTGATACACGAAAACGACCAACAGGGACAGCGCCAGCCACAACGGCACCAGCAACGGCTGCAACGCCATGCCTCGAGGCTGCGGTTCGCCGAGCAGTCTCAGGAAGAAGGTCACCGCGGCCGGCGCCGACGCCAGGCCGCCCAGCAGCAGCACCACGTACCACCCGCGGTTCGGCGTGAGGGAGGTCATGACGAATCCGACATTGGACACCGCGACGATGAGGCAGAAGAACGAAAAGGACCTGAAGAGGCGATTGTGCCAACCCCGGATGAGCGACGAGACAGCGTGGGTCGTGGCGAGGACAGCCACGAGCATGGCCGTGAGCGTGACATTGTTCATGATTCGCAAAGGATAGCACAAAACCCGGGGTGCCGCGATCCCGCGCCGGGCGCACACGGTCGTGCTATACTACGCGACGTTCGCAACCGTGACCCGTCGCTGGTGCCGCGGCGAGATGGAGAGTCGCATGGATGGTGGACTGAATCGCAGGCTCAGGGCCTTGCCTGCTGTCGGAGAGCTATTGAACCATGCCGAGCTGCAATCGAGCCCGGCCTGTCCACGGTGGGCCATCGCCGGCGGAGCGCGGGAGGTCCTGTCGGAGGCCCGATCATGGATACGAAAGGGAGGTGACCCGCCCTCCCTGGAGACCATTGTCGGGCGCGTTCGCGATCGAGCGCTCGAGCTGGCAGCGCCTCGCCTGGCCCGGGTCGTCAACGCAACCGGCGTCGTCATTCACACCAACCTTGGCAGGGCGCCCCTGTCCCCGGCCGCCATCGCCCGGGTGGTGGAAGTCGCCGGGACGTACAGCAACCTCGAGTACGACCTGGCGCGGGGACGTCGTGGCTCCAGGCACGGGATCGCCGCCGACCTCCTGTGCCGGCTGACCGGTGCCGAAGCGGCGATGGTGGTCAACAACAACGCCGCGGCCGTCTTGCTGGCCCTTGGCGTGCTGGCGACCGGGCGGGAGGTGGTGGTATCCCGGGGCGAGTTGGTCGAGATCGGCGGTTCGTTCCGGATTCCCGACATTCTGCTCCAGAGCGGCTGCCGGCTCAAGGAAGTGGGAACGACCAACCGGACCCGGCTCGAGGACTACGCTCGAGCGGTGGGGCCTGACACGGCGTTGCTGCTGAAGGTCCACCCATCCAACTTCCGTGTCGTCGGTTTCACCGAATCCGTGGCCGCGCCGAACCTGGTGGATCTCGGACGGAAGCTGGGCCTGCCCGTGATGGAAGACCTGGGAAGCGGCTGTTTCCTGGATCTTGCCCCGCACGGGTTGCCGGGGGAACCCACTGCCGCGCAGAGCGTCGCCGCCGGCCTGGACCTGGTGACCATGAGCGGTGACAAACTGCTAGGTGGCCCCCAGGCAGGGATCCTGCTGGGGCGCAAGGAGATCATCGCCGCATGCCGTACCCATCCACTGGCTCGAGCCATCCGGGTGGACAAGATGTGCCTCGCCGCGCTCGAGGGTACGCTTCGAAGCTACCTCGATGGGTCCGCCCGGGACGATATCCCCGCCCTTGCCGCGCTGACAGCCCCGATGGGGTCGATCGACGTGCGTGCACGAGCCCTGAAGGCCCGGTTGGTCGACTTGGTCCCGGGGACGTGGGTGAGCCTCGAGAGGGACCAGTCTCGAGTCGGTGGGGGGGCCTTTCCCGCCCGGGAAATCCCCACCACTGTCGTGGCGATACGGCCCCCGGGCGGTGCCGGCCGGATGGAAGCCCACCTCCGGCGCCACCGTCCTCCCGTCATTGGCAGGCAGCGCGACGGGGCACTGGTACTCGACCCGCGCACGCTTCTCGAGGGCGACGAGGACATCATCGTTTCGGCAGTGAAGAGTTATCGTACCGGTCTCGAGGACGAGGAGGCAGGCAGTGGCTCGAGCCTGTGATCGCTGCGGGCGCATCCTGGGGGAGTCGGCGGTGCGCTATGTCGTGGTGATATCCATCACCGCGGACGTCCCGGCGGAGCTGGAAATCGATCAAGCGATGGAGGATGTGGAGGCGGAAATAGAGAGGTTGCTCGAGCGGCTTGGGGACATATCCGCGGAGGAGGCCGAGGCCCAGGTTCATCAAAGAATGGTCTACCTGTTGTGTCCCGACTGCCGGGAGGCATTTGCCGGGGACCCCATTGGAAAGGGCGTGGGATTTCCCTCTCTGGTGCAATAATTTGCACTTGACACATTCTCTTGTCCGTCATAATGATAGGGAAAGTTCCGGCGCCCGGGCGGCGTGTCGAACCGGGGGTTGGCGTGCGGATTGGAACGGACCGGGTGTGTGGATGGAAGACGTGGGGAGAGTTGGGCTGGTGAGTCCGTCGATGACATCGGGTCCTCCCCAGGTCTGGGCGATGGCGAGCGGGAAGGGGGGCGTGGGGAGGAGCTTCCTCACCGCGAACCTCGGCCATCTCCTTGCCCGTGACATCGGTCCGGTCACCCTGCTCGACCTCGATTTCAACGGAGCCAATCTGCACACGTTTCTGGGCGAGCAGGCCACGAGGGGCGGGGTGGAGGCGTTTCTCCGTGGCGGCGTGCCGTCCCTGGCCGGCGTCGTGAAGCACCTGGCCATTCCCGGACTCGATTTCGTCCCCGGACCGCTCGAGACGCCCCAGCGCGTTACCGCCCGGGAGTGCACGCGCCTGATCCGCGCGGTACGAAGACTCGAGACTCCGTGGACGCTGCTCGATCTGCCCGGTGACGCGGGCCGGACCGTGCTCGACCTGTTCATGGCCGCGGACCGGCCGGTGATCGTGGTCGTGCCCGAGCCCGCGGCGGTCGAGAATGCGCACCGATTCATCAAGCGCGTCTACGTGCGTGTGCTCGACAACCGCTTGCGAGCCGCGGCTATTCGGGGGGAGGAACGCGAGGAACTGCTCCATGCAGCCGCTGCTCAGCCTCCGGAGCGGTTGCTGAAACGGCTGGAGGACCTGGAAACCGGGCTTGGCGAGCACCTTCGTCACGACCTGGAAATGACCACACTGTACCTGATCGTCAACCAGGTTCGCCACCGATCCGACGAAGCGACGGGCCTGTCGATCAAGAATGCCGTGCAGAGTTACTTCGGAATTTCCGTTTGTCATGTTGGGGCTGTTCCCTTTGATGAAGAAGCTTGGTTGAGCGCTCGAAGGCGGCACCTTCACACGCGCGAGGCCGTTGGGGACGATCTGGCCGTGCACCTCGAGCAGGTGCTGGCCAGCCTGGTGGAAGGCGTGGAGTTGGTTTCGGCGAGGCAGGCCACGCCTCGCGTTCAACTCCTCTGAACAGAACCTGGTTCGCGACCGGACCTCGTGGCCCATCGCCGCGAACGTGACGGTCGCATGGCACCGATAGAGGACATCGTCATTCATGAAGTTCGTGAACAAGAACTACTATGAGATCCTCGATGTAGAGCCGGATGCCAGTGAGGAAGAAATCAGAAGAGCGTATCAACTCGTACGCGGCACGTGGAACCCGGATTCGATCGCCGTGTACAGCCTCTATACGCCCGAGGAAAACGACGCCATCGGTCACAAGATCGAGGAGGCGTTCCACATCCTGTCCAACGCGGAACGTCGTGCCAGCTACGACCGTTTCATGCGGGAAGTCGACCGTATCCCGCCGCACATCGCGACCCCTTCCGAGTTCTGGGATTTCGCCCATGGCATCGCACCGCCGGAGGAGGAGGACGGCATCGAGGACGTCACCGACCTTCTCTCCGAATCCGAGGTCGCTTCCGGCGAGATGGAAGGAGATGTCTTGTTGGAGGCCGCCGGGGGCGAGGGCCGGGCGTTCAGCCAGGTCGCGTCGCCCGAAGCCGCCGGGGGCGAGGTTCGGCCGGACAGGGCGGGCCTCGAGGTACGCCATGACCCCGGCCCGGACCCGGCCGAGTTCGAGCGTGCGGACTCCGGCATCACCCCTGACCATCGCCAGCGGAGTCGCACCCATGAGCTGACGCCCGAAAGGTTGCATTCGGCCGGCTTGAGCCTCGAGCCGGCGAGTGGAGGACGCGACCCGCGACCCGGGCAGGGTGTCGCCGAACGCTCGAGGCAGGTCCGCGAGCGCAGGGTCGAGTTGCCTCCTGCCCATGCGCCTCGAGCCGGGCGAGTGCCACCTGCTCCGGCCGCACCCCCGGACGCCGGCGCCGACCCGGGTGCAAGGAGTGCGGGACAGAAGGCCGCGCGCGTTGATGACCGGGGCCGCGCCGCAACACCCGGCCACCGTCCTTCGGGTGCGAAGGGTGTTCACGGGGCAGAGACCACGACCGTTGCTCGGCGCTGGACCAAGAGCTATTCCAGGCCGTTGCGGGTGCCGTCTCCCCTTCCAGACCGCCCGATTCCCGAAGAGATGATGGCAAGGCTCCTGGCAGAACACGGGTACTCCGGCGCGTTGCTCGAGGCCGTCCGGGAATTCAAGCAGATACGTCTCGAGGAAATCAGCGACCGGACCAAGATTCAGAAGACCTACCTGCGGTTCCTCGAGGAGGAACGGTTCGACACGCTTCCGGCTCGAGTCTACGTCGAAGGATTCGTTTCCCAGTATGCCAGGCTCCTCCGGCTGGATGCCAAACGGGTCTCCGAAGGCTACATGGCACGTTACGACCGCAAGATGTCGCCCACACCTCCCCCCGAAGACACCAGGTCGGATGACTCCTGAGCCTTCAGTCTTCCGGTTCCAGGTTTCCGAAGAGGTACGAGGCGTGCGTCTCGACGCCTATCTTGCCGCACGGCTCGGCGCCCGGGACCTGTCCCGCTCCAGGCTCCAGGCACTCATCACCGCCGGGGAGGTCACCGTCGACGGCAAGGTCACCCGTCCCTCCTTTCGGCTCAAGGGCAGGGAGAGCGTGGTCGTGCGGATCCCGCCTCCGCGCCCGCTCGCCCTCCAGCCGGCTGATATTCCGCTGCCCATCCTGTACCAGGACCATGATATCGTGGTGGTGGACAAACCTGCCGGCATGGCGGTCCATCCCGCTCCCGGCTCCCGGGAGGACACCCTCGTCCACGCGCTGCTCCACCACGTGCACGACCTCTCCGGCGTCGGGGGCGAAGAAAGGCCGGGTATCGTGCACCGCCTCGACAAGGATACCTCGGGCCTGCTCGTCGTGGCCAAGACCGACCGCGCCCACATCGGACTCGCTGCGCAGTTCAAGGCACACACCACGACACGTCGCTACCTGGCACTGGTTCGCGGCGCACCGCCGTGCTCGGCCGGGACCTGGATGTCGATGCTCGGGCGGAACCCCCGCAATCGGCTCAAGATGGCGAGCGTCCAGAAGGGGGGACGCCGGGCGGTCACCCACTACCAGGTGCTCGAGTCCTTGCCCGGAGCATCCCTTTTGGCATGCGTCCTGGAAACGGGACGAACGCACCAGATACGGGTTCACTCCGCCGAAGCGGGATGCCCGGTCCTCAACGATGACGTGTACGGGGGCCACTGGCGGCGGGACCTGCCGGCCGATCCAGGGCTCCAGGACGCGCTCGAGCAGTGCTGCGGACAGCTCCTGCATGCCTCCAAGCTGGGCTTCGACCACCCTGTTTCGGGGAAACGAATGACGTTCGAAACGCCCCTCCCGCCCGATTTCCAGCACGTGCTCGACCTCCTGCGCGCACTCGGGGCGCGCGCCCAGGTATCGACTCGAGGTGACCCATGAACCCACGAGCGGCAGACGCACACCGACTCACGGTACTGGTATCACCGTTGCTCGAGGCCCCGGGCAGGGTGCACGGATTCACGACCAGGCAGGGCGGCGCCAGCAAGGGGCCATTCGCCGGACTCGACCTGGGCCGCGGTTGCGGCGATTCGCCTGACGACGTGGCGCTGAACCAGGCGCTGCTCCTCGAGCACCTCGGATTGCCGCGACACCGGATCGCGGCCCCGACCCAGGTGCACGGACGCCGAGTGGTGCGCGTCGATGCGCCGCCGGACAGGCCCTTCGCCCCGGTCGAGGCGGATGGGTTGATTTCGGACATCCCGGGCTGGCTCCTCGGCGTGAGGACCGCCGATTGCGTGCCGATCCTGGTGGCGTCGGAGCACGTCGTGGCAGCTTTCCACGCCGGGTGGCGCGGTACGGTTGCCGGTATCGCCTTGGCCGTGGTGGAACAGTTCGACACCATGTTCGGCGTGCCGCCGGAGCGTCTGGTTGCAGCCATCGGACCAGCCATCGGGCCGGAATGCTACGAGGTCGGCGTGGAGGTCGTCTCCGGCCTCGAGGCCGTGATGAAGGATTGTGCGCGAGGCACCCTTGGGGTGGTGTTCCGGGAGAGCGGAGCAGGAGGTGAGCGCTTTCGGGTGGATCTCAAGGAAGCCAACCGCAGCCAGCTCGAGCAGGCCGGTGTGCCCGGCCGGGCCATAGACGTGTTGCCCTACTGCGTCCATTGCCGTGCGGACCTGTTCTTCTCCCACCGGAGAGATCGGGGAACGACGGGCCGGATGATGAATGTCATCGGGCTGACCTGAGTCCGGCAGGATGCTGCGCTGTCCGGGACCGGCCTGGCCGGATCATGAAGGGAAGACGTGACACACTGGATGTTGAAACCCTGGAGACTCGGTTGCCTCGGCGCGGGCCTGGCCATTCCGGCCGCAGTGGTCTTCGTCATCGGCCTGTGGGGCGGGCCGGGGATCCTCCGGTGGGAGCCCCAGGACCCGGGCGTGATTGCCGCACACTACCGGGACGCCATGAACGACGCCAGCGCGGGAGACCTGGCCGCGGCTCTGGGCGGGCTCGAGGCGCTCCGGATCGCCGATCCGTTCAACGGCCTCGTGCACGCAGCGATCGGGGAGGTACACCATCGAGCAGGCCGGCTGCCGGAAGCCATCGCCGCGACTCGAGCGGCCGTGGCTGTCGATCCCCAGTTCGGGGAAGCCTGGTACAATCTCGCATGCTACGCGATGGAGGCCGGCCGGCCCGAGGCTGCCTTGCAGGCCGTCCACCAGGCTGTGGCGGCCGGCTTCGACGCCAGGGCCGCGGCCGAAAGCGACCCCGACCTCGCACCGCTCGAGAAAGACTCGAGGTGGATGGTGTACCTCGAGGGCGCGGACAGCGTTCCCCTGGAAGCCCGCAGTGCCGTCCTCGAGGTCTCTCCGCCGAACGTCCTCGAGGGGGAACCCTTCACCCTGTCCCTGGAGTTGGTGGCGCTCGACAGGTCCCTCGAGGAACCCACGCCGGCGGTGAGCGTCGAATATCTCGGTCCCGAAACAGACACCACCTTGACCCCTGTCGAGGTACGAACCCGCCTACTCGAGATCGATGGTGTCCGGAGGCGTCACTACGTGTGGACATTTCGCTATCGCCTCATACCGCGGGCGGAGATGGTACGGCGTCTGGGACCCTGGGAGGTCCAGTTGGATGGCGTGCGACTGGCGGTGACAGCGCCCACCGTGGTCGTGCGTCCCCACCCGGGCGGTGCCGGGAGAAGTGGCGAGACGGCGCGGACCCATGCCTTTCGCCCCCGGGCGTTCTTCCGGCAGCCCACGCCCATTCGGAGACGGGAGGGCATCACCGTGCAGTTGCTGGATGGGGACTCGAGCGCCCGGGGAGGGGGGGATCTGGCAGTCACGATCTGCAGCCCATCGCCCGATGGGGCCGCCCCACCCAGCATCGTGTGGGAGGATGACGTCCCGGTGCTGGGATACTACGACGCCTGGGACGAAAGCGCGGGACCGGGGGAGTGTTATTCGCGGATCTTCGCCCTGGCCGGCACCGCCGGGCCGATTTCCCCTGGCCTGCGGGTGCGGTTCGAGATCGATGGAAAGCCCCACGTGGCGGAGGTCGAGCGCGCCGAATCGGGGGGGGGAGCCGAGTCGTCGCCCGGCCGAACATCCTTGCCGCCGCGATCTCGATAGGGCGCCCCGTTTTCTGCCGAGAACGGGAGCCGGGAGTGCGCCGTCCGGTCGCCGACTTTGGGGTTGGCGTCCCGATGGAGCCAGGGGTAAGCTGTACCCCATGACGACCCTCGCGATCCGCCGACCGTTCCTCTGGCTCGCCGTGCCGCTGCTGGCCGCCGGTGTCTACCTCGCCGTCCGGTCGTGGCGCAGCCTGCCCCATCCTGCCTGGGAGACCCCCGTGGATGTCAGCGGCGCCTCGTTTCCGCCCCGGATCGGACCCGCCGGCACGGAGACGGAGCAGGTTCCGGCCTGGGTCGTTCGGGCGTCGCCGCTCGAGCAGCCCGACTGGGCCGACTACCTGGCCGAGATCGTGAGGAGCGAGGGGGTGACGGTGGCGTCGGTGCCGTGCGAGCGCCTCGATGCCGGCCTGCCGCCCACCCTGCGTGCGCTCGTCGTGCCTCCCGGGTGCCGCGATCTGCCGGAGGAGAGGTTGCGTCGCTTCGTGGAGGGAGGTGGGACCCTGGTCGGAGTGGGGCTCGAGCCCCGTCTCATGGCGTTGGGAAAGGTCCGCGTCGTCGCCCAGCGTTCCGGGGTGCCGGTGGGCGGCGTGCTCGAGCCGGCGTTCCAGGCGCTGCCGGAGGATGGGAGAACCGCGGTGCTCATCTGGGGTGACGGACCCGGGGGAGCGCGCTGGCCGTTGTTGCTGGAGCGACGCATTGGCAGCGGCGTCCTTCGGATCTGGTGCAGCGACATCGCCAGGACCGTTGCCAGGACCCGCCAGGGGGATCCGCGAGCGGCCGGCAAGCCCGGTCTGCTGCCTCACCCCAGTCCCGGCGACCTCTTCCAGGCCGATTTCGACCCCGGGCGCTACCGGCGGCCCGTGGCCGACCTCTGGAACCACCGGTTCGGCCGCAGCCTGATCTCCGGCACGGTGCCGGTCCCGGTTTTCTGGCCCTTCCCCGCACCGGAGGCTGCCGTCGTCGTTCTCACCGGCGACCAGGACTATGCCCCGGACGATTTCATCGACTACCAACTGGCCCGGGTGGAGGATGCCGGGGGGGAGATGACCCTGTTCCTCACGTCCGTAACGAGAGCCGATCGGAGCGCGCCGGCCACCGCCGTGGCCGACCAGTCGCCACAGCCTTCCGTGGTCGCCGGGTGGAGAGCCTATCATCACCAGTTCTCGGTTCACCCCAACGCCAACGGTCTTCCTCGAGATCCAGCGATCCTGACCGCGGCCATCGAAGCCTCCCGGCGCGCCATGCAAGAGCGGTATGGTGTCGTCCCCCGAACGATTCGCCACCACTTCACGTTCTGGTGGGGCTACGTGGGCACGGCCAGAGTCCTGGCCCATCTCGGATTCCTCATGGATCTCAACTACTTGAGTATCTATCCCGGCGCGTCGGGACAGGGCTACCTGAACGGGGCCGGGCTTCCGCTGCCATTCGTCGATCGGGACGGGACCGTCCTGCCGATTTTTCAGCAACCCACACAGGTGGAGGACAGCCTGCTGATGTCCGACCTGGGCTTCAGCGCCGGGCTCGACGAAACGGATGCCGTCCGGGCGGCGTCCCTGCTCATCTCCGAGGCGACCCGCTGGGGCACGGCACTGACCCTCAACTTCCATCCCCTCTACTCGGTCAAGACGCCCGGGTTCCTCGACGGACTCCTGTCCGCGGCACGACAGGCCGGGTTGCCCATGATGTCCGCCGAACGATGGTTGGATCTCGTGCTGCGGCGATACCAGGCTCGGGTGACCCGGCTGTCGTGGAGGCATGGGGAGGCGTCGTTCGTGGTCTCGGTGCCTTCCGGCGCGTTGTGGCTGCGGTTGCCCGATGACAGGTTTGGAGCGCGGTGCCGGGAGGTCCGGGTCGACGACCGGGAGGCGGAGACGTATCGCGTCGATGTGCCCGCCGATCTGGCCGGCGTCCTGTTTTCGGTTGGATCGGGTACACACCAGGTCGTTGCAGAATATGCCGGGCTCGAGGACAAGTGACGAAGGCGCATGTGGCAGTGCGTATCGACCCCTCACCGCCGCTTCCAGGCACCGTGCCACCCGGACCGCGCCGCGCCGCGCAACCAGGGCTATCGGAGCAGTGGAGCAGGCATCTTGCCGGCATGTCAGACCGACAACAAGACCAACGGCAACGCGGCAGATGGCCACATCTACAGAGGAAACCTCGATAGCCCTGGGCAGGCAACCGCTCGCCATTCAGGCCGGTCGAGGCTATACTGACCCGCGCAGGCCGTCCATGCGAACCCGTACCTGGAGCCTCGAGCCATGCGACGCACGCAAATCGCCTCGGCGGTGGGACGCATGCTCCAATCCGCGAGCAGGTGTGCCCTCGAGTCCCCGTTTCTCCGCGATCCGGGGTTGATGTTCAGGCGGTACGATGTCGATTCCCTGGACAATCGGAACGAGGAACTCATCGACTACCTCTACCGCTGGTTCAGCAAGGCATTCATGAAGTACTACCGTGCCGATGTCCGGGGCATCGACCGGATCCCGCCAGGCCCGGGGTTGTACGTGGGCAACCACAACGCCAGCACGCTGGCCCCGGAGGCGTTCATCTTCGGAACCGCCGTGTACGAGCGCTACGGCATCAAGGAGGCCCCATACGGGCTGGGGCACGAGATCGCGGTCCGTTTCCCCGTGGCCCACCAGGCTCTCATGCCTCTAGGTGCCATCCGGGCTTCGCACGAGAACGCCCACAAGGTCTTTGCCATGGGACGGAAGGTCCTCGTATATCCGGGTGGAGATCTCGACGCAAACAGGCCGTTTCGACACAGGAACCGCATCGTTTTCGGCGGGCGGACCGGATACATCCGTCTGGCACTCAGGGAGAATGTCCCGATCATTCCAGTCGTGTCCTGTGGCGCGCACAGCACGTTCGTCATCATCGACGACATGCGCTGGCTGGCCAGGGCGCTCCGGATCGACCGCCTGTTCCGCCTCGATGTCTGGCCACTCACGTTGAGCATTCCTTGGGGCCTGACCGTGGGTCCGCCGCTCCTCTACATCCCGTTCCCCACGAAGGTGCTGATCGAGGTTCTCCCGCCCATCCGGTTCCATCGTTGCGGCGACGAGGCCGCCCGGGACGAGGACTATGTCAAGCGATGTGCCGAGAAGGTCGAGACGGTCATGCAGGCGACCCTGGACCACCTCGCCAGGGAGCGGCGAAACGCCGGCAGCTAGAGGCAGCGCGCCGCGGGGTGAGTGGGCACCGAACTCTCGAGACATGCGGAGCGGACGGCGACACCCGCCCGCCCTGTTCGGGTCTATGCGAAAGTATGTCTCTCCGAGCTTGTCGGCGTCGCCGGGGCCGTCGTCGCGGTCGTGCGGAGTTCGGTGCGCCCGGGCAGGAGCGTGAAGGTGCCTCCTACGGAGCCGGGGAGGGCTCCACGACCGTGGTAGGCCAGGGCGTTGGCTCGGCGCCTGCGGCTGTTGGGTCAGGCGTGGGGGAAGGCTCGGCGCCCGCGGTTGCGGGGTCGGGCGTGGGGGAGGCCGCACCGGCTGCACCCGGGTCCGGGGTTGGCGATGGCTCGAGCACGACCGGCGTTGGAGCTGGAGTCGGTGATGGCTCGAGCACGACCGGTGTTGGAGCTGGAGTCGGCGATGGCTCGAGCACGACCGGTGTGGCTGCCGGGGTTGGCGATGGCTCGACGACGACCGGTGTGGCTGCCGGGGTTGGCGATGGCTCGACGACGACCGGTGTGGCTGCCGGGGTTGGCTGGACCACCGGGGTCGGATTCGGGATCGGGGAAGGTGTGGCGGTAGGCTCGTCCGGCAGTTCTGCGACGGGGGCGTACTCCACGGCGAGCAGCTTGATGACCGGGTTCATCATGAAGCCCTGGCCGTTCGTGTAGGTGATGGAGGCGCTGGCGTCGAAGTCGAGTGTAATTGACGTTGCCATGCCTGCGATGATCTCGAACTCGCCCTGGATCTTGAGTCCGGAGGAGGAGCCGGACGGAATGGTGACCGGGTACCAGTCGCCATCGATCAGGATCTGGCTATCGGTGATCAGGAGGCGGATCTGCGTGTAGTGCCCCGCAGGGAGTTCGGCCAACCCGAGCTGCGCGACTGCGCCTCCGCTCAACGCCGCCAGATCGATGGTCGTCTCCTCCTCGGAGACCACAAGCCAGTTGCCGTCGTCGTTGTGGCCGTCGTCGTTGTGGCCGTCGTCGTTGTGGCCGTCGCCGTTGTGGCCGTCGCCGTTGTGGCCGTCGTCGTTGTGGCCGTCGTCGTCACTGTCGTGTCCCTTGTCGTCTTCGTCGTCCTTGTCATTTGCTTCGTGGTTCTCGTCGTCGCCTTCGTCGCCAGATTCGAGCACCGAGACCTGCTCGAACGTCACGAGGATCTGGTCGGCGTTCTCCACGACTCCGTTGGCGCTCGGGGTGGCTTTCGCGAGGGAGATCCCTTTGGTCCGGGCCGCAGCCGTGCTCGCGTCGGTCACCAGGACTTCGAGGGTGGACCGAGGTGTCTTGAGAGCATCACAACTGTCTGTTCCAACAATGAAAACCGCGGAAAGTATGAGAGCGATGACTGTTGTTCTCATGCGATGACCTCCAGAGGTTTTTTCTGAGTGGGTCCGGGCGATGTGCCGGTTTCCACCCTGAGTATCGAGTACGGCATTTGCGCGTGAAAGATGAGGAGGAACCGTGCCAGGTGTGGCACCGGAAGTGTGGCGCTTCTTTTTTGAAGCGTGGTTGAACAATTTCAGCAGCTCGTGCGACCCTTGGACAGAAAGCCGGGAGCCGTCGACGAGGGAAGAGGGACGGGACATTGGAACGGGAGAGAATCCATGATCAATGGCTCGTGCTACGCTGCCGGAACGGGGATGTGGAGGCGTTCGAGGAGTTGGTGGCCCGGTTCGAGCGGCGGTTGTTCTACTACGTCATGCGGATGGTTCGGGACGAGGCGTCGGCGTGGGACATCCTTCAGGAGGTCTGGGTGACGGTGCTGCGAAAGCTCAAGCGGCTTCGCGACCCGGGTGCATTCCATGTGTGGCTCTACCGGATCGCACACGATCGGGCCGCCAGCCGGGTGCGGGGGGAGGTTCGCCGGGAGGAAGTCGAGGGGGCGATCTAGGAGGTGGGACAGGACCCCTGTCCTGTCGGGAGAGAACACATGCCGGTGGTGTCACACCTGATTCGTCGTTATGGGCGGTTGATGCTGGAAAGCATGGGCGCCCGGGGGCTCCTTTCGTCGGGGATGCGGCAGCGGGAATGAACGTGCTTCGCCGCGGCGTGGGCAGTTTGCTTCGCGCGGCGAAGGGTGTATGAGTTCCTTTTGCTTCCCCTGACGCATCGAACCAGTCGGCGGTCCTCGTACCGATGTGCAACCAATTGCACTCCCGGGTCGAAGCAGATTTCCGCCTATGACCGAAACGCGATTCGCTCGTTGGAGCGCAACATGTTTCGCCGCGAGCGCGAAGAAGTCTTCAGTTGAGCATCAATAACAACAGGCTGTATTCTTCCGCTGCCCAGGCTCGTCACACCCGGGGGCATGCAGGCTGGAGGCAGGCTCCGTGTCGACGGGATGGGTGCTCTGTCTACTTTTGATCGTGGAACGGGAGGATGCTATGCTGAGCAGAGTCGGAAACGGTTGGATGGTGGCGGTGGTTCTCGTGCTGATGGGTTGCCAGGAAGAGGAGGAAGTCTACGCCCAGGAACCCGGCGACGCCAATGGCGCGGCGCTGGCGCTGGCCGTGGAGGGCAAGGTGTTCGCGTTCGTACCGGAGGAGTCGGCGAGCGAGAAGGAGGAAGAGGCGGGAGGTCGTCCCACGCCTGAACCGAGCCCGACACCGGCAGTCCCGGACCAGGTCACGGTGGCGATCTTCTCCAACTGCCGGAACGGGGAGGCGTGCCTCTCCTACGGCGTGTACGAGCCCGACACGGGGAGGAAGGAGTTTGTCACGGCTACCTGCGCGTTGAATGCAATTCCGGAGGGCTATGCTGGCGGTTGCTACACGTTTTCGGGCTTCGAATGGGAGAGTTTTTGTCAGTCCAAAATCGATACAACAGCGAGTGACGTGGTCGTGAAGATCCAGTTTCCGTACCAGGACTGGATCACCTTCACGGAAGCCCCCTACGCGCTGAGTGGAAACTCGGACTGCGTGGAGTTGGAGAACGCCCCGTCGCCCCCGCCGAACATGGAGGAACGCTGAGAGCCATGAACCGATCGAGAATCTGCGCGGGGCTCGCGCTGGGACTGGGACTGACCTGCCTGGGGTGTGGTCCGGAGCCCGCGGACTCCATCGAGACCGACTCATCTTTCGCCCTCCAGCTTTTGAGCGGTGACGTGTGGCACCTCGACATCGACGAACTTGGGTACGCCATGTCGGCCAGCACTTTGCTTTGGCCAGGCGTCACCGACACGAAGTGTGGCGTCTGGTACGAGTACCCATCTGGAGATACGCATTACATGGAATACGACTTCCAGGTAGACGCCTTTCTTTACGACGCGGAAGGCTTCTACCTGATCCTCTCTTCCGATGAACTGGACCTCACCTTCGAGGTAGAAGCCGACTACCTGCCGCAGGACCCGGACGACCCGCTCGGGAACCACCTGTGGACCGAGGGCGAGATGACCATCTACTACGGTCCGTTCACGGAGAGCCTTCCGGTTGGGACCAATCCCCCGGAAACCGCGATCTGGGAAGTATTCTACCTGAGTTGAGCCGGCGGCGTTTTCAGGGGAGTGGTCTGGGGGCGTATCTTGTCCCTGGGGCCTCATGCCGCCCCCGGCCTGTCAGGAATCGGCGGCCGCAACACGTTGCTCCCACCTTTCCGATTTCGGTCGCCGCCTGCGGGTCGAAGCCCACGTTGTCGCCTTCGGGCTTCGAGTTCTCCAGTCGTATTTCCGGTTGACATAGTACGAGTCTCATGCCAATATGCCGCAGGAACTGGGGTTTGCGATGATGTCGGTTCTGCCGGTCCTGTCAGGAGAGAACGCATGCCGGTGGTGTCACACCTGATTCGTCGTTATGGTCGGTTGGTGCTGGAAAGCATGGGTGCCCGGGGGCTCCTTTTCGTCGGGGATGCGGCAGTGGGAATGAACGTGCTTCGCCGCGGTGTGGGCAGTTTGCTTCGCGCGGCGAAGGGTGTGGACCGCAGGGCGGTGGCCGGTGCCATTGCGGTGACGCCGCGAACCGTGGAGAAGTGGATCCAGTTTGCTCGGGAGAGCGGGGCGTTGGAAGATGAGGACGAGGCGTTGCGTGCCAACAGTGTGGCGGCGCGGGTGTTTTTTGCAGCGGGGATGTTTCTGCAGGAGGCGGGTGAGGACTACCGTTCGCTGGGAGTGATCGCGGACCATGTCAGGCGGACGGTGCCGGACAAGCTGACCACGGAAGAGATCCACAAGCATCTCGATGCCTACGTGACGCTGTCCATCCTGGAGCACCATCCCGAGGACTGCGAGATGTACCGGCTGGCGGCGCCCGTTCAGTACTGGAGTGACAAGACTCAGGCCTACATGGAGAATCTCCTGGGGATCTTGCTGCCGGCGGCATTCGAATTGGGGTATGAGGCCTTCGTTGGATCGCGGGGAGCGCTTGCGCGAGTGGTGTACTACAGGATACCGGAGGAGCGGCGGGACGACTTCGTTCGCAAGGTGATGGAGGAGATGCGGCGGGTCAAGGAGCGGTTGGACGAGTACGAGAAGGAGTTGCAGCAGCAGAGTCCTGGTGGAACGACGGTGTACATGCGGGATGTCCATCTGGCGGGGTTCACATCGAGAGAACCGATCCTGGCGGGTCCCTTGGACGAAGTGAGGAGAGGAGATGAAAACGAACCGTAACGTGCTGCTGCTTGTCTTTCTTGGGGGATTGCTTTTCGCGGTGCGGCCTGCCGAAGCCAGCATAGGCATGGGCAACTACTTCCATGAGCTTCTGTACCGCGTGGAGTCGATCCTTCAGACCAGCGCCCCGCCGGTCCGGGACAAGCCGGTCCTCACCGCCGAGCCGGAGCCGACGGGCGGGACGGCCGCCGCCCGCCGAACCCAGAGGCCGCGTCGGCGGTAGGGTCCGTGAAATACGTGCCTGTGGTGTCGAACAACAAAAAGTCCCCCTCCCGGTTGAGCTGTGTGGCCACCGAAAAACAGACCCAGCGCAGGATCTCCTCGTCGTGTTCCACAAGAAAGTCCAGTGCTCGGCAAAGCTGTTGTGAAGTGGCATCGTCCACGTCGAGGAATTGACCGAGGCTTGCAACAAGCTGTCCGGCCAGGTTTGCCCTGCGAACGTCGAACACCAGGAGATTCTCGCTCCGTGGGTCGGTCTCGCGCATCTCCTTGTCCAGCGCGGTCAGTTCCTCGATGACCTGGTCTGGCAGTGGAGCCCGGCGCGGAGGACAAGGAACTCCATGAGGTTCCACTCAACGTGATCGTCAGCCAGGCGGTCTTCTGCCCCGGCGCGGACAGGATAGTCATTCTTGCGGACAGGCACGCGCAACGAATCGAAGTGGTCCATGACATCTCCGATGGCTCGTTCTGCCCATCGAGTCACGGTGCCCATCGTGCTCCCTCCTTGATCCCAAACCCGATCCGCCGCTTCGGCTTCGGCTCGGATGGGCTCATCAGCTCGCGGCTGGTGTCGAAGACAAGCTGGACCGGCTGGTCGCGCGTGCATTCCAGGTCGGCGTCGCGTGTCACCTTGTGCCCACGGATGAACAGACGGAAGATCGAGGGGGGACCGTTTGGAAGGACGACAAAAGGGCGTTTTCGACCTGGCAGTGTCGAAGTCTGGCTAGTGAAACGCGCCCCGAACCACGAGGGCGAAATCCTGTGGACCTTCCACGATACGCGCGGCCGAAACCTCGATCCTGCAAGCCCCCTCCCGGGGCAGCGGCAGGAAGACCTGCTCCACGTTGTTCAGCGTGTCGGACTGCCCGCCGGTGACCGACTTGCCAGCCCGGAACACGTTCCCCAAGAAGGTCCGGTGCCCGCAGGTCAGTGACAGGTCCAGGTCGTTGACCAGGTTGATGGCCGCGGCAGGCGTCGATGGCGGGTCTGTCCAGACGAGAGTGATCTTGAGCGGTACGCTCGAGTCATCCACCTCGAGGTCCATCTGGAACGGGGGGGACGCCGAAGTCTCGAACGCAACGGTGCCGTCCACGACGCGCAACACGAAGTCGTCGCCCGAAAAGGCGAGTGCCCGGTCGAGCGCCACGCGACCCCATCCCTGGTCATCGCTCGGAACGGGCGTGGTCGCGGTCATGTTCATACTCGAGTTGATGAGGACAGCCTTGACGAGGGCGGCGCTCGGCGCGAAACCATCCTCGGGGGACCGGGCACCTCGAACATGGTAGCCATCCATGAAGTACTGTCTGACCAGGGCGGCGGCGCCCGCGACCAGGGGGGCGGCGAAACTGGTGCCGGAACCGGAGTCGAGGGTGCAGTTGTCCGTTTCGATGTTCCCGTCGCCACGTGCCGAGGTGTTGTTTGCCGGAGCCATCACGTCCGGCTTTATCCGTCCGTCGCCTGTCGGCCCGCGCCCGCTGACCAGGTAGACCAGGTTGACGCCGTCGCCGTTCCAGGTCCCGCCGACGGAGAGGCAGTTCTTGGCAGTGGACGGGCTGGACACTGAACCGGCGAAGGGTCCGGCGTTTCCCGCTGCGAACACCACGACCATATCGGGATGGGACCACACGAAGGCGTCCACGTCTTCGGACCCGGTGGAGTAGGTGTTCTGCACTTCCGCGTTTTCGTTGTCTCCCCAGGAGTTGGAATGGACTCGAGCCCCCTGGTCGTAGGCCTGCGACAGGAAAGGGGTCAGATCGACCACCGGGCACCCCAGGGCGGGCAGATCGGCACAATCGTCCGCCGAGTACCCCGCATCCTGTATCACCAACCGGGCGCCCAGTGCCATGCCGTCGCCGCTGTCGTGCTCGAGCGGGTTGGCCAGGTCGTCGCCCGCGGCGTTGCCCGCGACGTGCGTGCCGTGACCGTGGCTGTCGTAGTCTCCCGGATCGGCCGGATCGTCGAATGGATACAGAAAATCGTAGGCCACCACCTTTCGTGCACCCGACTCCACGTCGATCCCGGCCTCGAGGTTGACCGCGGGAGGGAGGGTCTCGTCGCGAAAGAAGCAGCTTTCGTAGTCGAGTCCCGTGTCCAGGATCGCGATGATCTGGCCTTCGCCGAGCAGCCCATGCCGGGAGATGGCCAGTCCCCCTTCGACGGACCCCGACTGCACGATGGGCACCGCCTGATCGTTGAACAAACGCACCTCTCCGCGCAACGCCACCCAGTACACCTCGTCCATCCGGGCAAGGTCCTGCCGGATGGACACCAGGTGCGCTGCACGTGTCCGGAAACCGGCACGGAGAAAATGCGGCCCACCGCCGAACCGGGGCCGGACACCGAGGGTGTCGAGTCGCCGCCGGACGCGCGCCAGGTCCGCATCGGGAAAAAGATGGATCAGGACACCGATCGTGCCGGGCCCGGGATGGAGGGATACCACTTCCGGCGCCAGCCGGAATGCTGGACGGTATGGCACCACGAAATCGACACCGGACACCGGCTTGCTGGCTTGAAGGCGGTGGATCGCTCCCCCTGTCGTTGTCACGAGGAACGTGTTCCACGGAAGGTAGGTCTCGACCCGCATCCCGAGCGTCTCGAGGCCTTCCCGAATCTGCCGGGGTTCGCCGGAAAAGTGCACGAGGAATCGCCCCTTGACGTGGGAATCGAGCGCATTCCGCGCTTCCCCGGATGCACGAGGTCCTCCAGACGGCTGACTGCCCGCGTTCAACTGAACGCTCCGGAGCGATATCAGGTCATTCCTGGGCCTGGCCGGCGGTGACAGGGGGTCGCCCTGGGCCATCGAGGCCGCCGAGACGGCCCACAGGCACGCCAGGGCGCACAGAGCTGGACGAAACGCCCTGTCCATCATGTCACCTCCGCGGAGATCGAGGGGCGTGTCGCATACAGCCGCCGTCCCTCCTGTTGCGCCCGGCGCGTGTTCGCCGGCGAAAATCGAGATCCAACGGTTGAACCGGTCTCGAGGCCTTTCCGAGGCCCTGTATGCACGCGCCGTTGCCAACTGGGTTCCGGTGTGTCGGGCACGTGGATGCGACCGGCTCGAAAGCGCCTGGCCGTTCGAGGGGGTAAGCGGGGAAGAACACGGGCGTGACTGCACACGGATCGACGAGAGAATAGGAAAAAAATGGCGGGGATCTGGACCAAGATCCCCGCCGCGATGCTCGGTCTACTTCACGGGTGCGGTTGGAAGATGAGCTGGCTCGCGAAGATCCACGGTCACCAAACTCAGGATCTCCGATGAGAGTTCGATGATCTGATTCGGTGTATATCCATGGGACTTCATCTCGTTGTAGAAGCTGCGGGCAAGAATCATCCGCGCGCGCTTCCATTCTTGCACTTTGGTCATTCCCTTCTTGGATCCCAGAGCTTTCACAGCCTAACTCCCAACGACAGGTGAATCTCGGTGACGGCTATCCACGAGCAAACGCCAGAGCTGGAAAAGGGCATGGATACGATCTCGTGTCACATTTCGCCTTGTCCGCTGACTGCCTCTACCTCTGTTGCAAGCGCCGTGCCGACACGTGCCAAGCCGGTCGAATGCGGGGTCCTTTTGGGGCAGACTCTTCAATCTCGTGATTTTGCAAGCATTTTCTGCGCAGACACTGGCAGGGATTCGCCTTCCATGTCGGGCCGTACCAGGCCGTGGTGGGGCCGGTACGGCGAATCGGCGTTCAATATTCTTTGACGCCGTTCCAGAGAGTGGGCGTGGACCCGGTTCTACGGTCTCTCAAGCCGTGCGTGGATCGGCGGATCCTCCATGAATCCGCAGTGGTTCCTGATACCTTCCTTATCGGAAGTGGAGCGGTAGGGCATGAGCGGAACGTGGGATCTGGTCGCCATCGAAGGGACATCTGTGCATCACGGGCTCGGGATCGCGTGTCAGGCCGGGGAAAAGGGGCTTTAGCCTCGATCGGGGACGGGCAGTTCAATATTCTTGATCATGTGGCATGCTCGGCACGCCTCACCGGGCAGGAATGGGTGTCGCTCAGGGTCGTTGTCGGCCGAACAGCCCACGCACGCGCGCCCTGAGCCGCTCGATGGCGGCGTCGATGATGTCCCTGGGGGCACCGTGCATGGCGCAGGGCATCCTGGGGGCCGAGCCGTCCCAGAACAGCTCTTCTCGAGTCTCCGGGCACTGGTCTGTTGCCAGGGCGAAGGTGATGGCGCACACCCGTGCTCTCGTGAGTCCCTTGGGCAGTGGGTCATCCGGGGGAGGGGACCCTTTTCTGGCCGCCTTCATGAAGCCGGTCCACACGGGCAGTGCCCCGCTCGCCCCGGTGAGCCCGGTCGACGCCGACGAGTCGGACCCCACCCAGACCACGGCTATCAATTCGGGATCCATGCCCACGAACCAGGCGTCGTGGTAGTCGTTGGTCGTGCCGGTCTTCCCGGCAGCTTCGTATGCGTAGCCCAGGGTTCTGGCTGAACGAGCGGTACCGCGGTCGAGCACGCCCTTCATCATGTCCCGCACCAGGTAGACCTCCGGCGGACTCGCCACGCGGTGTCGTATGGGTTTCCCCTGGTACAGGATGTTGCCGTTCCGATCGAGCACTCGAGCGATGGCGAACGGTCTGGCGAAGACGCCGTGGTCGGCGACAGGGGTGTAAGCTGCGGCGACCTCGAGCGGGCTGACGTCGATTGCGCCGAGCGCGAGGGAGGGGAGGGGCCTGGGGCGACTGCGAAACTCGAGGCGTTGGTAGAAGTTGGCGACGTGGTCCAGGCCTGTCTGGAGGGCGAGTCGAACCGCCGGGACGTTCAATGATTCCTCGATGGTTTGGCGGAGTGTCACGTCGCCGCGAAACTGCCTGTCGCTGTTTTGTGGGCGCCAGGGTTTACCCTGGACATCCAGTTCGAGCGGGGAGTCCTCGAGGATCGAGGTGGGGCTCAAGGAGGTGCCGAGGGTCTGGAATGCTGCCAGGGCGAGCAGGGGCTTGAAGGCGGAGCCGGGCTGTCGGGCGCTCTGGGTCGCCCTGTCGAACTGGCTCTTTCCGTAGTCGCGTCCACCGACGAGTGCCAGGATTCGGCCGGATTGGGGCTCGAGGACGACCACGGCGCCCTGGAGATCGGCGGAGGAACGGCGATCGAGCCTCGACAGCCCTTGCGCCAATGCGTTCTCGGCGGCCTTCTGGAGCCTGAGATCCAGGGTGGTCTCGACGGTCAACCCTTCCGCGTTGAGGGCCTCTCCCGGGAAGAGTTCTCCCAGCCGCTCGGTGACCATATCGACGAAGTAGGGAGCGGTTCGGGTCCCCACGTAGGGGGCGAGGCGCAGGCCCAGGGGCTTCTTCAGCGCCTTTTTCAAGGCCGCTTCGTCGATGTAGCCCTGTTCGAACATCTCCTGGAGAACGAGGTTGCGGCGCTTCCGGGCGCGTTCAGGGTGCCGGTCGGGCGCATAGGCGTTGGGGGCCTGGATGAGCCCGGCCAGGAGCGCGGATTCGTGCAGCTCGAGTTCCGGCACCTGCTTGGTGAAGTAGAGGTGGGCGGCCTGGCCTATGCCGCAGATGGCCACGCCTCCTCTTTGTCCGAGGTAGATCTCGTTGAGGTACAGGGCGAGGATTTCCTGCTTGGTGTACTTTCGTTCCAGCGCCAGGGCGAAGAAGACTTCCTTGATTTTCCTGGTATAGGTCTTCTCCCCGGAGAGGAAGGTGTTTTTCGCCAGTTGCTGGGTGAGGGTGCTGCCGCCCTGTGCGCGCTCCCCGCGCACGAGGTTGACGGCGAACGCCCGCATGATACCTCGGGGATCGATTCCATGGTGCCGGAAGAATCGCCTGTCCTCGACGGCGACGACGGCGTGGAGGAGGTGTTCCGGGATTCTCGCTGCGGGCACGATTCGCCGGCTTTCCTGGTTTGGCCCCCTGATTTCCGCGAAGGCGACCGGGGGGATGGTGGCCCGGGCAAGGGTGCTTCCCCGGAACACCTTGAGGGAGGTCAAGGTGTGGTGGCGAACCCGCAAGTCGAGTGTCTGCTCGACGACGTTCTCGAGGCCCGGCCACCCGGCTCGAGATCTCAGGTAGTAGTGGCCGGGTTGGGCCTCACGGTACTCACCAGGCTTCTGCACCGGACGGTGGTAGTGGTAGCCCATCGCCTCGAGCGTGTCGCCGAGCGGGCCGGGGGGCAGCCGCTTTCCCACGACCAGCTCGAGGGGCGCGGGGTAGAGCTGGGCGGGGAGTTCCCAGTTCCGGGCCGACATGGTTTCCTCGAGCCGCACGACGGCATAGCCATAGGCGGCTGCCATCAGGGCCATGCCGGTGACGCCGGCTGCCATCAGCCAGGCGAGCGCCCGAATCCATGGCCGCCTCGGGGCTCGCTTCTTGTTCCCGGATCGCCTCGAGGACCCGGATCGCCGTTTTCCGGAAGGTCGCCGGGATGGCTGGCGCTTGGTTTTCTTCGTTCGAGAAGGGGTGGGTGACTTGCTCTTGGGTGGAGACATCGGTAGCTGGGGCTACAGGGGATTGGTGTCGCACTGCGCCGCGATCTTCTGGCTGATACCGTACAGTCGGGTCTCCAACTCCTCGACCTTGCGTTCGGCCTTCTTGAGGGCGTTCCTGGCATTCTGATAGGCCCGGTGGCGGGCTTCGTACCGGTCGAGGTTGTTGACGCAACCGATATCGTCCTGGCATTCGTCGAACGCGTCGCTGGCCTGCTCGGCCTTGGTCGCTGCCGGGCCGACGAGTTCGTCGTTCAACCGGTCTATTTCGTCACGGATCTTTTTCTGGTCAGCATCGAGTGCCTTGCATTCCGGGCTCTTTTCGAATGTCAGCTCGGGAAGGTCCGGAATATCCTCGACGTCCTTCGCCCCGGCCGACTCCACCGGGGGAGGCGGCAGCCTGTCCTTGTCGTTCAGGCGCTGGAACATGGCGTTCGTGTCGCCCGGCGGGGCCGCGGGTGGAGTGGACGTCGGCGACTTGTCACCACAGCCGGCGGCCACGGTGAGGACCAGCAGAGCGACCACGGAGATTCGACCGATCACTTCGACGAAAAACGGGTCCCGGATCAGGTTGACCTTCATCTGCTCCTCCGGCATGGCTCGATCTTGTTGTATCATTGCGACCTGATATGCTATCCGAAACAGGGGAAAACTTCAACCGGATTCCCGTGCGTTTTCCCGGGTGACCCGCAGGCGGTCGGATGTCCGCGACCATCGCTCCTCGCACACAGGCGGTGCTCCCTCATGCATGCGTCTTTCAGTCCGGCCGAACGGTCGGCGTTGGCCCCCTTCGTGTCGAACATGGACAAGGACGTGTTCGCTGTCCGGAACCTGCCGGAAGAAGTCGTTGCGGTCCTGTTCGCCTACTACAGCCGGAGCAGCCGTTCGCTTCGCCGAAACCTGCTCGAGCTTCTCTCGGAGCACGAAGGCGCACTCTCTGCTGAGCAGCCGGAAGCGGCGGTCTTGCATGGTGCAACCGCCAGGGCGAAGGCCTTTCACGAGAAGTGGGTCATCGGCTACGGGCACGCTTCGGTCGCCGAGCACGGCGTGGCACACCTGGCCGTCGAAAACGTGTCGATCCTCACGAGCAAGCTGATCGAGGACGCGAGACTGGCCTCGTTCACGGAGAAATCGACCCGCTACGTGACGTTCGACCGATCGCGGTACTATCGCCCCGCGGCCATCATGCGTTCCCCGTTCGCCGGCGCGTACACGGAGGTGGTCGAAGCGCTGTTCAACGCCTATACGACATGTGCTGTCCCCTTGAGAGCCTACCTCGAAGCGGCCTATCCCCAGGACGGTTCAGTAACGAAAAGGGCATACGAAGCAGCCCTGCATGCGAAGTCCTGCGATGTGCTCCGCCACCTGCTTCCCGCCGCCACATTGACCAACCTCGGCATGACCGTCAACGGCCGGGCACTGGCGCACCTGGTGTCCAAGCTCTTGAGCCATCCGTTGCAGGAAGCGCGAGAAGTGGGCGAGTCCTTGCGCCGGGAGGGTACGTCCGTTCTGCCGACCCTGGTGAGGCACGCGGCCTACAATCCCTGCCTGGCACAGGTCCCGGCGGCCCTCGAGGCCATCGCCGGCGAAACCTTTTCCGGCAACGGCGCGAGCGAACGCCCCGCTGTCTCGCTGGTACGGTATGACCCCGACGCGGAACGAGAACTGGCAGCCGCCATCCTCTATCCGCACACCACGTTGCCTCTCGAGCAGGTCCGCCAGGCTACCCGGTCCCTGCCCCGGGACCAGGTCACACGTATCATCGACGAAGCGCTGCGGCGCCGCGGCCCCCACGACACGCCTCCCCGCGCCTTCGAACATGTCTTCTACACCTTCGACCTCCTGGTCGACTTCGGCGCCTATCGAGATATCCAACGACATCGGATCGTGTCACAGGCGGCCCAGAGACTCTCGGTGGACCATGGCTACGACATGCCCCAGGAGATCGAAGCATCCGGTCTGGCGAACCGGTTCGACGACGTCATGGAGCGTGCCGCTGAACTCTATCACCGAATGGTCGGGTCGTTCCCCGAGGAGGCGTCCTACGTCGTGCCCCTGGCGTATCGGCGCCGCGTCGTCTTCACCATGAACCTCCGGGAACTATTCCACTTCGTCGAACTGAGGAGTTCGTCGCAGGGACACCGCAGCTATCGCAGGGTCGCCCAGGAGATGTATCGGCTCGTGGCCCGCGTCCATCCCGCCGTGGCAAAGCATATCAGGGTCACCATGGACGACGGGGGGCTCGAGCGACTGCCGGCCGAGCGCCGCCGGGAACCTCGAGACGGAGACCCGGGCGGCGGCAAGACCCAACAGACTTGACACGCGGTGGAATACGGACTAGCTACAAGTGTTCGTGGTTGTCTCGTGCCCGGGACGAAACCGGAATGCTCGAGCCAGGAAACGCAACCGAAGCCAGGACGAGGAACAGCGGATGAAGATGGCCAGGACTTCTACCGATACCGAACCCGACGCGCCCGCAGAGGCATCCAGGCAACCCTCGAAGCTCCGGGTCGTGTGGGAATACGTATCCACGTTGGGTCTCATGGCCCTCGTCGTGTTCAGTGCACGGTCGTCGCTCGCCGACTGGTACGAAGTGCCATCCGGCTCGATGTTGCCGACCATACAACTCGGCGACCGGATCTTCGTCAACAAGCTGGCATACGACCTGCGCATTCCCTTCACATCCATCTCCCTGAAGGAGCTTGGAACTCCTCAACGCGGCGATATCGTCGTGTTCCTGTTCCCCCTGGACAACCACACCGACTACGTAAAGCGGTTGGTGGGGCTCCCGGGCGACACCATCGCGGTCCGGAACGAAATCCTGTACATCAACGGCCAGGAGGTGTCGAGGCGGCCGGTTTCCCAGGACCGGTTGCTTCCCGGGGCGAGGCACCGTCCCAGTGCAAGACTGTACATCGAGCAGCTTGGCGACGTGTCCCACTTCGTCTTCGAGTCCCGTCCGTCCCGCAAGGAGTTCGATAGGTGGGGGGCACCTCCCGACGAGGACTACGGACCCAGGACCATCCCCGAGGACATGTACTTCATGATGGGAGACAATCGAGACAACTCTTCCGACTCGAGACGGTGGGGGTTCGTGCCGAGAAAGAACCTCAGGGGAAGGGCGCTTCGTGTCGTGCTGTCGTTCGACCCCGACGAACCGCTGTGGAGTCCGAAGAAGATACGGATCGACCGGCTGTTGAGCCCCCTGGACCCGCGGTCGGAGTCGTAGTCCGGTCTTGCCTTGCCGGGTCGTGGTTGGGGACAGATCCCACGACAAGAAATGGGGAAGGGGGACATCCCATCCCTACCGCACGCCTGCACGTGGCAGGACGGCATCACGAATGCTGATTGCGGAAGCTACTTCGGTAGCGGCTGGGGCGAACGGTTCCCACTGCCGACTGGGGATCTCTCCCGAGTAAAAGGCCGCGATCCTGTTGCATCACCCGAACGGAGGAGCGTGAAGTGGTGTTTGTGCGTTGAGCAAGCCGCAATGAACAGGGGATGTCCGGGACCGCATTTGCGTTTGCGCTTGGCATGAACCCGGACCGAGCACGAGCTACCGTCAGCGCCGAGAGGGCAATGGCTCGGGATATCACAGACCACCTGCCCGTCGGTAGGTTCCCGATAGGCCACGGTGACAAAAAAGGCGTTGCGCTCCGAGGCAGTAGTGGCGGGGCTCAGACCCGCCCCTACTGCGCCCCTTCAAATACTGAACAGGTCGCTCAGCTTGTTCCTGGCGTCGATCTGTGCACGATCATCCGGTGGCGCCCCGTCGCGGAAGACGAAATCGTTGCAGTAGTTGGCACGATCACGTTCTTTGACCCGGTCGGTGCCGGGCACGAGGCACTCGTTGTGCCTGCTGACATCATGGAACTTGCAATTGAGGCACACGTGCAGGTCCGAGGCGCACCAGGGGCATGTCTCGGTTCTGAGGATACGCGTGTCCCAAGGAATCTCCTTGCGGCAATGGTGGCAGATTTTTTTTGCTGTCTGCGTAAACTGGGCGCTCATGCTGTCGTCTCCTGGGGGTTAGAGCTGGCTTTCATCCGTGTCGGTGCCGGAGGTGCACCGCGGGTCTTCGGCATCTATCAGGAAGTCCCCGTCGTCGTCGATCCCGTTGGCGCAGGCCGGCGGAGCTGTGGTGGTCGTCTCGGATTGGCCTCGAGGATCACCGGCGCAATCGGGATCGGCCAGGTCCACGGTGCCGTCGGCGTCGTTGTCCAGTCCGTCGCTGCAAGCGTCTTCCTCCTCCTGCCCGGCCGATGCCACGCAGCCGGCGTCGTCGCTGTCGGTCCACCCGTCCCTGTCGTTATCGATGCCGTCGGAGCAGGGGAGGGCTTCGCTCCAGGGGGAGAGGCTGCAGGCCTCGTCATCGCCATCCACCATGCCGTCCGCGTCGTTGTCGATGCCGTCGGAGCATGCGGGGGAGAAGCTGTATGGCACCCGGTTGGAGTGGCCGGTGCTGGTCACGACTTCGATCCAGGCCTCGAGCGTGCCGTCGCCGGTGTCGGTTCCGCCGTGTCCGGGCAGCAACTGGGGAACATCGAATTCGACGACCTGCACGCAGCCCTCGCATTCGACCGTGCACCCCCCACAGCCGTGGTCGTTCTCCGCCATGCACGAGGCGCAAGAGGCGCAGTCGGACACGCCCTCGACGATGCTCGAGCCATCGCTGGAGAGGTCGGCTTCGGGCACGTCACTCAGGGAAAGGTCGTAGGCGCTGGTGACGGTGGCCCGGCGATCGCCGACGTACACCTCGAGGTCCGGCAAGTTGTTGTGAGACCACAGGAGCGTATCGGGGGTGGGTTCCGTGCTGGAGTCGAGGGAGGAGTCGGTGCCGGGGATCCAGAGGAACTTGCCCTCGACGGCGAGCGCGCCGCCCGCCGAGGACACCGTGGTGCTCTCGGCGGTTTCGCCGGCGGGACGGACCGCATCGAGCTGTGGACTGCACAGGGAATAGGTCACGGTGGTCGTGGACTCCTCGCAGGCAGTGGCCGCCAGGGCGACGGCCGCGGGCAGAAGGGTGAGAGTCGAGAGTGGCCGAGTTGGTCGCATGCGTTCCTTTTTCCTGTCAGAGTCCCTGGTCCGCCGAGAGGAAGTCCTCGACGGCGACCTGTCCGGGGTCCGGAGCGGCTTCCACCGGCGCCTCCCCGCGCTTGAAGGGGAGTCGCACCTTGTGCTCGCAATGCTCCCCGGCCAGCTTGCCCGTCTTGGTGTCCACGGTCGCGAACACGATGTCCGGGGGCACCGGATAGCGCGAGGGCGGGAAGACCTCGAGGGCATCTTTCATGTATTCTATCCAGAAAGGCAAGGCCGCATCGCCTCCGGCTTGCCCATATCCCATGCTCTTCGGCTGATCGTAGCCGACCCAGACGCCGGTCACGAGGTCTGGCGTGAAACCGATGTAGGAGGCATCGACGAAGTCGTTGGTCGTCCCTGTCTTTCCGGCGGTTATCTTGCCCAATCTCAATGCCTTGGCGCCGGTTCCATGCCGGACGACATCCTGGAGCAGGTCGGCCATGATGTAGGCCGTGGAAGGGGGCATGACCTCCTTACGCCGGGGCACCTGGGGGCGCTGCTCGAGGACCTTTCCGTCCCGGTCCAGCACCCGGTCGACCAGCACGGGCTCCACGATCGCGCCCCCAGAGGCAAAGGCCGAATAGGCACGACACAACTCCATCAACGTTATCGACGATGAACCGAGGACCATCGAGGTGTCCCTGTTGATGGGCGACTCGATACCCAGCTTCTTGACGTACTCGTAGGCGTAGTCCACGCCGATATCCGTCAGCACCTTGACCGCGACCGTGTTGCGGCTCAGGTAGAGCGCCTTGCGGAGCATGATTTCGCCCAGGTAGTCCTTGTCGTAGTTGGCTGGCTTCCAAAGGGTTTCGTATCCGGGGACCTGCTGGGCGTCCTCTCCCATGTGCATGGTGATCGGCGCGTCGAGCAACATGGTGGCTGGCGTATACACCTTGTCGGGATGGTCCAGGGCTGCTGCATAGATCAAGGGCTTGAATGCGGAACCCATCTGGCGCCGGGCCTGGAACACGCGATTGAACTCCGAACGGCGAAAATCATACCCACCGACCAGGGCATAGACCTCCCCGGTCTTCGGGGAATACGAAAACAGGGCACCCTCGACCGCAGGCTCCTGGAACAACGTGACCTCCGCCAACGTCTCACTCGACCCGGTGAGCTTCTTCGCCGCCTTGCACTCGAGGCCCACGACCTGCACGGTAAACACATCCCCAGGCTTCATCACCCGCTTGAGGCTGTCGAGACTGCGGTACTTCCAGTTGCGCTTCGGGTTGACCGGGTAGGCCCATCGGACGCTCTCCAGGGGAAGGATGGCCTCGTTGCTCCCGATACGGACCAGGGCGTAGCGTTTCTCGACGCGGGCCGCCACGGCCTTGTACCGCTCGCCCGGAACCAGCGGGAGCGGCCCCGGGGGAGGCGGCCCGAACCGCTCGGTGCCCCCAGGCCTGGATGCCTGGAGATCTCGCTTGTACTCAGCCTCGTAGTCGGCCAGCCAGGACGCCACCTCATCCTTGGCAAGATGCTTTTCCGGCCCCCGCCACCCAATCCGGCGATCCACCTGCTCCACACCCCACTTCACGGCACGCTGAGCGGACTGCTGCAAACCAAGGTCGATGGTCGAATAGACCTCGAGCCCGCCCGTGAGAACCAGGTCGTCCCCGTACTTCTTGACAAGGTAACGGCGTACCTCCTCCACCACGAAAGGCGCGACGGTCTTGTTGATGTTCCGCCTCGGCTTGAGTCCCAACTCCTCCTGCTTCGCCGCCTCGGCCTCCGCCTCGCTGATGTACCCGTCCCGGACCAGGCTCCTCAACACATACTCCTGCCGCTCACGGGCAGCCTTGAAGTGGTCCAGGGGCGAATACCGGCTCGGCGCCGGTAGCAGACCGGCAAGAAGCGCGGCCTCGGCCAGTGTAAGGTCCTGAGCGTCCTTGTCGAAATAGACCTGCGCCGCGGACTGGATCCCGTAGGCTCCTTCGCCCAGGTAGACCTGGTTGAGATACAGGTACAGAATATGCTCTTTGGAAAAGTTCGCCTCAATCCGATATGCCAGTAGAGCTTCCTTGATTTTTCGCTCGAAGCTCTTTTCACGCGTGAGCAGGAACGACCGCGCCACCTGCTGCGTGATGGTGCTCGCGCCCTGCGCGAGGCGTTGCTCGCGCAGGTTGGCGATGGTCGCGCGGAGGATGCCGCCGTAGTCGACCCCGTGGTGGTGAAAAAACGTCGCGTCCTCGGCGGCCACGAAGGCGTTGACCACCAGTCTCGGGATCTGCTCGTAAGGAAGGACGTAGCGCCGCTCTTCCCCGTGAAATTCGCCAATCAGTTCTCCTCCCCGGGCATAGACCCGGGTCGGCGTTGGCGGGCGGTAGGTCCTGAGCGCATCCATGGATGGGAGGTTCTGGGAAAACCGCCAGTAGAGGTAACCGCCTGCCCCGGCGCCGATGAGCCCCACGACCCCGGCGGCGATACCTGCGACGAGAAGCCACTTCCGCGCCCTCGATCGCGCGGCAGGGCGTGGGCGCGGCTCCGGCGAAGGAGAGGACCGTACAGGGGTGGCCGAGGGCCGCCGGGGACGCGAGGCCCTGCCTGCTGGCTCGGCCTGGCTGTCGTCGCGCACAACGGGATCGCGGGATCGCCCCGCTTCCGCTCGATCCTCCCGCCGGGTGCCCCGCGGTTGCCCGCCCTCGCCAGACGGCGCCTCGTGCTGCTCCGGAGACGCCTCGGCGCCAACCGGATCGCGCTCGAGAGAAGAACCCGTGCGCGCCGGGACCGGTTCCTCTCGACCGGGCGTCGCCGCTGCCCCGTGCCGGCGGCTCGCGCCATCGGCCAGGGTAGGTCCCGCGGCGGCGCCTGGCCCGGTACCGCGCGCGGGCAGACCGCCGGAATCCGCCGTTTCGGGCTTCGACCCGCCACGGCCACCCGGCTGTCCTCGAGCCCTGCTGGACGGGCCCAGGAGCCCCTGGGCCTCGAGGACACGTCGCAGGTCGGGAGGATAGCTCACGTGTATCGTCGCACCGCATGTGCAGCGGTAGCGTCGGCCAGGGGGAGGATAGGGAGCCGTCAGGCGGTAGTCTTTCTTGCAGGTCGGGCAGGAGATCTTGAGGATCATCAGCGCTCCGCTCTCTGTTTCGTGCCGGTGAAGGCACTCCCCGTGCCCGCGGCCATTCTTCGAGGATGGTGGCAAAAAGTCAAGCGTTTTCGATCGCAGACACCGGTCTCGAGCCATGCCGTGGCGCGGTGTCGCATCTCTGCGAGGGGCGTTTTCCATTGACACGATGTTATTGCGATTCTAGACTTTTCTTCATGAACACCCGCCGTCCGAGCCAACGTGTCGCGGCCACCGGGTCAGCCGGGCGCCGGTCCCGTGTGTCCGCCCTGAAGCCGCTGGTCGTTGCGCTCACAGCGATCAATGCCTGCCTGTTCGTTTCGTTGTATGGCAGTCAAGGCGAGGGGAGAACGCTCTTCTCCGCCTATGTCGTCCGGGACACCGCCTACCGCCTGTCGGATCTCTATCTTCTCCAGAAGGTGGCAACCCAGGTCGAGCGTGACTACGTGGACAAGGAGCGGATCCGGCCCGAGGTCATGTTCGAGGCGGCTCTCGACCAGATACAGCGCGACATCCCGGAAGTGCTGTTTCGCGTGGCCCTGGACCGGCGCGAGTTGGACATCACGGTGGACGAAGCGCACCGCACCGTGAAACTGCCCCGTATCGAGTCGCTCCAGGATGTGGTGACATCCCTTCGTTCCGCGCTCGAGTTCGTCGAGCAGCACCTGTACTCGGACATGCCCATGCAGGAAGTCGAGTATGCGGCGATCAACGGGTTTCTGAGCGTCCTGGACCCGCACAGCATTCTCCTGCCGCCGGAGATGGCCCGGGAGATGGACGTTCAAATCCAGGGTGAATTCGGGGGGTTGGGGATCACCATTTCCCTGCGGGGCGAGGAGCGGCTCCTGACGATCATCGCCACCCTGCCGGACACGCCGGCGGCTCGAGCCGGGTTGAAACCGGGCGATCGTATCTTGCAGATCGAGGACGAATCGACGATCAACATGACCCTTGACGAAGCTGTGAGCAAGCTGCGGGGTGCGGTGCACACCCCGGTGACGATCCTGGTCGAGCGCCAGGGTTGGGAACAACCCCGGAGTCTCACCATCGTTCGGGGCACCATCCGTATCCACTCCGTTTCCTCGAGGATGCTGGACGGGCATATCGGCTACGTGCGGATCAAGTCCTTCCAGCACAACACGGCGAACGATTTGCGTCGTGCACTCGATCGGTTGGACACGGAAACGGTAAGCGGTTTGCGAGGCCTCGTGCTGGACCTCCGTGGCAATCCCGGCGGGCCGTTGGCACAGGCGATCGAAGTGGCCGACACGTTCGTCGCGCGAGGCACGATAGTGTCCACCGTCAAGGGAAGCGACGGGGAGGTGGAGGACGAGGCCGCGCGACAGCGAGGGACACAACCTCTGTATCCGCTCGCGGTCATCGTCGATGCCGAATCGGCGTCCGCATCGGAGATCGTGGCAGGGGCGCTGAAAAACCTGGATCGTGGCGTCGTGGTCGGTGACCGGACGTTCGGGAAAGGGTCGGTGCAAAACCTGTACGGCTACCCGAACGACGCCAAGCTCAAGCTTACGATGGCAAAATACCTGACGCCGGGGCGCAAGTCGATCCAGTCTCTCGGGATCGTCCCCGACATAGGGCTCGCGCCGGTCTACTTCGACGGCACGACTTCCCACCTCTACACCGGTCTACCCGTCTACCGCGAGAGTGACCTGGACAGTCATCTCGAGGGTGACGAAGAGGCAACCGAGACACCGACGTTCGTTGTCAGGTATTTCAGTGAGGAGGCATTCGGGTGGGGCGATGGCGCTGCGTCCGGCGAAGATAGTCTCGAGGAGCCAGACGACGGCGCTGCCGGGACACTCGAGGCGACCCCGGACAACCCGCCGCTCGACGACTTCCAGGTTCAGTTCGCCCACGACCTCCTGGTCGCAGCCGGGAGGCCGACCCGCTCGGAGACCCTTGCTGCGGCCTCCCATTTCCTGGATAGCGTCACTGCGGAGCAGGAGGGGCGAATCCAGGCCCAGTTCGCGGAGCAGGGTATCGACTGGTCCCCTGCGGGAAGTTCGGTTGCTGCGTCGCTGCGCGCCGGGATCTCGTTCGTGCCCGCGGAGGTGACGGCCGGGGAGAAGCTGGAGGTGCACGTCTCGATCTCCAACGAAGGCGAAACGCCGGCGTTCCAGGTGCGAGCAGAGACCGAAAGCGAACTCGCCGTGCTCGATGCCATGGAGTTCCTTTTCGGCCGTGTCGATCCCGGCGAGACGGTGAGCGCGACCCGGACGGTCCGGCCGCCGGTCAACCTGTTCTCGCTGGCCGAACCTGTGCGATTGAAGGTGTACCAGGACGCGGAGGTGCCGGTGGTGGAAGTGGAGCACCCGGTCCGCGTGGGCGCTCGCCCGCGCTCGAGGTTCGCCTATTCCCTGGTCGTCGTGGATGACGGATCGGGACTGTCTCGAGGCAACGGCGACGGCCGAATCCAGCCTGGAGAGGACATCGATCTGCTCTTGATTCTCAGGAACATCGGCGGAGCGCCGGCGGTCAAGGCCTTTTCCAAGTTGTCGACCAGGAGTGGGAAGTACGTGCGCCTCCGCCGGGGCACGGTGAGCTTCCCCGAGGTTGGCGTCGGCGAGTGGGTGGCCGGCCGCTTCAGCTTCTCGGTCAAGCCCGGTTTTCGGGGCCGCACCATCCGCGCCGAGATCGTCTCGGGGGACAGGACGTTTCTTCTGACGCCGCCGGAACGGGTCGTCCTGTCCGTCGAGGCGGCATTGCCGACCGTGGTGGAAGAGGCTCCGGGCCGGGTGACGGGCCGCGGTGACGGCCCCCTCGAGTTCCGGGAATGTGCCGGGAAGGGCTGTTCGCTATTCCTCGTGGCCAGCGCCGAAGCCGTGCTGGACGTGACCGGAAAGTTGCCCGGTTGGCTGCGTGTGCGTGTCCCCGTGGGGGCCGACACTGCCAGCGCCTGGGTGGCGAGCGATACCGTTCGTTGGGTGTCGGACTCCCGGCCAATTTCGGGCACGGAGGAGTTCAAGACCCTCTTTCGGACGGTCCCCCCCCAGGTGGTGTCGCGGCTTCCGGATCTCGAAGTGAGCGGCGATGTCCAGGAGATCGAAATCCAGGGTGATGTGCTCGACGACACCTCGATTCACGCGTTCTATGTCTTCGTCAACGACCACAAGCAGGTTTTCCGGGTCGTGGACCCGGCGGAATGGAGCCGGACCCCGGATGGCCAGGTCCGCTGGCGTTTCTCCCAAAAGGTCCCTCTCGACGAGGGGAGCAACGTGATCGAGGTGTGGGCCCAGGACGCCCAGCAGCACGAGGCGATGGACGTGTTCCAGGTCTATCGTTGTTCGGAATGCAGCGGGCTGGTGGCCCGTTCGGTCTTCGCGGCCTCGGGCGCTCGAGATTGACCTGTCTTGCCGCGCATTCCACGGGGCCGTCCCCTGGTCCGGTCCCTGCATACCCGGCGATTCATCCCTCGAGCAGTGCCTCCACCTCCTTGCGCCGCGGATCGCCCTCTTCCGGCAGCAACGCGAGGGCCTGGGAGACAAACGACCGGGCCTCCTCGTCATTGCTCTGCCACTTGTGGTATCGGGCCACGAGGAAGTAGTCGTACCAATCCGCGTCGCCCTGGCGGGCCCGGAAAACCTGGCCGAGCAAGGTATCCACTCGCTGGGGATTGGCCCGCTGGTCGAGGTATAGTTCGACCAGCGCACGGGCGAGCAACGGGTTGGGGAGGGCCGATGGATTGCATCCGCAGGTGCGAATGCCGTTCTCGAGCACCGCGATGGCCTCCTGGGCGTCTCCCCTGGCGACGAGCAACTTGGCTTTGAGAATGTGGGACTGCGGATCGCTCCGGTTGCACGCCAGCCCTTCCTCGACCAGGGGTTCGGCCTCGTCGATTCGATCCAGGTGCACCAGCAGGGCAGCAAGTGTCGTCTTGAGCACCTGGTTGTCCGGTTGGCTCTGCAGCCCGGTCCGTAGCGCTTCCGCCGCCTCTTCCTTGCGACCCAGGTACATCAGCGCTTCGTACCGGAGAAAGGCTACCGACGGGTGGTCGGACAGGAAAATGGGCGCCGCACCGCGAATGGCGCCCGTCACGTCGAGCCAGTAGAGGCAACGCTCATAGTCGCCTGTCGCCAGGAACGCTCGAGCCTTTTCGAACGCGAGCAGGCCGGCGGCCTCTTCGTTGACCGGTTTCACCTGTTCGATCAGCTCGAGCGCTTCTCGAGGTTCGCCCGAGTTGAGGTGCACGTAGGCCCTGGCGAAGGTCTCTCCGAAACGCGAATACACTTCCGCCACGTCGGGGGCCAGAGCAGACAGGTAGACCTGAAACGTGTCCTCGAGGCTCCCTTCGGGCCCGCCCTCCGCCATGTCGTCCTGCTCGAGCGCGCGGCCCTTTGCCCGGTCCCTGGCCAGGCGGAGTTCCTGGGCCAGGGCTTCAATCTCCTCCTTGGCCTTGTCGTCCGGCGCGTGCTGACGGGCCGTCTCGAGGCACTCCCTGGCGCGATTGAGTTCTCCGGACTCGAGAGACATCCGGGCTTCGTCCAGGTTGAGCTTGCAGATCCCGCGGATCGCTTCGGTAAAAGCCTCGCGCAAGGCCGCCTCCACGTCCGGTGGAAGGTCGGAAAAGCCGAGCCCTTCCTTGGCGTCGTCTCGAGCATAGGCATACTGTTCCCGGTCCAACTCCCGGCGGGCACGCTCGAGGTAGAACCGGGCGTCCTTTTTCTTGAAAATGTCGAAGAGTCCCATGACGTTCTCCCTTTCTGGTCGCGCTGTCATGCCGTCTGGATCGGCACCGGCGGACCCTTTGAAGTGGTATCAAGAAGTCGATTCGGCCCTGAGCACACGGCCGGTATGCGAAGCCTCCACTGTGGCGATGTGGCAGGGCGGCCCGGCGGCGATGATCCGCCCCCCCTGGTCACCTCCCTCCGGACCAAGGTCGATTACCGTGTCGGCGCACCTGATGACGCCGGGGTGGTGCTCGATCACCACGACCGTGTTCCCGGCCTCGACGAGTCGGTCGAGCACGTCGAGCAACCGGCTGACATCGTCGAAGTGCAGGCCCGTCGTGGGCTCGTCGAGCAGGTAGAGTGTCCGGCCGGTGTCCGGCCGAGCCAGCTCCCGGGACAATTTCAGACGCTGGGCCTCGCCCCCGGATAGCGTGGTGGCCGGTTGACCCAACGGAAGGTAGCCCAGCCCCACGTCGATCATCGTCCGGAGGATACGCGCGATCTTGGCATGGTTGCGCAGCAGGGCATACACCTCCTCGACGGTCATCTCCAGGATGTCCGCGATCGAATGGTTCCTGTACTTGACCTCGAGTGTCGCTTCGTTGAAGCGGCGGCCGCCGCAGACTTCGCAGGGCACGTGGATGTCCGGAAGGAAGTGCATGGCGATGCGCCTGGTTCCGTCTCCCGAACAGGCCTCGCACCTCCCCCCCTTCTCGTTGAAGCTGAACCGCCTCGGGCCGTATCCGCGCACCCGGGCTTCCGGAAGCTGCGCAAACAGGGCACGGATGGCATCGAACACCTTGGCGTAGGTGGCCGGGGTCGAGCGGTGCGACCTGCCTATCGGGGCCTGGTCGACGTGGACCACCTTGTCCAGGTGCTCGGCACCCTCGAGGCACCGATGCGCGCCGACAGGCAGCCGTGCATGGTGCAACCGGTTGGCGAGAGCAGGATACAATGTGTCGTTGATCAACGACGACTTGCCAGCGCCGGACACGCCGGTGACCACCACCAGGTGCCCCAAGGGGATGGAAACATCCACGTTCTGGAGATTGTGATGGGTGGCGCCTCGTATGGTGAGGGCGGGTCGGCCCGCCAGCGCGCGGGGTGCGCGTTCGCCGATACGCAACCGTCCGGACAGGTAGCCGCCGGTCCGCGAATCCTCCAGCGCAGCAAGGTCTCGAGGCGGACCCGAGAAGAGCACGCGGCCTCCTCGCACCCCGGCGCCGGGGCCGAAATCCACCACGTGGTCGGCCTCGAGGATCGTGGCACGGTCGTGTTCCACCACCACCACGGTGTTCCCGAGGTCTCGCAGGCGCTTGAGCGTGTCCAGCAGGCGCCGCGTGTCTCGAGGATGGAGCCCGACCGAAGGCTCGTCGAGGACGTACAGAACGCCGGTCAACTCGCTGCCGATCTGGCTGGCCAGGCGGATACGCTGGCCTTCACCGCCGGACAAGGTGGGGCCCGGGCGCCCCAGAGTGAGGTAGGACAGGCCAAGGTCCACGAGCAGCGCCAGGCGCGAGCGCACCTCCTTGAGCAGTTCGCCGGCGATCCGGGCGTCCGTCCCGGAGAACTCGAGGGTGTCCAGGAAGGTCATGCATGCGTCAAGGGACAGGCTTTGCAGGTCGGCGATTGACCGGCCGCCCACGGTCACCGCCAGGGCCTCCCGCCGGAGACGCCGGCCGCCGCACGCTTCGCACGGTGTCTCGCTGAGATAGGACAGGTAGCTCCGCCGCGCACCCTCGCTCCTCGTCTCCCGGAGTCTGCGCTCGATGAGCGGTATGATTCCCTCGAATGGCACATCCCACGACGAACGACCACGCTTGCTCTTCCAGGTCGCCCGGAACGTGCGGTCACCGGCACCGTTGAAGATGATGTCCTGCTGCTCCCTCGAGAGCGCGCGAAACGGCACATCCGTGGGGATGTGCATGGCCTCGAGCGCGGCGGTGATCGTGGCGTGCACGGTACCCTTCTTGCGGGCGAACACGTTCGCCCACGGCACGACAGCGCCTTGCTCCAGCGTCAGGTCCGGGTTCGGCACCAGCTTGCCGGGGTCGGGGACCATGCACGTGCCGATACCCTGGCATTCGGGGCACATCCCCTGGGGGTGGTTGAAGCTGAAAAGCTGCGGCGTCTTCGCCGGAACCGCGGTGGCGCAGGCAGGACATTCGAACCGGTCGGCGAACACCCGCTCCTCGCCACCCGCTGCCAGGAGAATGCACCGGCCGTGGCCGTAGGCGAGCGCGGTTTCGACCGAATCGGCCAACCGCTGCCGCAGCCCGTCCCGTTGCACGAGCCTGTCCACGACCACGTCGAGCCTGTGGGGCACGCGGGCGTCGAACGGAGGCAGATCGTCCAGGGCATGGATCTCGCCGTCGAATCGGACGCGCACGAATCCCTTGGCACGGGCCTCCATGAGTGCTTCCGCGGTCGCACCGGGCGAGGCGAGGGGCACCGGGGCCAGCAGGCTGTACCGCGTGCCCGGGGGTAACCTGGAGATCTCGTGCACGATTTCCTGAACGCTCTGCGTCTCGATGGGGGCTCCGCAAGCCGGGCAGTGCTGGCGGCCGACTCGAGCAAACAGCACGCGGAGGTAGTCATGGATTTCGGTGATCGTTCCCACCGTCGAGCGCGGGTTGTTGGATTGCCTGCCCTGCGTGATGGCTATGGTCGGCGACAGTCCCTTGATCGCGTCACAGGCCGGTTTCTGGAACTGGCCGAGGAACTGTCGGGCGTAGGCGGAAAGACTCTCCACGTAGCGGCGCTGGCCCTCCACGTAGAGCGTATCGAAGGCCAGGGACGACTTGCCCGACCCGGAGACACCGGTGAACACGATGAGACGGCCTCGAGGCAAGCTCAGATCGACATTCTTCAGGTTGTGCTGCCTGGCACCTCGAATGATGATTTCGCCGGCGGACATCACCCCTGGAGCCTCGTTTCACGGGTTTGCGAGGACGCCCGAGTGTAGCCTGGAAACGGCGGGGGCGTCCAGTGCCGATGTGTGTTCGGGGTTGACCGTGGCGGGTGGACACCGTCGGGACGGCGAACTTACTCGGTGAGTCGTGCGCCGAACTGGTGGCAGGCGGCCGCCTGGTACGCGGCCCGCTGGAGGAACCGTGGCCAGGACAGGGATGGCGGGCTGCTGAACCGGTCGCCTGGGGCGCCTCCCGGCACAGCGGGTCACGCTTACCGAACGAACCACTGGATGTAGGCGCCGCTTCCAGATTCTGACGTGGTGAAGCACTTGTCGCCAAGCGTGGCCACGCCCATTTCATCCCCGCCGGCCCAGCCGGGACCCCATCCGAACCCGCCCGGGTCGTCGGCGCCGCCGGTGTTGTTGTTCATGTAGGCCCAGGTCGGTCCGTAGGCATTGTTGTCATTTCCGCACCCGCCCCCTTCGTTGTCGTAGATGGTGAAGTAGACCCGTTGGTCGCGGTTCTTGCACGACTGGTCGGGCTTGCCGGGCGGGAGGTTCCCTTCGGTCATGGTATAGGAACGGCCCGTAGCGTATGCGCAGTCGAGCGTCCTGGGCATCCAGTCGGCGACCGACTTGTTCCTGGCCGGATAGATGCCTTCGTAGACGGCGAAATGGAGGGCGCTGTCCTTGAACATCATGTCCGACCAAGCCACAGTCGAGTAGGCGACAGACTTGTAGTCCTGGTTTCGCCTGGACAGGTCCCCGATGACGCGGGAATCCCAGAGGAGGCTTCGGTTGTCGTAGCTCCAGGTGTTGTTGTTGTCGTCCGCGGTGGTGGCGATCAGGGTCCATCCTCCCCCATCGGTGGTCATGTCGCAATAGACCTGGAACGGTCCGATCGGCCCGGCCGCGCCGTCCGGGTCGATGATGAAGACGCCGTCGGCACTTCCGGGGAGATAGGTAATGATCTCGAGGCAGTTCGGGAAGTAGACGCCCTCGTCCACATCGCCGTCGCAGTCGTCATCCAGGCCGTTGGCCAGTTCGACGGCTCCCGGATGGATCATGTCGTTGGTATCCCTGCAGTCCGTGGCGTCGTCCACGTAGCCTGAAGGTTGGGTGCATGCGTCCATGACCACATTCGGGTCACCGTACCCGTCGGCGTCGGCGTCCTGGTACCATGAGGTGAGGACCTCCTCGTCCACGGTTCCGTCGCAGTCGTCGTCCAACCCGTTGCAGGATTCGGGTGCATTGGGATAGATCGAGGCATCGTCGTCGGCGCAATCGAGCGCGTTGGTAGCATAGCCCACGACCAGGTCGCAGGAGAGGGTGGTCGAATCGGGGTCACCGAAGCCGTCCCCGTCCGCGTCCCGATAGTAGGTGAAGCCCACGCCTTCGTCCACCTGGCCGTTGCAGTTGTCGTCGATGTCGTTGCAGAATTCTGTCGCGCCGGGGTGGACCGTGTTGCTGTCGTCGTCGCAGTCGGTTCCGTCGACCACGTAGCCGGGGGGCGCCGAGCAGGCTTCTACCTGGTTGTCCGGATCGCCGTAGCCGTCCCCGTCCAGGTCGCTGAAATAGGGTGTCAAGACCTGCTCGTCGACAGCACCGTCGCAGTCGTCGTCGACCCCGTTGCATGCCTCGCTTGCGCCGGGGTGGGCGGCCGGGTCCTGGTCGTCGCAATCGGTGGCATCGGCGACATAGCCGGAAGGCGGGTCGCAGTCCTGGACCGAAACGGCGGCGTCTCCGTAGCCATCGCCGTCGCTGTCGAAGTAGAACGTGCTGCTGACCATCTCGTCGATTTCGCCGTCGCAGTCGTCGTCCTTTCCATTGCAACGCTCCGGCGCTCCGGGATAGACCTCGTCGTTGGTGTCGCGGCAGTCGGTGGCGTCGGCCACGTAGCCGGAGGGAGCCTCGCATGCTTCGACGCTGATCGCGGCGTTTCCGAACCCGTCCTGGTCCGCGTCCTGGTAGAACGGCACCTCGACCCCTTCATCGATCGCCCCGTCGCAGTCTTCATCCAGGCCGTTGCAGATTTCGGGGGCGTCAGGGTAGATGGTGGCCGCGCCGTCGTCGCAGTCGGTGGCATCGGCGACGAACCCTTCCGGTGGCGCACAGGCGCTCGCGGTAAGGTCCGGATTCCCGAAACCATCCCCGTCCGCATCCTGGAAGAAGGTCGCCTGGACATCCTCGTCGACCTGGCCGTCGCAATCGTTGTCCACCTCGTCACAGGATTCCTCGGCACCCGGATGGTTGTCGGCGGATGTGTCGTCGCAGTCCGAGCTGTCCTCCACGAGGCTCTCGGAACCGGAACAGGACAGGACCGGCGCCTCCGGGTCACCATATCCGTCGTGGTCCCCATCCGTGTACCAGGTGGTACGGTCCACGGCGTCGTCATCGATGACGTTGTCGCAGTTGTTGTCGACCCCGTCGCACAGTTCATCGGCTTCGGGGTGAATGGCCTCGCTGCCGTCGTTGCAGTCGGTCCCACCTGCGTCCACCGCATCGAACCCGTCACCGTCCACATCTGTCAGATCGGCGCCTGTGCAGTCCTGGTCCACGCCGTCGTAGGGGATTTCGGACGCGCCTGGATGGATGTTCGGGTCCTGGTCGTCGCAGTCGGTCCCGCCGGGGGAGGCGGTGGAAGCGTACCCGTCTTGGTCCACGTCGGTGAGGTCCTCCCCGTCGCAATCCTGGTCGATCCCGTCGTACGGGACTTCATCGGCGCCTGGATAGACCGTGGGGTCCGTGTCGTCGCAATCGGGCCCCTCGTCGCCCCCGGTGGAACCATCCTGATCCACGTCGGTGAGATCCTGCCCGTCGCAATCCTGGTCGATCCCGTCGTAAGGTACCTCGTCCGCCCCTTCGTAGACGGAGGCGTCGTAGTCGTTGCAATCTCCGTCGGCTTCGGAGTAGCCGTCCCCGTCGTCGTCGGTGGTGCTCAGGTTCTCGTCCACCGATCCGTCGCAGTCGTTGTCCCTGCCGTCGGCGTATTCGTCCGCGCCGGGATGGGTGTACTGGTCCTGGTCGTCGCAATCCTGCCCCCCGGCCTGCGTGGCGTCGAAACCATCCCCGTCCACATCGGTCAGGTCGGCCCCCGAACAGTCCTGGTCCACCCCGTCGTAGGGCACCTCCTCCAAGAGCGGGCTCCGGCCGGGGTCCTCGTCGTCGCAGTCCTCCCCATCGGCCCCGCCATCGACGCCGTCCCCGTCCACGTCGGTCAGGTCTCCGCCCGAACAGTCCTGGTCCACCCCGTCGTAGGGCACCTCCTCCAGGAGCGGGCTCCGGCCGGGGTCCTCGTCGTCACAGTCGGCACCATCGGCCCCGCCATCGACGCCGTCCCCGTCCACGTCGGTCAGGTCGGCCCCCGAACAGTCCTGGTCCACCCCGTCGTAGGCGATTTCGGCTGCGCCCGGGTACACACCCGGGTCACCGTCGTCGCAGTCCTCCCCATCGGCCCCGCCATCGACGCCGTCCCCGTCCACGTCGGTCAGGTCGGCCCCCGAACAGTCCTGGTCCACCCCGTCGTAGGGCACCTCCATCGCCTCGGGATAGACCGTTGGATCGTTGTCGTCGCAGTCCCCGTCCCATTCGGAAAGACCGTCCCCGTCGTCGTCGGTGGCGTCCAGATCTTCGTCCACCTCTCCGTCGCAATCGTTGTCCACACCATCACTGTACTCCACCGCGCCGGGATAGGTCCCGGCGTCGCCATCGTCACAGTCCCCGTCCGCTATCGAAAATCCGTCGCCGTCGCCGTCGGCCGGCACGGGGGTAGGGGTCCCTGGAAGGGGGGTCGCCGTCCCGGTCGGAACGGGGGTCGCCGTCCCGGCCGGAAGAGGGGTCGCCGTCCCGGCCGGAAGGGGGGTCGCCGCCGGCGTGCCGGTCGGGGTGGGGCCGGTTTCACCCGGGATGGGCGACTCGCCCGGCCACGGGGTGGGTGAAGCCGTGGGCTGTTCCTCTGGCTGGCACCCCAGGAGCAGCACGAAGGTGCCGATGAACACGAAGAAGCACGTCCGCCACATCACGCCACCGTTTGTTGAATAGTTCCGCACGAGATACCTCCAGATCTACCCGCCGGGCTTGCGGCGCAGAAACCACAAACCGCGAAAAACCACAAACAAGTATAGCGCTGCATCACGACCTCGCGCCACCCTGACTTGTGCGGGGAGGCGCCCTCCCTGCACCGTTCGCGCCGTGCGAAACCGCGATCTTCTCCCACCCCCTACACAGCATGGTCCGCTTGCGGTAACATGATCCCGACTCGAGGGGCGCCTCTTGCCCGCGGCCCGCCCGCTGCACTGCGGTCGCCATCGAGACGGTCGTAACACGAAGGAGGTTGATCATGTTGCAGAAAGCCTGGACGGCAAGAATGAGCAGAAACCTGTGGCTGGCCCTGATCCTCGTATTCCTCACCCCTTTCGGTGCTGGCAGCGGGGCTTGCGGGAACGATAACGACGATGATGTCACCCAAGGCGACGACGACGCTACCGCCGGAGACGACGACGCTACCGCCGGAGATGACGACGCTACCGCCGGAGACGACGACGCTACCGCCGGAGACGACGACGCTACCGCCGGAGATGACGACGCTACCGCGGGAGACGATGACGCTACCGCCGGAGACGACGACGCTACCGCGGGAGACGATGACGCTACCGCCGGAGACGACGACGCTACCGCGGGAGACGATGACGCTACCGCGGGAGACGATGACGCTACCGCGGGAGACGATGACGCTACCGCGGGAGACGATGACGCTACCGCGGGAGACGA
>JAJRTE010000153.1 GCA_024278455.1 Myxococcota bacterium
CGTTGCGGCGAGGTGCTCTTCCTCGACGCCCGCAGGCACGGCCACGTGCTCACGCCCGGCCGCTATGTCGGTGCCGAGGCGCCGGAGGACGACGGCGAGCCGTTCGAGGAGAAGATGACGCGGCTCGTCGCCCTACTGCGCGAGCAGCAGGCCGAGGCCGCGAGGCTGGATGCCGCCATCGCAGCCAACCTGAAGGAGCTGGGGTATGGGGGCTGAGTGGACTGAGACCACGCTAGGCCAAGTCACGGACTTCCTGTCCGGCGGTACACCATCCAAGAATCAGGCCGAGTACTGGACTGGCACCGTCCCCTGGGTGTCAGCCAAGGACATGAAGCGGTTCCGGCTGGAGGACACCGAGGACCACATCACGGAGGAAGCCGTTGCGAACGGTACAAGAGTCGCTCCTGCGGGATCGGTCCTTCTGCTCACGCGAGGCATGACCCTGCTCAACGATCTGCCAATCAGCGTGCTTGCTCGGCCGATGGCGTTCAACCAGGACGTGAAGGCGTTGAGGCCGAAGCCAGGAGTTCGCGACGCCTACCTGCCGTATCTGCTTCTCGGCAACAAAGAACGTTTGCTGTCCTTGGTCGATCTGGCGGGCCACGGCACGGGACGGCTGAACAGCGACGAGCTGAAAGCGCTGAATGTTCGACTTCCTCCCGAGCCCGAACAACGCGCCATCGCCCACATCCTCGGCACGCTGGACGACAAGATCGAGCTGAACCGGCGGATGAGCGAGACGCTGGAGGGGATGGCGCGGGCGCTCTTCAAATCCTGGTTCGTGGACTTCGACCCCGTCCGCGCCAAGGCCGAAGGCCGCGATCCTGGCTTGCCCAAGGAGATTGCCGATCTTTTCCCGGATCGGTTCGTTGATTCCGAGCTCGGGGAGATCCCGGAGGGGTGGGAGATTCGCCCTCTGGCCGACTGTATCGATGTCGTACGCGGCTTGTCGTACAAGGGTTCTGGCCTGTCACCGGACGGCTTGCCGATGCACAACCTCAATTCGATCTACGAAGGTGGTGGATACAAGCACGATGGCATCAAGCGTTACGATGGGGACTTCAAGCCAAGACACGTTGCGTGTTCCGGGGACGTGATCGTCGCGAACACCGAGCAAGGCCATGACCGGCTGCTGATTGGCTATGCGGCAGTCATCCCCGAACGGTTCGGGGAGGAGAGCCTGTTCAGTCACCACATCTACCGAATTCGTCCGAAGGATCCGACGGGCCTAACACCTGACTACATCTGCCAACTGCTGAACACTCCAGTTATGCACGAGACCGTGAGTGGCTACGCCAACGGCACGACTGTAAACATGCTCCCTATCGATGCACTGGAGATACCCCGGATCGTGTTGCCGAATTCCCCGGTCGTATGCGCTTTCGACGCGGTCGCGAAAGCCTCCCGCCTGCGACAGGAGGAAATGTTCGAGGAATCCCGCACGCTCGCCGCTCTACGCGACACCCTCCTTCCCAAGCTCATCTCCGGCGAGTTGCGGGTGAAGGACACGGAACGCTTCCTGGCGGAGGCCCCGGCATGAAACGCGAAGCCAAGCTCCTTCTCCGAAAGGCGTGTGATTCCCTCATCCTGAGCATCGAGCTGTTCAATCGGCCCCATGACAGGGGGCGTATCGCCGCGACCCTGATCCAGCTCGATCACAGCTTTGAGATGCTGATGAAGGCCGCGATCCTTCATCGGGGAGGACGCATCCGAGAGAGGCGCGCTAAGGAGACGATCGGCTTCGATGCCTGTGTGCGACGCGGTCTAAGTGATGGCAAGATCAAGTTCCTGACTGAAGAGCAGGCGCTGGTGCTACAAACGATCAACGGCCTGCGGGATGCCGCGCAGCATCATCTGTTGGACATCTCCGAGGACCAGCTCTACGTGCACGTGCAGTCAGGCGTCACGCTCTTCCGCGACATTTTGAAGAATGTTTTCGATCAGGAGCTTGCCTCCCATCTGCCAGAGCGTGTTTTGCCGGTATCGACCTCGCCGCCGACCGACCTAGCGACCCTCTTCGATACGGAGGTGGCGGCAATACGTAAACTGCTGCTACCAGGCCGCCGCCGCCGAGTGGAGGCTCTTGCTCGGCTGCGCCCACTCGCAATCCTGGACGGCACAATCCGAGGCGAGAAGGGCCAGCCAGGCGACGCGGACTTGCGGCGGCTTGGTGAGGATATTCGGAGTGGCAAGAAGTGGGACAGCGTGTTCGAAGGCGCAGCTTCGGTGGAGATCAAAGCGGACGGCTCCGGGCCCGGCCTCGCACTCCGACTTTCGAAGAAGGAAGGCATCCCGATCCATCTTGTCAAGGAGGGCACGCCCGGAGCCTCTGTCGTCGCCGTTAAGCGCGTCGATGAGCTTGGCTTCTACAACCTCGGGGCCAAGCAACTGGCGGAAAAGCTGGGGTTGACGATGCCGAAGACTGTCGCGATCGTGGATTACCTCGGGATGCGAGAGGACCCCGAGTGCTATAAGGAATTTCGGATTGGGAAGACCAAGTTCAAACGGTATTCACAGAAGGCCATTCAGCGAATAAAGGATGCCCTGAAGAAGGAGACGGCCGAAGAGATCTGGGCAAAGCGGAGGCGAGGTGGGCGCAAGAAATGAGTAGCGCATTCACCGAATCCACTGTCGAGCAGGCCGCTCTTGCCTGGCTCAAGGCCATCGGCTGGCAGGTGGCCCACGGGCCGGAGATCGCCCCCGACATGCCCGCCGCCGAGCGGGCGGACTACGGGGAGGTGGTCCTCGCCCGGCGCCTGCGTGATGCGCTCGCCGGGCTCAACCCCGGGTTGCCGGCCGAAGCGATCGAGGAAGCCTACCGCAGGCTGGCGCGGCCGGAGGGGGCGGACCTGATCCAGCGCAACCGGGCGCTCCACCGGCTGCTGGTGGACGGTGTGACGGTGGAGTACCGCGACGCCGGGGGCGCGATCCGCGGCGCTCAGGCGCGGGTGATCGACTTCGACGATCCCGCGAACAACGACTGGCTGGCCGTGAACCAGTTCACGGTCGTCGAGAACAAGCACACCCGCCGGCCGGACGTCGTGCTCTTCGTCAACGGGATGCCGCTGGCCGTCCTCGAGCTCAAGAACGCTGCGGACGAGGACGCCACGATCTGGACCGCCTTCCAGCAGCTCCAGACCTACAAGGCCGAGATCCCGGCGCTGTTCGCGACGAACGCCGTGCTGGTCGTATCCGACGGCGTCGAGGCGCGCGCCGGGACCCTCACCGCCGGCCGGGAGTGGTTCAAGCCCTGGCGCACGATCTCGGGCGAGGCGCCGGCCGACCCCCACACGTCCCAGCTCCAGGTCGTGATCGAGGGGCTCTTGGCACCGCGGCGCTTCCTCGATCTGGTGCACGACTTCATCGTGTTCGAGGACGACGGCAGCGGACAGATCGCCAAGAAGATGGCGGGCTACCACCAGTTCCACGCCGTGC